>DFFH01000070.1 GCA_002368805.1 Mageeibacillus sp. UBA3781 | reverse complement strand
ACCGAAGTTCTTCCTGCTTGTGCCGCTCTTTGCGATCATTCAGCTGATCCTGATCAATCTGGTATTTAAGTGGGGATGCGCCGCCTGAGAAAAAGAAAGGAAATCTATTAACGAATGAAATATTTTATCGCATCTGACATCCACGGTTATCCTGAGTACTGCAGGAAAATCCTCGACGCCTATGACCGCGAGCAGGCCGACCGCCTGGTGCTTCTCGGCGATCTCCTGTACTTCGGCCCGAGAAATCCTCTCGGATCCACCTACGATCCGAAGGGTGTCATTGCTCTTCTCAACGAAAGGAAAAACGACCTTCTCTGCGTCCGCGGCAACTGCGATTCCGATGTGGACCAGATGGTTCTGGACTTCCCTATTATGGCGGACTATGCCGTACTCTCGCTCGGAAAGCGCCTCGTGTACTGCACTCACGGTCATGTATGGAATCCTTCCCACCTGCCGTCGCTGAAAGAAGGCGATATCCTTCTTACCGGCCACACTCATGTCGTTGCCTGCGAGGATCTCCCTGAAGGCATCCTCTACTTAAATCCAGGATCACCCACCTATCCGAAGCAGAACACTCATCGTGGATATATGATCCTTACAGAGGAACAAGTGCTTTTCAAGGATCTGGACGGAAACACCGTCATCGAAAAACAGCTCTGAACCTGCGAGATTTTAAGAAATAAAATAAGGCGCCTCCTCAGGCCTAAGGCCGGGAATGGCGCCTTGATGTTTATCTGTTTTAAATCAGTATCCGCGCTTGCCCTCGAGGGACTCATCGTTATCGATCCAGTCCTGTACGAGGACTTCTCTGTACTCATCCTTGTTATCACGAACAATAACTTTCTCGATTCCCGCATTGATGATCATCTTCTTGCAAAGAGAACAGGAATTGGACTGAGCAATATAATCTCCTGTCTTAGCATCATATCCTGCCAGATACATGGTTCCGCCGATCATCTTGTCGCGGCTTGCGGAGATGATGGCATTCTGTTCCGCATGTACGCTTCTGCAGAGCTCATATCTCTC
Source organism: Mageeibacillus sp. UBA3781 (assembly GCA_002368805.1). Lineage (GTDB taxonomy): Bacteria > Bacillota > Clostridia > Saccharofermentanales > Saccharofermentanaceae > Scatonaster. The sequence continues at coordinate 7,414 of DFFH01000070.1, read as the reverse complement.
GCCTCTCGGGATCTGAAGGGCCTCACGGACACATGTTCCTCTGTCCGTACAGTTCACACGTCCTCTCGGAGCACCGACATAACCTGTTGAGATAACTTCATCGTTCTTTACGATAACCGCACCATAGTGTCTTCTCAGACAAGTACTGCGCTTTGCCACTACCTCGGCAAGGTCCAGGTAGTAGTTGATCTTATCACGGCGTTCCATAAGGATCTCCTCTTCTATCTTAAGAATTAAAGTTCAGTAATGATGATCGTCACAGAGCTGGACGCAAGTCCGGACGGTGCGGTAAATGCCGGAGCCGATCCGTCACCGGTCACTACGAATGTGCCGGAATAGGTTGCTGCGGAATTCGTGATCGTTGTTGTTACTCCACCGTTTCCATCATCCACTTCTGTCGAAGTTGCAGCCGCCCATGTGCCCTTGACTGTCGCACCTGCGCAGGATGCACTGGTCGTAACCGGAGCTGTTGTGCTGTTCTCGCCGGTAACCGTGATCGTTACGGAATACTGCTTGCCGGATTCGAGTGTGCAGGAAGGAGCAGCGTTTGTCGCTGTCCAGGACTGCTTCGCAACAGGAGTGACTGTGATCGTCAGATTGAGTTCCGGAGCGGTGCACAGTTTCTGCCATGCGCTGTCGTCTGTGCTTCCCTTCGGTCTGTACTGGACCTGATCTTCCTTTACCTCAGGAGTGCCTGCATCCGGATCTGCCGCCTGAACGACAACATCCTTGACCAGTCTCAGTTCCATATCCGCGGTAACTCTGCCTGTGATATCTTTCAGAGCAACCAGTGTCTGCCAGGAGGAATCTCCTGCGTACTGCCACTGGATCTCCGTATCTGTCTTCTGAAGTTTCACTTCTCTACCATCTGTACCATTTGTACCAGGGACACCGGAGATACCTGGTTCACCGGAAGGACCCTGCGGACCTGTCGGACCGGGTTCACCGGAAGGACCCTGCGGACCTGTCGGACCGGGTTCACCTGTTGCGCCCTTTTCACCCGGGATACCGGTCAGACCATCTGCCCCCTTGAGTGAAGCTACTGCCAGGATCGGACGCCAGGATGCATCCGATTCACCTCTATATCTCCAGGAGATCATGCCGCCTGTATTACCAAACTCGACGTCACGGCCATCCTGTCCATCCATACCTGAGATCGCGGAAATTGCCACGAGGGACTTCCATTCCTGATCACGGCCGGATGTGTAATGCCACTGGAGATATCCTCCGTTGGAGCGAAGCTCGATGTCACGGCCATCCGCACCCGGATCACCCTTCGGACCCTGAAGGCCCTGAGCACCCTGAACACCCTGAGCACCCTGTGCACCGGCTTTACCCTGTGCACCGGTAAATGCATCTTTTTTCATGAAGTTGACCCATTCGCCATCTTCATTCTTATACTTGATGTAGCCGTCTTCTTCTTTCCACTCAACATCACCGAGCGTTCCGCCTTTATCGACAGCCTCTACCTGAACGAATTCCTGCCAGGCATTATCGTCTTCACCCTGATAACGGTATTCGACAATATCGCCGTTCTGCCGGAACTCCATTTTGTTCTGTGTGTTATCCTGCTTATTGCGGGAAAAGAAAACGTAGATACCTGCGGCACCGACGACGCCCAGGCAAACAATACAAGCTATTAAAATTTTAACTGAGTCTCTCATACGCTGACACTCCCCAATTTCACTAATTTATATTGTATAATAACGCTTTCTATGTGAAAAGCACTTTTGTAAAAAATATCTTGTATTTTTGCGCTTTGACTTTTTTCTTTTTTTCGTTTATTTGTGATATTTTTCTCCGAAGTGTATCTTAAATGCGCGATAGACCTGTTCCAGAATGATCAGCCGGGTCATCTGATGCGTAAAAGTCATGGGCGAAAGGCAGAGTCTTTCATTTGCCCGGGATACGATCTCCGGAGAAAGACCATTGGATCCGCCGATGACCAGGACCAGCTCGGCACCGCCCTTTTCATAACCGGATATGACGTGTTTTGACCACTCTTCCGAGGTGAGTTCTTTTCCATGGAGATCTAAAACGATCACATACGACCCGTCCCTGATCCGGGAGAGGATCCTCTTTCCTTCCTGATCCAGAGCCTGTTCCGCAGGGATCGTATCCGGTGCATCCGGAACTTCAGTGATCTCGACCGTGGTATATCGGGACAGACGCTTGATATACTCATTGATACCTTCATTGAGCCACTTTTCCTTGATTTTTCCGGCGCAGACGATCTGAAGTTTCATAGGCGTCCCCCTTCTTTGAGGCTCACAGACTTCCGCCCAGCATCAGCGGCTCTGTCGGAACATAGCGGTTTGCGATCTGAAGAGTAAAGTCCCGGTCCCGGACGAGGTCCGCTTCTTCAAGTGCCCGGATGACTGTTCTCTCCGCGACCTGCGGAAGATTATTCTCTTTACTTAAGTGACCGAGGATAAAGTGCTTCGTGCCGGCTTTGCAGAGAGCCGCGATCGTACTTGCGCAGTCATCATTACAGAGATGACCGTTATTTCCGTCTATACGTTTTTTCAGATAATACGGATATTCCCCGTTCCAGAGCATATCCTTATCGTAGTTCGCTTCCAGAAGGATCCCGTCACAGCCCTTCAGATGATCAAAGATCACCGGTGTCATATATCCGATATCTGTCGCGATCGCAGCACGGTTGGAAACGGTTGAGAAACAGTAGCCGCAGGATCCAGTCGTATCATGCGGAGTATCAAATGCAATAATATCGAAGTTTCCGATCGAGAAGCTCTGTTCCGGGATTATCTCATAATCCAGACTCGGAAGATGCGGCTTTTTCTCCGCACGGTGAATACCGGTCCAGGTATCCCTGGTGGCATAGATCGGAATAGAAAATTTTCTGGTAAATACATCCAGACCGGAAATATGGTCGGAGTGATCGTGTGTGATCAGGATCGCATTCAGGTCAAAAGGATTGATCCTCACCATATTCAGGGCTTCCACGATCTTCTTGCAGTTCATCCCGGCATCTACCAGGATCCTTGTATCTTCCGTGGAGACTAATATGGCATTTCCGGAGCTTCCGGAAAAAAGAGGCGTGATCGTGATCGGACGGGAAGAATTCTGAGACGTCATATTACTCGTCATCCACCGGAACAACATGTTCCTCATCTTCTTCGATATGCTCGATCTCGGCGCCGATACCGCGGAGCTTCTCTACGATCTTTTCATAACCACGCTCGATACGGTTTGCGAAAGTGATCGTCGTTGTTCCCTCGGCTGCCAGTCCTGCCAGCACCATCGCCGCTCCGGCACGAAGATCAAGTGCCGTTACTCTTGCGCCGCTGAACTGTACCGGTCCGTGAATGAGAGCGATACGCTCCATGACAGAGATCGATGCGCCCATCGACTGCAGCTCCGGGACATACTGGAAACGGTTGTCCCAGACATTTTCATGCATCTGGCTCATGCCGTGTGCCAGACAAAGAAGTACCGTCGCCTGTGGCTGAAGGTCCGTCGGGAATCCCGGATACGGACGAGTCTTAAAGTTCGTCGGTTCCAGTTCCGTATCCTCATCGATGGAAACACGGATCCAGTCATCGCCCTGTTCGATATCAAATCCCATCTCCAGCATCTTCACCGTCAGCGGTTCCATATGCTTCGGAATAAGGTTATGGATCGTCACATCGCCTCTTGTGACCGCAGCTGCGATCATGTAGGTACCGGCTTCGATCTGATCCGGAATAACAGAATAGGAATATCCGCCCGGAAGTACCGGAACGCCCTGGATACGGATCGTATCCGTACCGGCACCCTTGATATTCGCACCCATTGCATTCAGGAAGTTCGCAACATCAACGATATGCGGTTCTTTTGCGGCATTCTCGATGACTGTCAGTCCGTTTGCCTTCGTAGCGGCAAGCATCAGGTTGATCGTTGCACCGACGCTTACTACATCGAGAAAGATATGCGCACCATTCAGTTCATTGGCAACGATACGGATGATACCATCACGGATATCCGTTGCTCTCGTGCCCTGGGCTCCCATCTTTCTGAAGCCCTTCAGATGCAGGTCGATAGGACGGGTACCGAAGTTACATCCGCCCGGCATGAACATCGTTGCTTTCTTAAAGCGTGTCAGAAGTGCACCAAGAAGATAATAAGATGCACGGATATTCTTGACCTTCGGATGGGTCGCTTCATAGGTATTGATATTTGTCGGGTCGATCTCATAGACGCCGTCCCCGCAAGGTGTGATCTGCGCACCGATGGTCTCGCAGATCTCCAGCATCGCATGAACATCATTAATATCCGGTACATTTTCGATCTTGCACGGGCCATCCAGCATCATGGCAGCAGCAAGTATTCCCAGTACGGCATTTTTACTGCCGCTGATATTAACATCGCCCTGCAGTCTTTTCCCCCCAACGATCCGATAACTAGTCATATTCTTACATCCCCTCTTAATCCTGTTTGTCTGGCACGCCTGCGGCCGGTTCTGTGTTTTTTCCCGGAACCGGATCCGTCATCTGACGGAGCAGGCTCCTTGTTGCAGGCTGCGCCGGAGTATATGAAGCAGGCATCTGCGCAGGACTTGCCGGAGTTTTCGGAGCTACTCTGGTCTCTTCTTTTCCGGAAGCTGCTTTCTTAGCTGCGCTTCTACGAGCCTGTCTGCGTTTCTCCGCATTTTGTGATCCGATCATTTCTTTCGCGTAGATCGGATGCTTCAGCGCCGGCGGATCCGGTGTAAGCACCGTAGCTCCGCGGCTGGCCAGAGGTACCCATCCGCCGGGTTCCTCCTGTTTTCTTAAGTCCACTACCTCTGCCTGAACCTCTTCAGCCACCGGTTCAGGTTCCGGGACTTGCGGTATCGGGCGGATCACCGGTTTGATGACCGTTTCCATGACCGGTTCAGGTGTCCTCTCGGTCACAGGCCCTTCAAATGATTCCGGTACCTGCCCGATGACCGGTTCTACGGCCTGTTCCGCCTGAGGCACGGCCGGTTCTTCTTCCGTTTCAGAAGGATACCGGTCCGGACCCTCATCTATCATATCACATTCGTCTATAAAAATGAGATGAGATATTAGAAGCTCCTCATCTTCCTTGCTGGCCGACTTCAGATCGAAGCCGAGATCATAGTCATCGTTATTGATCTTTTCCATATATTGCTTTGCTTTACGGAAAAGCACTTCTTCCCGATCCGCATCATCCCGGATGCACTCGAGTGTCTCCCGGAATGTCGATGCTGCCGTCGGTACCGTGATATAAAAGTCAGATCCTACTTCCGATCTCTGGCTGTCGTCATCTTCCGGACAGCGGGTCACGAGGCTGACTTCGCCTTCCTGCACCTCCGCCATCATCTTTACGATGGCAAGTCCCAGTCCGGATCCGCCGGCGGATCTTGCTCCCGTCTCATCCACACGGAAGAATGCCTGGAATACTTTCTCCGCCGCTGGTTTCGGGATTCCCTTTCCCTGATCCTGCACCTTGATCGTGACCGTATTCTCATGTGCCTGGATAAATACCCAGATATTGGTATTCTCCGCAGAGTACTTCAGCGCATTATTGATGAGATTCCCCACCATCTGCTCCATCATGCTCTTACTGCCGAAGACAGGCGGCATATTTCTGGTCAGGCTCTCATAGTACAGGCGTATATTCTTCTTCTCCGCATCCTCGAAATACTTGCGGCACACACCCTCTACCGTTTTATCGATCCGATAGACGGTCATGTCGATCTTATCTTTATTATTCTCGATCTGCGACAGATAGGTCAGGTTGGAGATGATCTCCGTGATGCGGTGGCCTTCCTCATTGATCTTCATGACATCGCTGAAAATCTGATCCGGGCTCTTTTCCCGAAGTCCCCAGTCGATCAGGGATTCGGAGTATCCGGTAATAGATGCCAGAGGAGTCTTGAGCTCATGGGAGACCGTCGATACGAAAAGTCTTCTCTGCTGTTCCTGACGGGCAGCCTTTGTGACATCCTCGAGGACAACGACCCATCCGCGAAGGGAAGACTGCGGGAAAAACGGCTTACTGAAATGAAACTGGATGATCCTGTTTTTGATCTCCACTCTCGTAGTGACGGATTCCAGTTTCTCACTCTCGGGAAGCTCATCATCCGATTCCGGCGGTCTCTGTTCAGGAAGATCCGACTCATAGAGCTTGAGTTCCATGAGTATATCTTTGTCAGTGACAAAGGTTTCCACGAATTCGGTAAAGGACTGCGGCAGTTCACTTACGCGGAGTTTCTTGAGACAGGTCTTATTGTTAAAAAGAAGTGTTCCTTTCTCGGTAAAAGCAACCACACCCATCTGTACGATGTTCATGACCGAGTTGCTGACGCCGTTGGCCGCATTGAGGAACATCAGGTTTCTCTTCTTCTTATAGAAAGACAGCCAGAAAATGTTATAGACAAGAAGACCTGCGATCAGAGCTCCGAGCACAAGTCCTATAAAAAGCATGGGAACGGGTTCGAAAACCCGATCCCATATTGATAATCGTCTAATTACCTGTTCCAACTGTTTCATCCTCTGCGCCGAAGCGTAAAAGCTTACTGCGACTTATCGAAATAGTATCCGACACCGCGCTTGGTCAGGATGTATCTGTAATTATTCTGATCCGGTTCGAGCTTCTCACGTGTACGGCGTACAGTTACATCGACCGTACGGACATCGCCGAAATACTCATATCCCCAGACATGCTGCAGAAGAGCTTCACGGGAGAATACCTGTCCCGCATTTTCCGCCAGGAAAAGCACCAGCTGGAACTCACGGAATGTAAGGGCAACATCGACACCTGCACGGCGGATCTGATATGCGCTCTTATCGATCTCAAGTTCACCGATCTTAATGATATTCTCTGTGCTTGTTGATTCTTTATCCACATAGGAACCACGGCGAAGCTGTGCCTTTACTCTGGCAAGAACTTCACGCGGGCTAAAAGGCTTTGTGATATAATCGTCCGCTCCGATTTCGAGACCTAAGATCTTATCGATCTCTTCTCCTTTTGCAGTAACCATGATGATCGGAGCCGTCGTCTTCGGACGAAGACGCTTACATACTTCGAAACCATCCAGTTTCGGCAGCATCCAGTCCAGAAGGATCAGATCCGGTTTCTGGTGTTCAGCAAGTTCGATCGCAGTCAAACCGTCCCCGGCAGAGATTACTTCATAGCCTTCTCTTTCCAGATTCGCTGTTAATAACTCAACCAGTGGCTGCTCATCATCGACGACTAAAATCTTTGCACACATAACAACTCTCCATTTCCTTTCAGACACAAGATGTAGTGTATCCGACAACCCTTATATACAACAGTTATAACAATTATACCATTCTTATCCGGATTTCAACCCCAATATTACAATTTTGTTTCATTTTTCGGAAAATAAAAGAAGCTCACTACCTTTCGGTAATGAGCTCCATATAATCCGGCAGCGTTCTATTTT
>DFFH01000068.1 GCA_002368805.1 Mageeibacillus sp. UBA3781 | reverse complement strand
TCAACTGTCAAACTGAAATAAGCCATGACAGTTATCGCTGTAAAAAAAGGCAGCGCCTGCTTGTCCCCATAGACCAGTAGAAGATCGTCCGCATCTTCCTCCTTCACGAAGCGCATCAGCCATCTTTCATTTTCAAGTACAGGACACTGTTCGAATATATTGCTCATTACATTTTTCTCCTAAATCAATATTCGTAAGATCGGTTTGTAACCTTCAGACCTGCAACATAGTCGCATCCTTTTTCTTTCACGTTATTCGGATCCATCGGGTAGTGGATGTTATACGAAACACTCTTTTCTCCAAAACGGTCCGCAAGGAATTCTTCGTCAACATGTCCTCCAACGATTTCGAGACACACTATTACGTGATCATCTCCGGGAACGATCTCCTTCTCCCAGAGATACTTACATTCAAGATTCATAAAGCATTCTTCTACCATCGGCGCATCTACCCAGGAAGCCTTCGCCACGGTAAGTCCGGATGCGGAGATCTCATCCGCTTCAAACTGATTATTCTGGATCGTTTTCATGCAGTCTTCGTACTTGTCCGAAGACATGAAATTGATGACCGTTTCTTTCTTCTCGTTCAGCGTCTGATGAAGGTGTCCGCCTTTTGTAACACTGGCAAGAACAGCGAAATATCCGTTACCGTGATCCGCGCTGGTAAACGTCGCCCACGACTGCATCGTCGCGTTCGGTTGACCGTTGGATTTGTAGGTCGTTACGAGAAACATCGGTGTCGGGATCCCCATAATGAATTCTTTCCAGTCGAACCCGAAATTTCTGGAAAACTCAGCATATGTTCCCTGAAGGGAAGATGGCATTTCTTTATAGTGCTGTTTCATTTTTTACTCCATTTTCTTTAAAGCGTTAAGAGCGCAATGCCTGAAAAAAGTCTGTTTTCGTTCAGTATAGCATAGCCTCTTTCAGCATGTTCCGTGATACAATCTGAATCAATCTAGAAGACAACGGAGAAGAATCATGGACAGAACGATCACCATTGCTCAGCCTAAAGATGCAGACATCGTTTCAGAGATCACCCAGACCACCATCCGTACGGTATATCCCAGATACTACCCTGCCGGCGCGGTCGAATTCTTCAGCGCCCACCACTCCATGGACAGGATCATCTCAGATATAGAAAACGGCTTCGTCTATCTCCTTTTCGTCGATGGCTCCCCCGTCGGAACCGTCACCATCTCCGAAAACCACATCAACCGTCTCTTCGTGCTTCCCGATCATCAGCGTCAGGGTCTGGGAAAAGCACTGATGGACTTTGCTGAAGAGAAGATCTTCGAAAACTGTGATGCCATCGAACTGGATGCTTCACTCCCCGCGAAGAAGATCTATCTCAAGCGCGGTTATGTCGATGAAGAGTATCACATCATCGAGGCGGATGGTGGCGATCACCTGTGCTATGACGTTATGAGGAAGACCCGGGAAAACCCTTGATTTAAAAAAACATCTCTTTTGAGATGCTTTTTTGATCATTCGTTAACAGGTTCTTTATCAGGTTCTTTTTTCTCCGCTTTCTCCGCTTCCGCTTTCTTGGCGAGTTTCGGAGCAAGTGCTTTTTTCTCGTTCTTGATCTCCCAGTGGATGAGGAAGGTCAGGGTCGCACGCAGGAGGATGATGGCGCCGAGGATACCGAGCTCTGCCCACTCACGGACAACAACGGTCCTTAAGACCTCACCGCCCAGTTTAAACTCGAGCGCAAGTGCGATTCCCTGCGCGAGCTGAAGGCGGATGGAGTCGTCTCTTCGTATCCAGAAGACAAAGGACTTGATCGCCGAGAACACAAGGATGCATATGCCGAATAATTCCAAAAGCAAAGTAGAGAACTCAACGATATAACGGAGTACTACTTCAGAACTTTGATAAATTTCTTCCATATAGTGCGCTACCTTTGTTTAAACTAAAGTCTTTCCAATTATATCATATATCCCATGCATAGACACGCCCGTCGTGATCCACCTGCTTCATGAACCTGTCGGCTTCGCCGGAGAGCTCCTCCACAAGATCGGTATCGATGTTGTGGCCGCAGTTTGAATACAGGATCATCTTGCAGTGGGGAAGTGCTTTTGCCGAACGGATCATAAGCTCGGGAGTGCTGATCGGATCGTCAATGGCACCCAGTATCAGGGTGGGGACTTCGATCGTTCTTAGCGCCTCACAGAGCTTCTCTTCCGTCTTAAACTTAAGAAGCGGTCTTCCGTAATTGATCGCTTTCTCCCTCGGATCCGGCTCCGGATTCATCGCGATATGGGCAGAGCGGAAATTTCTTCTCTTTTCACGGCGGGGATCATTATCGATCGGCGGATCCATCGGCGGCGGTTCCTTGATGATGCCTGACAGCACCATCTGCCGCATCGACATGGAGCCTTCTGCCAGGCTGTGCGGGCCCGGAACACAAGCGACAAAGCCCTTGACTCGTGACGGGGCCAGAAGCATCAGATGCCAGCCGACTCCGGCGCCGTGCGAGGCACCCATGTAAAAGAACTTGCCGATGTGAAGTTTATCGGCCACTTTGACCACATCTTCTGCGAATACATCGTACCAGCGGTCACCATAGTCCTCCTCCACATACGAAGACGGATAGAAACCGCGCAGCGTGATGCAGATGACGTGATATCCCATCGATGCCAGTTTCTGCTGCATGCCAAAGGGATAGAAGCCGACCTGCGCCGAGAGGATGTAATTGTCCCCGCTGCCGTACTCTTCGAAGCACAGATCGATATGAGGCTCGATATGGATGCGGTGATACATCAAGCTGCGCATGGTCTTGAAATACTCAAATGGCGGCGGACTCTGATAGTCCTGATCCGGGTACTCCGGCTTCCACTTCTCGATCTGATCCTTGGGAACGACTGTCTCAAGCACACTGTAATAGGCTTTTTTCGCGCAGCACTTTCCCTCGAAAAGCAGCGGGTGGCTTTTTTCTTTTCTGAAATTCGTCAGCCAGGAATTCTCATCCAGAAGATTCCAGAAAGTAACTGCCGTGACATTGGCTTTTCCTTCGTCTTTCGCCTTTAAGATGATCGTGAAAAGCTCCTTATATCTATCAGCGAGTCTTTCCATGGACTCCTCGGATGCATCCGCGTTATGGATGTCGAGCTCGGTGATCTGGACCTCAGAGACGAGCGCGCCGAAGCTTCGAAGCGAGATCTCATATTCGGAAAGATCCGGATTATCCATCAGAAGATGGGTCTGCATGCCCACGCCATCCACAAGTCCCTCCGCAAGGAGCGGCTTTAGGACCTTTTCGATAATGAGGTCTCTTTTCCAGGGCTCGAAAGTATCGTAGTCGTTATAGAAAAGTTTCACTTCCGGAGCTTTGTACTTCTTTGCGAACTCGAAAGCCTTTATCACGAAGTCTGTCCCGACGGTCTCTGTCCATAGTGATTTTCGAAAATCACCTTCATCGATGACTTCGTTGACGACGTCCCAGGCATAGATCAGGCCCGGGTAGTTCTCCTGGACAAAGGTGAGTACGCCGCGGATGTAGTTCTCCAGTCTTTTCAGCATGGTATCTCTGTCCGCGAGGCCTTCGCCTTCATCGTAGTTCCTGCAGAAGAACCACTTCGGTGTCTGATTGTGCCAGACCAGTGTGTGTCCGCGCATCGGGATGTGATGTTCTTTGGCAAAATCCAGATACGGGGATGCGAAATCAAAGCGGAGCTTCGGCGCCAGATTATACTTTTCCGGCTCCTTGAAATTCGCTTCACTGTCCAGAAAGAACATCGGCTTCATATCGTTTTCGACCGTGAAACTATTGAACTGATCCATAAGAAATTTCATGTTGGCAGGGGTGGATAAGTTCATGCGCGAGATCGCGGCGCCCACCTTAAACCTGCCGGCAAATGCGGTTTTCAGATCCATAGATTATTCCTCCACTTCCAGGAGCGCCAGTATGCGCTCGAAATCATATTCCCGGATGATCTCTTTCGGTGTTCCGTCTTCCTGATCTTTCACTTCGAAGGAGGACGGTACCAGAAGGACATCTGCTTGACCGGGGTCACTGACCACTTCTTCCGCCAGCAGGGTAAAGAGTATTTTCAGATTCATGTACTCGGTGATGTGGAACTTCTCGATCAGGAATCCCATGGATGTCGTCCCGGCGACAGAGCAGTCCGCATCCCGCGCCAGATTCATCCATACCAGTTCATCCGTCTGAAGGTCGATCCCGAAAAGATAGCAGAATCTTCCCGGGGCATTTATGGTAAAAGAAGACTGTACCGTTTTCGGCTCGAAGATCTCGCCGGAGTCCTCCTGATCGCGAACCATGAAACCTGCGCGGCACACGCATTTGTCGAAGGTCAGATCCGAGAAGACATTATCGCAGAATACGACATACCGCGTGTCGGGATAGAGTTTCCGGAATTCCGGGACCACGATATCGTAATACTCGGCGCCGCCGTCGTATCCGCTGGTCTCATCCCCCGAATACGTGATCGCTTCACTCTGGTTCTCGGACATCGTCCGCCAGGAAAACTCGATCTGTTCTCCCTTCTCATTCAGCCCGATGACGGAAAGATCGATATCATCGACCTTCTCCCAGTAGGTAAAGCCGCGGATCTTCCGCTTCGCCCCGATCGGGACGCGCGATCCGGAAGGAAGGACACCCGGTCCTCCCTGTGATGCACTCTCTTTAAGAGGCACACCGAACCTCTCCATATCCGGGTGGATATAGACCTTTCCGAGCCGTCCGGACAGCGCTTCCGAGAGGCGTTTCCTGATCGAACAGAGGATCTTTTCACTCTGCCAGGATGCGAGCTCGGAGCGGGATCTCTTCTTTTCCTCCTCCGTCTCGTGATGGACCCGCAGAAGATCGCCCTTCGTAAACTGGAAAGTTCTTCCGAGATATCCGGTCCGCTCTTTTGCGCAATACATGCAGAGCATCTGAAGAAGGATGACGGGATTGGTCTTTTCTGTGCCGAAAGCCTTCCCGATCAGAAGGTCCAGCTCCTGTTCGGATCTGCATCTGCTGGCCAGATAATTCAGATTCCGAAGAAGCGCACCCGGTCCTTTTTCCAGAAGCAGAACATCCGCCGCCGGAAGGACACCGGCCTCACTTAAAGTTTCTTCAAATCTCGAATAAGAAGACAGATTCTCCTTCCCCCGCATCGCGGAGAGAAATTCCACCGCCGCATCGCATCGCGCCTTATAGTGGATGTGGTGCAGAAGTCCTGCCCACGTTTTCTTTTTTTCATAGCAGTTTTTCGTGTCGGTCCGCCCGGTCTCGAAACACTGATCGATCAGCTTTCTGATGAGTTTTCTGTCGCGGTTTTTCAGGTTCAGCTGATTGGTGTGAAACCTAAGTGCGGTCGGCCGGGAATTTTTATTCTGCTCGAAATGCACTTGTTCCACGAGTTTGATCGTATCCGACAGATACAGATCTTTCGTAAATGAGATATCCCCTGTCGCAAGATACAGACGGACAGCGGTGTTTTTCGATGCGATCCTTTCCGGAACGATGCCGAAATCCGATACCGCCAGCGCGATCACCTTGACCGCTTCCTCGTTTAGCGGACGTGTGGAAGAAAACATATCCTTCACCAGGGAGATGATCTTTCTTTCCGCTTCTTCCTGCGTGATGATCGTGAAGTTTTTGACAGTGCCCGGTTCTCTGAACACCGTGCGCTCCATATCCTCAGCGGTCTCGAAGATCGAGTGGCGGGCCGTGGAGAAATCATTCATCCCGTAGGTGACAAAGTAACTGATGAGCTGATCGATAAGGAGCTTTTCGATCGGGAGCTTCCGGACGCTCTTCGGGAAGCCCCTGTAAAAAGCGGTCGGGACCTTCGATCCCATCATGTAAGATGCATATTCGACCATAAACGGGCGGGCGAGGTCTGCTCCCGAAGTGATCCGGATATTCAGGAGCTTGGACAGGGAAAGAAGCGTCTGACCCGCATAGTCTTCCGACTCGGCCAGATCCCGCGGAAGCTCCGAGTCCCCGAGGCCGATCTTTAAGGTTTTTTCAGATTCATGCGAGTCACAGATAAGTATGTTTTTCCGGAATAGAAGATCTCTGTATTCAGCCCGAACAGGTGCCATTTTTCCGCTGCTCCTTTTCTGAAAGATTACTCCCCGCTTTAACTAAAACAGGGTAAAGAAAAAGCCGATGATATTGCCGGATTGGACTGACCAAATGAAGTAAACCCGACTAGCTATCGGCCATATCCAGTATACTTTATTTTGCGCCGAAAGCAAAATAGGGACGGATAAAACTTGTAAACCATTATTGACAATATTTGCAGAAATATGACATTATCAACCTATATGCTACAATCTGATTGTAGGTATAAATGGGTTTGTGCTACAGGGCACGGAGGATAAGAAAAAATGGGAAAGACTAGGAAACAGGGTATAGCTAAGAGGATCGCGATCGTGATGATGCTGTCGCTCCTTTTCGTATTGGCGGGATGTGTCCGCTATGAGGTCAAGCTCACTATCGACAAAGACGGAAAAACATCTGTCTCACTTCTATATGCGACGATGCAGACCGGATCGGGCCAGTCTACGTCGGCACAGCTTGCTGAAACAAAACAAAAGTATCTTGAAGCCGGATTTGAAGTCGAAGATTATATCGAGACAGAAGATGAGAATACATACGTCGGCATTTACGTTAAGAAGGACGGCCAGACACTCGATGAGGCTATCGAGAGAATGTCCGGCGAAAATCTTAATTTTGGTAAGGCCAGCCTTACCAAAGATGAAGACGGCGTATATTTCCTGGCCATGAATTACGACTCGGAAACCAGCCAGGCACAGAGCAGCGGCGCATCTGAAAACGCGCTTGACAGCTATGGCGGCTACATGAGATTCGTTCTGGAAGTTCCGGGAAAAGTTATCGAGAGCAATGCGACCAAAGTTTCCGGCAAGACTCTCACCTGGAATCTTCTTTCTTCACAGGAATTCATCTATGCGAAGTTCACTCTGGAAGGCGGCGGCGGATTCCATATCCCGATGTGGGTATTTGCTGTTCTTCTCGGAGGCATCATTATCATCGGCGGTATCGTTTTCGCTTTCATTATCATGTCCAATAAGAAGAAGGCCGACTCGTATGTTTATTCTTCCTCGAGCTCGAGATCCACTTCTTATTCGGATCCCGACCCGGTGGATACCTTTACAAGAAACCAGAACAGCGGTCTTCCTCAGATGGGCATCCCGAAGGAGAATACCGACACCGATGATGTGACTGTAGCTCCGTCACCGGATGGACCGATCTGGGCACGTCCCGCTTCCACCGATGGATCTTCTGATTCACCTGATGATCTCGATGATGGTTCTTTTCTGAACTGATCATTCATCCCGGGAAGGACGCATTCTTCCCCGAAATAAGACACACATAAAGAATGAAAGAGGCTGGTTCCGGAAGTGAATCAGCCTCTTTTTTATTCGATACTCTTCAGGGACTCTGTCATGTCGATCCTCCGGATCTTTCCCCGCATCATCAGGTCAACAGCGAGTGAGAAAAGGATGACCAGCAGCAGCGAATATACATAGCTCTGCGGGAAGATCAGGATCTTATATGCCACGATGTCCATCTTGATCTGCGAGATCACGAAGCGGTGCAGATAGATCCCCATCGGAATTCCGAAAACAAATCCCATCAGGCAGAGGATGAAGTTCTCACGGAACACATAGCTTCCGGTCTCGCCTTTCCGGAACCCGAGGACCTTGAGCGTGGCGATCTCGCGGGTCCGCTCCGCGATGTTGATATTATTGAGGTTAAACAGCACGATAAAAGCGAGGAGCGCCGCGCAGATGATCACGAGGATAACGATGTAGTTCATCTTCTCCATCGTTTCCGAGAAGCTCTTTCTTCCCTCCTCCATGATGTTCCAGGCTGAGACCTTCGCATCGGATCCGACGGCGGAGCCATATTCGTAGGACCTCCCTTCCGGGACGCGCAGGAGCGCATCCGAAGGCTCGTATTCTTCTCCAAAAGCACTTGTATATGTACTTGCGCTGATAATGGCATAGTGGTAGGTGTAGTTTTCGAAGATATAATCGATCGGAAGGCTGATGGTCTTTCCTTCTTCTCCATATTCGAGCGTGATCGTATCTCCGACAGATAGTGAATTGCTCTCGGCAAGTTTCAGGCTGATGCCGATCGTCCCCTCCTTCGGAAGGCCATATTCACTCGTTCCTTTGTGCGGGCGGACGAAGTTAGTAAACTTCGGATCGTCGGCGATGAAGAGCTCGACGTCGCGGATCGCACTGGAACTGTTATGCTTCATGTGTTCCTTGCGGATCAGGATCTTCTCCGTATCGATCCCCGTCCTGCTGTCCGCCTCTTCCAGGATCTTCTCCATCTCTTCTTCTGTCGTGTTTTTGCTGTAGCTGACCGACACGTCATACGTCATGATCTCATCATACTGGAAGTTGATCAGATTATTGATCGAGTCCTTAAGGCCGAATCCAGTGATCAGAAGCGCCGTGCATCCGGCAATCCCGATGATCATCATCCACATTCTTTTCTTAAAGCGGAATACATTTCTCGCAGAGACTTTATGCAGGAACGACAAGCGTTTCCATACCGGCGTAATGTATTCCAGGAAGATCCTTTTTCCGGACGGCGGTGCCTTCGGCCGGACAAGCTCCGCCGGTGTCTCCGTGAACTCGGAAAAGCATGTCACGATCGTCACTCCGACAGAGCAAAGAAGCGATACCAGAAGCGAGATCAGAAACAGCGGGATCTCCGTGGTAAAAGTGATCGGCGCAAATCCGTACATCATGTCATAGACCTTCCATATCGTGAAGGGGAAGATCTTCGTTCCCGCTGCAAATCCTCCGACCGCACCGATCACGGAGGCAGAACCGGAGTAGATCACATACTTCAGAATGATCGAGAATTTCGAGTAGCCGACAGCGCGCATCGTACCGATCTCGGACCGCTCGTCACTGACCATACGCTGCATGGTCGTCGAGCAGACAAGTGCTGCCAGCGCGAAGAAAAAGATCGGGAAAACGGATGCGATACCATCCACGATCTTCGCATCATTATCGAAGCTGACATAGCCGACATTCGTATCGCGCTTGAGGATATAGTAATCCGCGGAATCAGGAAGTCCGAAAAAAGCAGAACGGGCAGCAACGACCTCCTCCACGCGGGGTTTCAGTGTCTTTTCAAAGGAAGCCGCAGCCTCATCATATGCATCGGAAAAAGCTTTCTCATCATTATCCATCTTCACGAAGCACTCGGAATACTGATCAGAGACAAAGCCTCCTTTCCGGACATATACGAAGCGGTCGATCGTTCCGTCGCCGATCTCACTCGTTCCTCTCTGGAAATTCAGGTAGTAAGGAGATCGTACGAATCCGACGACCTCATACTCCGAATACGAAAAACCATCCGCATCCGATAAGATCAGAGTATCTCCCAGGAAATCGGAAGGACACTCGTACTCATCGATAACTACTTCGTTATCTTTTTCCGGGAGTCTTCCTTCGATCAGTTTAAGTGTATTCACGTCCTCTGTCATCGTGTGGAAACGCACGACCGCGACGAGGTCTTCTTTTCCCTCTTCTTTATTACTCTTTCTGGTGACGAGTCCGTCTTTAAAAGAGGCGCCTTCGCAGGCACGGATACCGGGAAGCTCACCGATCTTTTTTACGTCTTGCTCATCGAATCCGATCGTCGAGAGGATCCTGAAATCGAAGAGCGCCTGATTACGGATATACTTGTCCCCTGTCGCATAGAAGGCGGGCATCGTGCTCTTTAATCCGGCGAAAAAGCCGACACCGAGCGCGATGATCATCAGGATCGCCAGGTAGCGCATGATACTGCCGCGGATGCTTCGGAAAACGATCTTCCAGTAACTTCTCTTCATGTTCCGGTCACCACTCGAGATCTTCTATGGATTTCGGATCCGGATTCACATCACAGCTTACGACCCGGCCGCTCCGGATGCGGATGACGCGGTTCGCCATCGCTGCCAGTGTCGAGTTGTGCGTGATGATGACCACAGTCATGTGGCGCTCTTTACACATCTGCGCGAGGAGCCTCAGGATCGATTTACCGGTCTGGTAATCAAGTGCTCCTGTCGGCTCGTCACAGAGCAGCAGCTTCGGGTTCTTGGCCACCGCACGTGCGATCGCCACACGCTGCTGCTCACCGCCCGACAGCTGCGCCGGGAAGTTCTTTTTCCGATCAGAAAGACCGACATCGCTTAAGACCTCTTCCGGGTCCATCGGATCGGACACCAGCTGGGAGGCCATCTCGACATTCTCGATCGCCGTGAGATTCGGGATCAGATTATAAAACTGGAACACAAATCCGACATCCGTCCGCCGGTAGTTCGCAAGTTCTTTTTCCTTTAAAGAAGAGATCTCCTGATCGTCGAGAAGTACTGTCCCGCTGGTCAGCGTGTCCATACCACCCAGGATATTCAGAAGCGTGGTCTTGCCTGCGCCAGACTGGCCGAGGATCACACAGAGCTCGCCCTTCTCGATCGAGAAGTCTGCGCCGTCGAGCGCATGCACCTCGACATCGCCGGTCTTATAGATCTTCTTTACGTCTTTAAACTCAATATATGCCATGTTATATCTTCCGATCTCGTAGAATCATTACACATTTTACACCCGAGCGGCCTCCTTCGTCGACCGCGGAAATAAAGCTGTTCTGCCATCAGAGGAACGCTCGCCCCGGATCTTCAGGATCGGGATATCGTTGAAGTAATTCCATGAAAGTTATAAAATATTGCTTTATGGGAGATTCTGATCCCACTGATTATTCTGAAGGAGGGTGTAAGTTAAATGTCGTTTCTGTCGATACTCTACACCACTCTTATCGCTCCGCTCGAGCTCTTTTTCGAGACGATCTTCTCGATCTCCAACCGTCTGATCCGAAACGAGGGCCTGTCGATCATCGTGCTGAGTATCACGGTAAATTTCCTCGTGCTGCCCCTCTATAAGCGGGCGGATGAGCTGCAGGCCGCGGAGCGGGATGCGCGGGAGAAAATGGCTCCCGGTATCGCGCATCTGAAGGAGACCTTCTCCGGAGACAAGCGCTTCATGATCCTTCAGACCTTCTACCGCCAGAATCACTACTCCCCGATCTATGCCCTCCGCAGTTCGGCGTCTCTTCTTCTGCAGATCCCGTTCTTTATCGCGGCATATAATCTTCTCTCCGGCATGCAGAGCCTGAAAGGCATGTCCTTCGGCTTTATCAGCGATCTCGGAAAAGAAGATGCCCTGTTTATGATCGGCAGTTTCCCAGTCAACATTCTTCCGATCCTCATGACTCTGATCAATATCATCTCGGGGTTCGTCTATACCAAGGGACATCCGGTAAGCGAGAAGCTCCGCGTATATGGACTGGCGCTTTTCTTCCTGATCCTGCTTTACCACTCCCCGTCCGGACTCGTTTTCTACTGGCTCCTCAATAATGTATTCTCGCTCATGAAGAATATCTTCTATAAGCTCAAGGATCCGAAAAAGATCCTCAGCTTTATCGCTGCGGCCGCGGGAGCTTCCCTTCTCCTTCTGACCTGGACGGCAGGGTCGCTTGACATGAGACAGAAAGTGCTTCTTTCCATATTGAGCCTGCTTCTCCTCCTTCCTTTCCTGTCACGCACCGGAAAGACGGATAAGCCCCGCAAGGAAAGACCGAAGGATGCCCTGATATTTTTCAGCGGCGCGCTCCTGATGTCCGTCCTTACAGGTCTTCTCATCCCGATCGACGTTATCTCCGCCTCGCCGGAAGAATTTATCAATGTGCGCTTCCCCTTTGACCCTTCGCTTCATGTCCTTTACACCATGTGTCTCGCCTTTGGACTCTGGGTACTGTGGGGAGGGATCCTGTACTTCTTCATGAAAGAACGCAGTAAGTCCTACTTCAGTGAGGGCATCTGGCTGATCTGCGGCATCTCGATCGTTGACTATCTGACCGCAGGAACTGACCGGGGACTTCTTTCTCCGAATCTCCAGTACGAAGAATTCCCGGTCTTCAAGCTCTCGGAGTACCTGATCAATTCTCTGATCGTGCTCGTCCTGGTCCTCGCTTTTCACTTCTTCTTCAAGAAATTCCGGACCCTCGTCCGCATCGTCCTCATCGCAGGAATCGTCGGAGTTATCGGATTATCCGCATTCAGCATCCGATCCGTCCATCAGACGTACCGGTCCTTCCGAAACAGATTCACATACTCGGATCAGGTACCGACTATCACTTTATCCAGGGAAGGCCAGAATGTCGTTGTACTGATGCTCGACCGTGCGATCGGACCGCTGGTTCCCTATCTTCTCGAAGAAAAGCCGGAGCTCAAGGAGCAGTTTGACGGCTTCACCTACTATCCGAACACGATCTCCTACGGAGGACATACGAATCTTGCCGCACCTGCGCTCTTTGGCGGATATGAGTACGTCCCGGGACGGCTGAATAAGAGAGACACCGAGAAAATGTCCGTGAAACATAACGAAGCACTGAAAGTGATGCCGGTGCTTTTCGGGCAGAACGGGTATGAGGTAACCATCTTCGATCCGCCGTATGCCGGATATACCGAGATCCCGGATCTGTCGATCTATAGTGATTATCCGGAATTCCACCTCTACAATACCGCCGATCATTTCAACTTCTTTGAGGGCGAGATGGACCTGGAAGAGTATTCGGATCTGGTCACCTCTTTCCGTAACAGGAATTTCTTCTGCTATTCCCTGATGAAGATCGCTCCGGTCCTTCTTCAGGACACCTTCTATGACAGTGGTGCCTATAACGATGAAAGCTCGGGCGCGACCGGATCGTCCGGCGATGCCGGTTCAGACGGTATCTCCAATGCTTCCGATCTCGTCCAGAAAAAGGATGACGCGGATCTCACTGCCAAAGGATATGACTATGACTTCATGGAGTATTATCCGGAGCTGACGCATCTGTCCGAGATCACTTCGATAAAAGATGGAACGGCGAACACTTTCCTGATGATGACCAACGACACGACCCATTCGCCGTGCCTGCTTCAGAAGCCGGACTACGTTCCTGCAAGGTTCGTCGATAATACCGCATTTGATACGGATATCGGCTCCCGCTACAACATCGGCGGAAAGAAACTGAACATGTCAGCGAGAGTGCAGAAACTCCACTATCACGTGAACATGGCCTCTTTCCTCCAGCTTGGTAAGTGGTTCGACTATCTCCGCGAGATGGGCGTATATGACAACACCAGGATCATCCTGGTATCCGACCATGGATACGGCGCCGGATATTTTGATATCAAGTGCCACGACGAAGATCTGGGCTTTTATATGCCGCTTCTGATGGTGAAGGACTTTAATTCCACGGGATTTAGCGTCTGCGAGGACTTCATGACCAATGCCGACACCCCGGTCCTTGCGACATCGGATCTGATCTCCGATCCTGTCAATCCATTCACCGGAAATCCGATCAACTCCGACAAGAAGGCCGGCCCGCAGCTCATCATGTCTTCGGACCGCTGGGATGTCAGCGGCAATAACGGTACGCGCTTCCTGCCGGCGTACTGGTATGTCTTCGAGGGAGATCCGTATGATCCGGAGTGCTGGAAATATCGGGATCGACTGAGTGATGCTTATCGTAGATTTCTTTCTTAAGTCCAAAACTGTATTTCATATAAAGACCCCCGAAGTTTGTCCAACTTCAGGGGTTCACTTCACTACATGAGACAGCAGTTTTTTACTTTCTGTTTTTGCCGGACGATGGTTTCGTCTTCTTCGGTGGTGCTTTTGCCGCACGGGAAACTGCCGGGATATCTTCTTTCACAGAATCTTCGGTCACCGGGACTTCCGCTTTCTCCTCCGGGATCTCGGATGGACCATCTGCAGGGACTGCTTTCTTCTTCAGTTTTGCCTCTTCCGCCATACGGGCTTTCTTTCTACCCTCCAGCCACGGGATCAGGCTCTCATGGTAAAGGATCGCCATAACTGCCGTGAACGGGATCGAGATAAGGATACCGATCGGGCCGAAGAGCTTGCCGCCGATGATGATCGAGATCAGGGAGATCACCGCCGGGATACCGAGAGAGTCACCGAAGAGGTGCGGCTTTACGACATAACCGTCGATCGTCTGCAGGATGCATGTGAAGATGATGAATGCCACCGCATACATCGGGTCTTCCAGCACAAGCACGAAGGAACCCATGACGCAGCCGACGATCGGTCCGAAGGTCGGGAGGATATTCGTAAATCCGACGATCACCGAGATAAGAACGACGTTCGGAAGACCGGCGATCAGCATGAAGATCGCATTGGCAATACCGACACCGATGGCCTCGAGGATAGTAAAGCTGATGTACTTGGAGAAGATGGCATTACTTCTTTTCAGAAAATCGGTATGTCTCTTATACTGATCATCCGTAAGTGTGGCACGGCGGAGCTTGTCGATCCCGCGGAAGAGTCTTTTCTTGCCGGCGATAAAATAGACAGACAGGATCAGTCCGATAAAGATATTCAGGGCGACATTCCAGACCCCGCGGAGAATATCCATCGCCATGTTCAGGTTGTGGGAAACATCGGAGATCATGACCTCCGCCTGTTCCTTCAGATTTGCCGTCCAGTTCGTCGTATTCAGGTGGATACCGTAATTCTCGGCGAATTTGTCGAGGTCCTTCAGCTTATCTTCTATGTTCGTCGCATAGTTCTGCGTATTATTCATAAAGTGTGTAATACTGCTGATCATCTCCGGAAGGACCAGCCAGAAGAACAGGCCGAGCGCCAGAAGAACGACCGTGATCGAAACGACGACGGAAAGCGCGTAGCGGAACTTCGGCTGCTGGATCTTCTTAAATGCTTTTGTGTCGAAGAACACGACCAGAAGGTCGATCAGATAGGCAATGATCGCACCGATGATGATCGGTGATATAACAGACATCGCACTGGAGAGCCAGGCACTGACGGCAGGAAGATTGTTGAGGATCATGTAGGCGACGACACCTGCGATCGCTGCGATCGTATATGCGCCCCATCTGTTGCTTAATGCTTTTTTTATTCTACCCAATCTCGTGTCTCCTTCAAATGTCAGTGTGTCTATTATACGACCGAATCCTCAAGAAATAAACCTGATGGGCAAAGAAAATCTTCTTTGACGGAGATCAGAAAAGCACTTTGAAGCAGCATGAGATTGGAGCTAGATCTCTCCTTCGTACAGGAGACGGCCGATCTGACTGGCGATAAATTCACCGCTGGAGGCGATCTCTTTCGTCATCTGTGTGACGATAAACCCGTAGATACTTGTCTTATAGATCAGCGGCAGTACCAGACATTCACGGCACTTCGGCGGGAGCTCCATGCGCTGGAACAGAAGATCGGTAAGCCCGTCCTGTCTCTCTTTCGGAATAATATAGAGCTCGCCTTCCTTAATGACGCACCGTAGCCTTATCCAATCCGGGAACAGATCATCATTATTCTCATCAAAAAGCACTCTTTTCTCAAACAGATACAGCGCGGCATTATCGATCCCGACCTTATCGAAGCTCGCGATGATCCTGTTTTCTATCTCCGCCTGATCCGGTTTCCCGCCGTCTTTTTCCGTAACATCGATGATGAATTCCTGGAACGCCGTACGGAAGTTTTCTCTCCGCTCGTTTCCCTCGATGATCTTCTCTGCCTGTGCCGTGATTGCCCTGTCCCGCATCAGGGTGAAAAGCCGGTTGATGAACTGGTTTGCCCCCGCCAGATTCGCACTCTGCTCGATATTGACGCTCGCCTGCAGTCTCCCTACTGAGTGCAGGAACTTCGCCGCATCGGTATAGTCCATCGCGCCATTGGAGAAGAAGATCTCGATCAGATCCTGCGCTTCGGAAAAATCTTCCACGCTCATATATCTCTCCCTCACGGCTACCAGGATCCTTCCGATGAACTCGGCAAAAAGCCGCTGCAGATTGACCGAATCACGGCTGATATACTCATAGCGGTAGCGGTAGAAGCAGTCGTTGAACATGCGGTTGATAAAGGCTTTGTCCGCATTTCTCATCTCCAGCTTCGTATATTCATACATCTCATACGGAAGAGAATCACGTCCATAAAGACGTGTCGGTATCTCAGTGGAGGCAACCTCTTCCCCGTCCATCAGACTCAGAAGGAGATTAAGCGCCTGACGGCCGAGCGTGATATCCGCCACACCGATCGAAGACAGCGCCGGAAGCATCCTTCCTGCCATCGTCGTATTATCAAAAGAAAACACCATGATGTCGCGCCCCGGCACCAGATGTTTCTCATCCATCGCCGCATAGAGTGCTTCCGCGACCGAGTCGTTGACGCAGAAGATGGCCTGCACATCGGGATTTCTGTCCAGCAGTGCTTTTGCCGAATCCGTGCAATTCGTGGACATATCGGTCGGCTCGTAGTTCTCCGGGAGGAAATCGATGCCGTTCTCACGGAGGAGCTTGATATAGATCTCTTTGCGAAGCTCGGAGTCACGGCTGTCCGGACGGCCGCCGAGCATAGCGAACCTCGTGAAGCCGTTGACATTGATCAGACAGTCCACCGCCTCTTTGATACCGGTCTCGTTATTGTAATTGACGACGACACAGTCATCGATATCCGATGCGGCAAAGACGATCGGCGTATTCTTCATCTGCTCTCTATAGCGGCTGCGGATCCTGTCCGCATTGACGTTCTCCATACTGCCCAGACAGATGATAAGACCGTCGAAACGGCATCGCCTCTCGAGCTGGTAAACAGTGTTATAAACGCTGAAATAATGGCGGTGACGGGGATCTTTATTCTTCGTGCCGTCATAGCGTCCGGCGATCACGACCAGGTTCAGATTCTTTCTCTGCCGCACCCCGGAGATGACATTGGAGATAAACTCCTCACCGTAATCCGTGGAAGTATTCTCAAGGACCAGCCCTATCGTCTTTTTCTTCTTGGTGTATCTGATCACTCGTCTTTCCCCTATCTTTCAAAAGCACTTATTCCATAAGTTCCGGTGATGGCCTGGAGAACAGATATCCCTGTGAATAATCGACGTCATAGCTGACGATCTTATTCTGGATCTCCTGGGTCTCGACGAACTCGGCGATGATGCTGATCTTATGGGAAGACATACTCTTCCAGCCGGAGATCAGGGCCAGGAGATTCTCCGATTCCTGACTGTCACAGCATCTTCGGATGATCGATCCGTCGATCTTGAGGTAATCGGAATGGATACCCAGGACATGCTGCAGATTGGAGAATCCGGAGCCGAAATCATCGATCGCGATCATTCCGCCCAGCTCGTGTACACGGTCCACAAACTCGGTCAGCTCGGTATAGTCGTCGATATCTTCACTCTCTAAGATCTCGAACACGAAGTTTTCCGGATACGGCACGGTCGAGAGCTTGTCATAGATCAGGTCCAGCATCTCTTTATTCTTGATGTCACGGATGCCGATATTGATGCTGACGCTTATATCTTTCATGTCCTGGAACCGGGAGAATACCTTCAGGATCATTCTTCTGGACATCGCGTCATAGAGTACGCCGAAGGTCCTTGCGACATCGAGGAAGCTGTCCGGATAATAGATCTTGCCATTCTCATCCATGATGCGCATCAGCGACTCATAGTGGTTGATCCTCTTCTCATAATTGTCGTAGATCCCCTGATAATACGGGATGACCTTATCGTTCGCCAGCGCATAGTTGATCACGTTAACGATGTGGTATCTCTCGCGGATACTCTCTTCATCAAGTGCCTGCTCATCGGCAGATTCCTTGACATAGAACTGGATGTTTTTCTTCTTCATCTCGGTCTGTGCAGAATAATACAGTGACTGATAGTTGTCCTCGTCACAGCCGTCAATGATGCAGAAGATCGGGACGATCGCGATCAGCTCATTGGAATAGTTGAAGAGCTCTTTCTGCAGCATCTCCATATCGTGTTCGAAGTTTGAGAGCGTGGAGCGGTAGGAAGGCACCGCGATCGCGAGCATCCATTTATCCAGAAGATAAGTCCGGTACTTGTGGTTCGATGCGAAACTCAGGCACTTTTTTATATAATTGCGGTAGGTAAGATCGACCAGATGCGGGGAGAATATCCTCTCCATCTCCGACTCCTCCATCACATTGATGATGCAGACACGGTCATATCCCTTGAGCTTGATATCCATGCTGAGCGCCGCTTCATTCGGGATCTCGTCAGATCTCGAGTGAAGGATGATCTTCTCGCACTCATGCACGAACTTTAAGATCCTCTCGCTCTCCGCCTTATCCTCGAGTTTTTCCAGTTTGCCCTCGATGATCATCAGGTCATTGAGCATATTCCTGTTATCCTGCGAGAATGACTCCGTGTGAGAGAAAGCATACGGGTTATATTCCTGAATATACGGTCTTTCTCCCATGACAGATACGACAAAAGCACCTGTTCCCAGCTTGTTCCTGCCGTGGGAATACAGGATCTCCCCCGATGTCACGCATCCGCACATATTGGAGTTCTCATAGGGAGCCAGCTCCCATCTGGCACAGTTCAGATATGGTGCTGTCCTTAAGAAACATGTATATCCGAAGAGTGTCTCTGCCTTGGTAAAGTTTTCGATCCGCTGGAAAAGAGCCCGGCTGTCCGAGATGATTTTTCCTTCATATACAAAGGCTCTTCTTACCTTCGTTCCGGGCTTTATATTCTGGCAGGTAAAGAGGTATTCCTTCTTTTCTTTCGTCAGTTCTTCGCTGTGGAGCGAATACTCTTTCTGGTTCATCGGATCATTCTTCGAGAATACCTGTTCCAGACTGACATCTTTGAGCATTCTCGTATGAAGCGTGATCTCCTCCTCATCCGAATAGACATACGGGAAGGTATAGATCAGTTCAGAATGACCGTCGAGTGCATCGTCTATGCCGAGTTTGAATACATCCGAAGCGTTTTTCCCGTTGATCGACAGGATGCAGTTCCGGAAAGTATCCGTGATCTCTGATTCGTCTCCGATCACGCGAGCTCCTGTCGCAAAAGAACTGAGGTTTTCGAGTTTATCGCCGGACAGAGCCGCGACCAGTATCGCACGGTCGGACCATCCCTTCTCATTAAATACGAATCCGTCATCAGAAAAATCATCCTGATTATTCTGTGCACAGGAGGCGATACCGCCGGTCATCGGCACACTCGGGAAAAAGTCATTACATCTGTCAACGAAGTGTCCCGCATCTTTATACTGGCCGGAGAAGAAAGTAAGGATAAGCTTCGTGTTGTCTCTTACAAACTCTTTCTTGATCTGTCCGCAGAGCATATCTACAGGCAGTACCGTCCCGGTATACTCATCCATGATCGGGATAACTTCCGAGCAGACAGTCGCCTCCGAGAATGTGGAAACAGAGATGATGCAGCGGTTCAGCGCGTAATTTCCTTTATTTATGACCGCCATACAGCTGGTTCCGAAGATCACGGCCTTCGGGACAAGTTCTTTGACAAAACGGGCCAGATCCACTGCTTCATCCGCCAAGTGGATCGCAGTATGAATGCGGATCAGTATATCACCCTGCTCGGCTGAAAGATTCAGCTGCTTCAAGGTGCTGGAGAGTCTCGCCTTTGAGATGTACTGGAAATTCCAGGTAAACATATCCATTCTCCCGTTTATGACCATCAGACCCGCCACAAAAACTGTGGCTACAACTACTATCTATTATAGCTTGCCCGAAAGAAGAATGCACGCGATAAATCAATTGTATTTGAGAACAATTCGTGAACACGGATCAGTATCGCCGCATATAGAAACTTTTCTGTCTTTCCCGGCACAAGAAAGGAGCCGCCCTGCGGCAGCTCCTCTGATAGGTTCCATTATGTCTGATTAGATAGTTACATCACTTGTCTGAACATCCTGGTTGGGATTGGAATCTGTAACCACGTCCTCATTAGGAAATTCGATGATCTCTATGATCAGCTGTTCGTATTTATCCATATCAGTTTCCTCCCTGTCGACCCACATAATTCCTGGCAAAGAGCCAGTAGAAGTAGAGCGAAACCATCGCATTTTTCTTCTGCTCATTCGAATCCGGGTTATTCAATGCGTAGTAGATATATCCGATAGGTTTGATCCTGATATCCACTTCCTCGCCATCACCGGAGGTTCCAGAGATGGTCAGTGGCTGATCCATATCCTGGATCGCAATTCCCGGGATTCTGATAACATATTTCCCGTCTGCTTTCTTATAGGCCTTATAGGTCGTTCCGGCATAGCCACAGGTTACTGCGAGCTTTGCTGTTTTATCGGCCATCGTGAAAGTAACGATCGCCGCATTGGAAGAATCAAGTTCGAGTCTCATGGAGATCCCTTGGATGCTATTTCCGACTTTGTTTTTCACAGCCTGGTAGTCCGAGCAATTATTCTTGACACTATCTATAAATTCCTGGCTGTAAGATTTAGTTCCATAGATATTTTCCATGCGGGCATATCCGCCTTCTTCACCGAAGCTCCATCTGTTTTCTGCGGAGAGATACGGCTGGATAAAGTATCCATAGTCAGATACACTATTAATCAGCTGATCTCTATATTTATTTTCAGGAAGTTCCGGGGATGCTGTATTGTCCTTATACTTCGAGATATAGTCTGCTACAGAAAAATCTCCTTCGATGGATATGTCACCACAGGTAAACGTCGTATGGATCTTTTCAGCCATCTGAACCGAAGACAGATGGCAAGTATATCCATAGACAGTCTTTCCATCTTTAGTAGCGGTACAGCTGGAACTAAATGTGTCTGTCTGTTTATTCGCGCCTCTGCCCGGAACAATAAAAGTGACCTGCGAAGAAGCAGCAAGTTCTTCAGAAGTAAGTTTTCCCGGATCTACAAATATGTTCAATCCGAATTTTCCATCATCCAGCGTAAGGCTGAGACCTGCAAATTCAGGGCCATTTACCTCCGGTCCCGAACCGGATTTCTCGAGATAGACTTGTCCATCCTCCTGAAGGCTGAGCTTGCAGCCGCCATCCTCATGGAATGGCTTCGTGGCACTTCCGGTGAATCCGGATGTAATAGCCGCGGATACCTCGGAATCGACATAAATCTCACCGCCACTCAAAGATGATCCACATTTCACGACCTGCCCCTCTGTGAGATACAGACCATTCGGTGTGTTTCCCTTAATAACAGGAGCTCCTGAGACAGTAATGGATCCGGAAGCCTGATAGATACCGCCGCCGTTACCACCGGTAGTTTTATTATTGACTATTGTAGCGTTCTGTACGTTAAGAGTTCCTTCATTATAAATCGCTCCACCGTTGCCAGTAGCAGTATTTCCAGTAACAGTTACTTCATATAATTCGAGAGTACTGCCTTTATGTATATAGAAAGCCGCACCTTTTTCAGCGTTTCCGCCAGTGATTGTTCCTTTGATTGTTTTTTCTCCGGGAATGACTTGAAATTCGGAATTATTATCAATGACGAAAATCGGACCATGCCCCTTCGCATTGATCGAATGACCTTTCATTTCTATATATGCATCCTTATTGATGACGATACTGCTGTCGCCTTCCTGCCACTCGTAGTCTTTATCAAGAGTGCAATATATTTCTTTGTCCAATTTCTCCTGCAGTTCCGTAAAAGAACCCGGTTCCTTGTCCGCGGATACCATCATCATCGGGAACATGCCGACGAGCATGGTCACGCTGACGAGCATAGATATAAGTTTCTTCTTAATCATATGTCTCCCTCCATTGTTGCATCTCCCAAGAAGAAATGCGCGCAATAAACGACCTTGGGGAAATACACATACCACAAATCACCATGGCCACCCGTATTTCATCACAAGATGCCCACGATGTGTCTAAAGGACCGTTATCCCCTTATACAGTCTTTGGCACATTTTATCATCTTTTTGTAAACGATATGTTACGCAGACGTTTCTAATGTCGATTTTATGTGCCAAATTGATTTCGCAAGTTTTGCATTTTTGTCCTGAGGTCTATAAGGAGGGATCCTGTGGCTGGTCCTTTCCGGTCGTGGAGAGTGCTTTTCGGTGAGAATACGTTTAGGTTCTTTTACTCTCTTTTGCTTTTTATTTATATAGAATTGTTTTTCTAATGGGCGCGGTTTAGAATACGACTTGTATTTTCGTATTTATATGCGAAAAGCACTTTTGAAATAGACAGGAGACATTCTTATGCAGGATGAAAAGAAGTACAAATTGCTGATTATTAACCCGGGCTCCACCTCGACGAAGGTGAGTCTTTTTGAGAACGAGGAGTCTGTCTTCGAGAGGAGCCTATTCCACGATGCGGATGTGCTTCTTTCGTT
>DFFH01000092.1:14402-14933 GCA_002368805.1 Mageeibacillus sp. UBA3781 | reverse complement strand
TGTTGGAGCCCATGAGAGCACGGTTCGCGTCGTCGTTTCCGAGGAACGGAATGAGCGATGTAGCAACAGATACGAGCTGCTTCGGAGATACGTCCATGTAATCGACACCGGACGGATCCACCTCGATGAACTGGTCGAGGTGACGGCAGACGACCTTCTTGCTGATGAACTTGCCGTTCTCGTCGATCGGCTCGTTCGCCTGAGCGATGTTGTAGTTATCTTCCTTATCTGCTGTCATGTAAACGACTTCGTCAGTAACGATGCCCTTTTCCTTATCGCAGACACGGTACGGAGTCTCTATGAAACCATAGTGGTTGACCTTGGCATATGTAGCGAGAGAGTTGATAAGACCGATGTTCGGACCTTCAGGTGTCTCGATCGGGCACATACGGCCGTAGTGAGAGGAGTGAACGTCTCGAACTTCGAAGTTCGCACGGTCACGGGAAAGACCGCCAGGACCGAGAGCGGACAGACGGCGCTTATGAGTAAGCTCAGCAAGCGGGTTCGGCTGATCCATGAACTGGGACAGCT
>DFFH01000092.1:0-14334 GCA_002368805.1 Mageeibacillus sp. UBA3781 | reverse complement strand
GGGAAGATCCGAAGAACTCCTTGACAGCTGCGCTTACCGGACGGGTATTTACGAGCTGGTTCGGATGAGTCGGCTCTTCGTCGGAAGCAGCGTTCATTCTTTCACGGATATTTCTCTCCATACGGGAGAAACCGATACGGATCTGGTTCTGCAGGAGTTCACCTACGGAACGGATACGACGGTTACCTAAGTGGTCGATGTTATCTCTGGTACCTACACCATACTGCAGGCCGAGCAGGTAGGAAACGGAAGAGATGATATCCTCGATAACGAGGTGCTTCGGCATGAGCTCGGTAACCTGAGCGCGCAGAGCCTCCATGAGTTTCTCGGCATACTCGGTCTTCTTTGCTGTCGCACGTACTTCGGTGATGATGTTACGAAGGATCGTGGTACGAACCATCTCATTGATCGGGGTCTCGCTGATATCGAAGCCCTTGAGTTCTTTTGCAGAGAAGCTGGCGCGGATGAACTTATCGCAGTCCACACGTGCGTTACCGATGACCTTGAAAGCCTGATCGGAGATTCTGTCAGTATCACCGATCTTAGTGATCGGATATACATATACTTCGTTGATACCGGCATCCTGGATCTCCCATGCCTTATCGGAGGTGATGATCTCACCGGCCTTAAGGAGGACTTCACCATCGTCGGTAACGATGTCGGAAACTGCCTTGTGGCCCTTGATACGGGAAGCAAGGGACAGCTTCTTATTTAACTTATAAATACCTACGCGAGCGAGGTCATATCTCTTCGGATCGAAGAACATACCGTTAAGGAGAGACTCCGCACCTTCGAGAGATGTCGGCTCACCCGGACGGAGCTTATGATACAGCTCGGCAAGACCTTCTTCACGTGTGTGGGAAGGATCCTTCGCGATCGTCTCTGTTAAGAACTTCTCGTCACCGAAAAGATCACGGATCTCTTCGTCGGAACCGATACCCAGAGAACGCAGGAAAACGGTCAGCGGGAACTTACGGGCACGATCCACACGAACATAGATCACGCCGTTTGCATCGGTCTCATACTCCAGCCATGCACCACGGTTCGGGATGACCTGGGAAGTATAAAGGAATGCATCGGATTTATCGTGGATAATATCAAAATATGCACCCGGGGAACGGACAAGCTGGCTGATGATAACACGCTCAGCACCGTTGATGATAAATGTACCGTGTTCTGTCATGATCGGGAAATCTCCGATGAAGACGTCCTGATCTTCCACCTTACCGGTACGTTTGTTCAAAAGGCGAACTTTCACTTTGAGCGGAGCGGCAAAATTACAATCCTTCTCCTTGCACTGCTCAATCGTGTTTGCCGGGTTGTCGATATCGAATTCCTTCCCTACGAAGGACAATTCCATATCACCCGAAAAGTCCCTGATCGGAGATACTTCTTCGAGTACTTCCATAAGGCCCTCATCGAGGAACCACTTATAGGAATTCTTCTGTACTTCGATAAGATCCGGGACTTCGATGACTTCGTTGATATGAGAATAAGACATTCTCTCTGCTCTTCCCTGCTTGATGGGACGCACCATTACACATCACCTCTCGACTTCGTAAACAACTTTGTTTACGTGTACGCAAAATAGATCGCGCACCTTCCTATACTGCTCAAAAGCAGGCTTTGCAAGCTCAGCCATGCTTTTTGGTCAAAATGGGTAAAGTAGCCCTACCCATTGTAACGCAGTATAGAATGATACCACGATCTATTTCAAGTGTCAACGCAAAATTTTATTTGCGAGTGATTTTTTATGAGAAGAAATCGATCAGGCCGTGATTGATCACTGTAGAGTACGATTCATCTGATGCACTCGCTTTGTACCAAGCGTCATAATTCTCATTGGTCATCGTATTGCGGATACGGTTCTTCCAGGCCGGTACATTATCGCAGAAGTAATAGAGCTTGACGGAACTTGCGCAGCGGATGACGATCATGTCGCCCTTCTTTCTGTCTGCGGAATAGAGCCAGTCGATCAGCTCCTGGTCTTCCTTGGCAAGAACCGGATCGGACTCATCGTTGACAGCTGTTCTCGGGAACATATCCTCGTTGTCAGCAGTAACACCGGCATAGTAACCGCCCTTAAGGAGAGACGGAGTATCGATCGTGTGCTCCTTGGCAAATCTGATGAAATCTTCTTCGGAAGTTACCTGGCTCTGATAGCCCTTCAGTTCAGCTTCCAGCTTCTCGAAAGAAGGAGCCTTGTCATCCGGAGACTTGGTGATGTCCTTAAGAAGTTCATCGGAAAGCTCGATCACACGGAAGGAAGCAACCTGCTCTTCATCAAGATATGCTTCTTCGAAAAGTGCGGCGAAATATCCGACTCCCTCGCTGTCCGGGAATACCATGCTGGTGTTCGGCTTGGTCTCCGGGTTGAAGCAGAGCTCTGCGAATTCCTTGTTATAGGCCTCGAGATTTGCCTTGGTCTGGCCATCGATCGATGTCGGATCTTCACCGTCGTTCATACGCTTTAAGTAAGCCTCGTCGCATACGGAACGGACACGGATCTGAAAGTCAAGATAGTTCGTGCAGTTATCAGCGATCTTATGTGCCTTCTCCTCAGCTACCTTCATCGCATCCTTCTTCTCTTCTTCCGTAGAATCCTTGTTGCTTTCAGCTGCAACGAAGAAAAGCTGCATCTTTACAGACTTGTCAGCATTCGGATCTTCGTTGTGCTTCGCATCGATCTGTTCAGCTGTCGGAACGCTCTTAAACTGCTTAACGAACTGGGTATATTCTTCCACGATCGCCGCACGTCTCATGAGCTTGCGGTAGATCTGGGCGGTCATGCCCTTGCCGTAGCGTCTCTGCAGGTACTGATCCATGGTCATGTTGGTACCGTAAAGAGCATTGTACTGCTCTACGGAATCTCTCATGCTCCGAACCTGGACCTCAGCATAATCCTTCGCAGCTTCACTCTTGAAAGAATCATCGTTGTTTGCGGCTTTCTCGACCAGAACCTGCTGCTGTGCAGTATTTGCAGCGCTCTCCCAGATCATCTCACGATATGTCTGGCCGTTATTGGTGTTATATACGGTATCAAGGTCTTCCTGAGACTTTACAAGTCCTGTTTTCGTGTAATTTTCCAGGGTGGTGTAATAGTAGTAGTTCATCTCGACGATACTGATCTTCTTTACCGTCTTTTCCTTGCCATCTACCGTTTGCATAACCTTTGCGCCCGGAAGAATCTTGGCCGGAAGACCGGTCTGGTGGGCAAAATAGCAGAAGCAGACAAGAACCAGAAGTACCACGACAACAATGGTAATGATCTTGTTCTTCTTGGAAACTTTCATATGTTTTTTAGTCTTGGCTTTACCTGCCTTATCCGTCTTATTAGACATAATTATGCCCTTCCTTTTCTATTACATAATAAAATCTCAGCACGCAACATTATAATTCCCATGTCAAGAGAATGCAAGAAAAGATTACATTTCGAGATTTTTGCGCGTTTTTAACGTTCGAAAACAGAATCCACAAGAGCATTGAGCTCCTGATTATCCTGTCCCGCACACTCGAAAAGCACTTCAAAGAAACGATCCTCTGTCGAATTGGTGAAGGCGTTTCTGTGTACATACTCTCGGATGATCGCATGGAATTCTTCTCTTCCGATACACTCTTCCATCTGGTAGAGCGCCTGCTTTCCGATCTCGTAAGCCGCATATACATATGCATTTTCACTGCTGAACGAATAATAGGAGCGGTTGATCGGGATCTGGTCCATGCTCTTCAGCGAGTCATGAATAGCCGTACTCGAAAGATCCATATACTTCTTAGAATAGTGGTCATACTGGTCTGTCAGACCAAGATACTCCGCATATACGATTTCTGTATAAGAAGCGAATGACTCATCCAGCCAGGGCTCCATACCGGAATTGCTTCCGACGATACCCATGAACCACTGGTGACCGATCTCATGAGCCACAACGATGCTCATCTGCTCGAACGGGATCGATTCATAGCTGTTCTTCATGCAGTAGAAAGACTCGGCTGTGCAGATGATCAGGTTCGGATACTCCATACCGCCGGCTTCGATCGGCGCCAGGATGATATCCAGCTCCGGATACGGATACTCGCCGAATGCTTCTCCGAAAGCTGCCAGAGAGTCCTGCGCTGCTTTAAGGGAAGCCTGCGCGCAGTCATCCATCTCGGAAGAAGCCGGATGTGCTTCGTCATAGACAACACGGATGTGGGTATCTTTATAGTCGCCTTCGAAGAATTTAAAAGATTTGGATGCACAGAATACGAAGTCACGGACGCACGGCGCACTGAGTGTGTATGTCGTCTTGTCGCCCTGAACATCCGTTTTTGTCTCGGTTCCTGTAGATAAGATCTTATACTCGGAAGGAACCGTGAGCATTACGTTATAGTCGGAAACTTCCGAGAAGAAGCACTCGCCCATGTTGTAGAACTTCTCGTGAGACCAGCCATCTTCAGTACAAACGGCAAGGATCGGATAGAAGTTGGTGACGTTATATACATCGTTATATACACCGAAGCGGTCCTTAAGAGACGGGATCTTCGCGGTAAAATCATAAGACATAGTCATTTCTTCTTTCGGCTGAAGCGGCTTTGACAGCGGGAACCAGACGACTGAAACGTCATCATCTCTTCTCATCGTAACATCGTCAGCACCGACCTTGATGTTGGTGATTTCCGTCAATGCACCATCTGAGCCCTGGACGCCCGAAGTCTGGGAATCTTTAAAAAGGCTCGCATAGTCACGAAGACAAAGTTCGTCCCATGCTTTATCCGAGGTATTAAAGAAAGAAGCAACCACATGACCGCTCACCGTATTATTCGACGGATCCAGGGTAAGGTCCATATCGTAATGGAAGCGCTCGTCCTGCGGGATCTCGATCGCACAGTTCTTCTCCGGGACCGGCGACTTAAGGTTCAATCCCTGGTTATTCGATGGATCCGAAGAGGTATCCGTCGGTTCCGTATCCGTCGGCTCTGTATCTGTAGGTTCAGTATCCGTAGGTTCTGTTTCGGTAGGTTCTGTCGTTTCGGTTCTCGTGGAACGTGTCAGTTTCTTCTCGAATTCCTTATCCGATACTTTCTTCCTGCAGGATGCCAGCGGGAAGATCATGGAAAATGCAAGAAGCGCGGCGATAGTGCTTTTAAAATGTCTCATTGCGTTATACCTCCCTTAGGATCAAGCCAGAAAGCAGAGTGCAATCACATGACAGATCGCGCCAAATACTACAAGCAGGTGGAAAATCATGTGTGAAAACTTAAACCGCATAAAGAACAGGACAACACTGCTGGTATAACAGAGGCCGCCGGCAAGGATCAGCCAGAAAGCGACCGGGGATGCCTGTTCATACAGGATCGGGAATGCCAGGACGATCATCCAGCCCATCAGCAGGTAAAGAAGGGCGGAGAATACGTAGGAGACAGCCGACTTGGAAAAAGCGATCGCCTTTTTCAGCGTGCCGGCGATCACAACGGCCCACTGTGCGATGCAAAGGCCGATGCCCCACTTGCCACCGATGATGGAAAGACATACCGGCGTGTATGTTCCGGCGATCGCGAAGAAGATCATGATGTGATCGAGGCGGTTAAATACTTCTTTCTGCTTGGTACCATGCTTCATGGTGTGGTCGATGGTGGACATCAGGAACATGAGGAATGTACCGATGCAGAAGACCGATGTAGTGACCGAATCCAGGATCGCATTGCCGGATCTGGCTTTCAGATAAGAATTTACTGCGGCATACGGGAGGATGCACAGCATAAATATCGCCATGACACCATGGGTCGTGGCATTACCGATCTCCTCGCCGAAGCTCTCTTCCTGCTTGACCTTTCTTTTCTCCTCTTCGGACCATTTCAGGTCTGCAAGTCCCTCCTCGAGCGGATCCGCTGCAGCATTTGCTGATGCCGCCTCCGGATGCGATTTCGAACCTCCCAGCCATCTGCGCCAGAATGCTTTGTTCGTTGACATTTCTTTTTCCTCCTGATACTCCCGGGGTTGCTTTTCCGGGTTTTCGTCCTAGTTTCTTCTGTCCTTTATCTTATATGTACTATTTATCTCTTAAATATCCTTATATTTCCGATCGCTCTTTAATCTCCCCGTATCTTCTGATCGGTAACGGTCACGCATCGTCTCCGAAAACATCGATCTTCTCTGCCTCACCGTGCACATCCGGGAAATCCAGATTATTCTCCGCGTTTCCGACCTCAGGTTCGGTATTCTGAGCCGGCGCCACAGAGGTCGGGGCCTGCGCAGGAAGCTCGACCGGGGTGGATGGAGACTGCGCGGGGAGCTCGATCGGAGCCGATGGCGAATGAGCCGCCAGTGCGATCACCTGTGTCTCCTCTGCCGGACGGGATGTCGGCGCCTGTGCCGCCAGTGCGATCACCTCCGTCGGCTGTTCGCCGGAAGGAAGTGCCTGTGCATCTGAAGATGCGATATTATTCATGACGGTCTGGTCGTTCTCCTGCTTCTTCACCGGGAAGGACTCTGCCGCGACCTCGGCCTTCTCGTTCAGCACGATCGTGCCCAGCGGGGACGGTGTTTCCGGTTCGGTGGCAAAAGGCATGACCGGACTTCTGACTTCGTTCTGTTTGCGGAAACGGTCAAAGTCGTGGATCTGCTTCTTCTCAGCGATATAGGCATTTCTGTAGAATCTTACGATCTGAGAAAGAACGTAGGCGATAACGACTACCGGAAGGATCAGATATGGAAGTTTCTCGGCCTGTTTCTCGGAGCACATCCCGATCAGTCCGGTAAATGGTGCATGCACCATCTCATAGATGCGGTTAAGGAAAGAGGACAACAGTGAGTCCACGATATTCTTTCCGGATTTGGCCAGCTTGGCATCAAGCTTCGGCAGGAACCACTGCGGAAGATATGCCAATAATCCAAAAGCACTTATGCCGAGCATGACCCATACTTTTTTCTTCCAGCAGGTCCAGATCACTCCCATGATCAGTCCCAGAAGGAAGCATACACTCATAAGTCTCTCGAAAAGGTAGATATCGCGGGGTACATTCAAGGCATAACGGAAATACGCCGGGAACGAAAAAAGAAACAGCAGCGACAGAAATACGCCGCCAAGGAAAATATCGCCAATGATATCGCGTTTCATCTTTTCCGCTCCTTTCTCTAAAGTGCCTCCCCCGCTCTTTCCTGCCGGTTTTTGCCGATCTGCGGTAACCGGCCGGACATACTGATCCGAGTTTAGCAATAATGTATTATACCTCTTACCCTGTCCCTTGTCACTTGTGCAAGTGCGTGATAAAATCGTTAAAAGCCTATTCATGCTGTTTTCCTTTATATCGGAAGGCAGCGGAAAAACTTGCATCATCGTGTTATTCATTAGGAGGGATCGTATATGTCCTATTCCACTACTTCTGCAGATGTTATCATCGTAGGAACCGGTGCCGCCGGTCTTTTCTGCGCACTGCACCTGCCGGAAAATCTTTCCATCTACATGCTCACCAAAGATACGCTGGAAAACAGCGCTTCTTACCTCGCCCAGGGCGGTATCGCCGCACTGAAGGACTCCGAGGACTACGAAGACTACTTCGAGGATACTCTGCGTGCCGGTCACTATGAGAACTCGAGAAAAGCGGT
The DNA here is from genome assembly GCA_002368805.1 of Mageeibacillus sp. UBA3781. Lineage (GTDB taxonomy): Bacteria > Bacillota > Clostridia > Saccharofermentanales > Saccharofermentanaceae > Scatonaster. The sequence goes on along the minus strand of DFFH01000092.1, from coordinate 6,752 downwards.
CGATACCATGATCCGCCAGTCTCCGGTCATTATCAGAGAGCTCCTCGACTACCACGTCAACTTCGACAAGAAGGGCGATGACCTGGATCTTACTAAGGAAGGCGGCCACTCCGCTTCCCGTATCCTCCACCACGAGGACATCACCGGACAGGAGATCACCAGTAAGCTTCTCCAGAACGTCAGAGAAAAGAAAAATATCGATCTTCACGAGCACACGACCATGGTCGATCTCATCTGTGAGAAGAACGTCTGCAAAGGCATCATCACACAAGATGCGGAGGGTGCTTTTCACGCAGTATTCGGCAAAGCCGTAGTACTCGCAACCGGCGGTATCGGCGGACTCTTCAAGCACAGTACCGCATTCCGCCACATCACGGGCGACTCGCTCGCGATCGCACTGAAGCATAATGTCCTTCTCAAGGACATCAACTATATCCAGATCCATCCGACAGCCCTCTATTCCGAGAAGCCGGGCAGATCTTTCCTCATCTCCGAGGCAGTACGTGGCGAGGGCGGCGTGCTCAGAAACAAGAACATGGAGCGTTTCACCGACGAACTTCAGCCCCGTGACGTCGTATCCGCGGCGATCAAGAAGCAGATGGAGATCGATGGCAGAGGCTTCGTATGGCTCGATGTCACCCACCTCGATCCGGAGCTCATCAAGAGCCATTTCCCGAACATCCTCGAGCACTGCAAAGAGGAAGGCTACGATATCCTGAAGGAGCCTTTCCCGGTAACCCCGGCACAGCACTACTTCATGGGCGGTATCGAGGTCGATCTCAAGGGCAGAACATCGATGGACAACCTCTACGCGATCGGCGAGACATCCTGCACAGGCGTACACGGCAAGAACCGTCTCGGCAGTAACTCCCTCCTCGAGAGCCTCGTATTTGCGAAGCGCTCCGCCCAGAACATCGAGGAGACGATCCCGTATGAGCCGACAGAGACGGAAGAAGTAGATTTCAGCCAGTACGAGGGAAGAGATTTCGCGAAGGAATACCGCGAGATCGTACTTGAGGAGATCAAGAGAAGGGACAAAGATTTCTATGAACAATGGTGTACTTAATACGATCCTTTGGGACGACTATATCATGCGCGCCCTGCGCGAAGACATCACTTCCGATGACGTAACGACACAGGCGATCATGCCGGAACCTTTCATGGTGACGGTCGATCTGATCTGCAAGCAGGACGGCGTCCTCTGCGGACTCGATGTATTTGAGCGCGTCTTCCAGATGCTCTGCGACAACTCCTCTTTCCGCGCCAACTTCAAGGACGGCGACGAGATCAGAAAGGGAGATGTCATCGGCGTTCTCGTCGGCGACGGCCGTGCCGTGCTGAGCGGCGAGAGAACAGCTCTTAATTTCCTGCAGCGCATGAGCGGTATCGCTACTCTGACAAGATCCATGGTCAAGGAGCTGGAAGGCTACAGCACCAAGCTTCTCGACACAAGAAAGACGACTCCGAACATGCGTCCTTTCGAGAAATATGCAGTTCGTATCGGTGGCGGCACGAATCACCGCTATAACCTGTCCGATGGTGTTCTCATCAAGGACAACCACATCGGCGCTGCAGGCTCTATCACCAAGGCAGTGGAAATGGCCCGCGCTTATGCTCCTTTCGTTAGAAAGATCGAGGTCGAGGTCGAGAATCTCGAGATGCTTCAGGAAGCGCTCGATGCTAAGGCTGACATCATCATGCTCGATAACATGACCGATGAAATGACAGCGCAGGCAGTCGCTATGGCCAAGGGCAAGGCGGATCTCGAGGCTTCCGGTAACATGAACAAGGACCGTCTGAAGAAGCTCGCAGAGATCGGCGTAGACTACATCTCCTGCGGTGCCCTCACCCACTCTGCTCCGATCCTTGACTTCTCCATGAAGAACTTAAAGCCGATCGAGTGATCCGGCAGCGCAGCACCGTCCTGCTAGAAAGGTATTCGAAAACAATATGACCAGGATCATATTAGCTAGTAAATCCCCCCGTCGTTTTGAGCTTCTCTCAATGACGGGGCTTTCTTTTGAAGTGATCACTTCCCACGTCGATGAAGATGCCGTCGAGGCTTCTGTGCTTCAGCGCTTTTCTGAGGAAGAGATCCGCGCTGATATGTACAAGATCGCAGAAGAAGTCGCAATGGCCCAGGCCCGCGCGAAGGCTGAAGCGGTGATGAAGAGCGTGGACGGCGCGGATAACCTGCCGGGGTCAGCAGAGATGGCTGGCACAGATCATGCTTCCTGCGCGGAGGATGTCATCGTGATCGGGTCCGATACCGTCGTGGTCACAGAGGACGAGATCCTCGGGAAGCCCGCTGATGAAGCCGATGCGCGCCGCATGCTGACCAAGCTTTCCGGTAAGACACACCGCGTCTATACCGGAGTGGCAATATTGAAGAAGTGTGCCGGCTCAGATAGCAGCAGCGCCGGGGACGGCTCTGTTAATGAGCTGCAAAGCCGCTGTTTCAGTGCTTTTGCCGATGTGATATTTCACGAACCGGATGCGCTGCAGGAAGAGGAAATCGAGCGCTACATCGCGGGAGGCTCGCCGATGGACAAGGCCGGCGCCTACGGCATCCAGGACGAGGGCGCACTCCTGATCGACTCGATTTCAGGCGATTACTACGCTGTCGTAGGTCTTCCTATCGCGCAGGTCAACCGGGAACTTCGTGATCTTCTCTGACAGTTCTTTTCACTAGGACAAATTGTTTGAATTGGGGCTTTCCTTCCAAATAGGATCAAATCGAAGATTTCTATTCCGATTCTTATACCCCCCGGGGGTATATAGGCTGTCGAGATAGGATCAAATTGTTATTTTGAGGGGATTTCATCCTACTTTTTCATAGCCAATGTAGGATAGAAATGCTGAAATCTCATCTTCTATCCTACCAGCTGATAGTTTTCACTTATATTCTCTCATCAAAGAAGCCGTTTTTGAGCAAGAAAAACATCACATACCCCAAGGGTGATAGGATCACAACCCGATTTTTGGCAGTTTAATCCTATCCCGTGCAAAATCTTAAGGAATTACATGGGACGAACAAGGACTTGCTCGGGAGCAGACAAGAATAAACAAACGGAAAACTATCTGCAGGCTTTCTCGCTGAAGCAAGCACCCTCACGCAAAAAGCGGAGTGGAGAAATATCTCTCTGCGGTATCCGGAAGCACGGTGACTACTGTCTTTCCGGGACCGAGTTTCTTCGCCATGGCGATGGCCGCCGCGACATTGGAGCCGGAAGAGATACCGCACATCAGGCCTTCTTTCCTCGCCAGATCCTTGGCTGTTTCCAGCGCAGCTTCATCGGAGACTACATAGACATCCTCGAAGATCTCTGTATTGAGGTTATCCGGGATCAGGCCATCGCCGATGCCCATCTGCAGGTGGGAACCGATGTTTCCGCCCGCCAGGATCGCTGCGTTTTCCGGCTCGACCGCCCAGATCATGATATCCGGGTTCTGTGCTTTCAGCACTTCACCGATACCGGAGAGAGTTCCGCCTGTTCCAATGCCGGCGCAGAATCCGTCGATCGGACCTGCGACCTGCTCTAAGATCTCAACACCCGTGTGATGGCGGTGCACCATCGGGTTTGCAGGATTGGTAAACTGCTGCGGAACAAAGACATTCGGGTCTTCTTTCTCCATCTTCTCGGCAAGTTTCAGGCACTCATCGATCGCTTTGCCGATATCGCCGTCGTCGTGGATCAGCTTAACCTCGGCACCGTAATGCTCGACGAGGTAGCGGCGCTCACAGGACACGGAGTCCGGCATGATGATGATCGTCTTATATCCTCTGACTGCGCCGACCAGCGCCAGTCCGATGCCCTGGTTTCCGGATGTCGGCTCGACGATGATCGTATCTTTCGTGATCTTGCCGTCTCTTTCCGCCTGCTCGATCATGTTGAGTGCGGTACGGGTCTTGATGGAACCGCCGACGTTAAGGCCTTCGTATTTTACAAGCACACGGGCACAGTCCTCACCGACCATGCGGGAGGACAGCTGGATCATCGGTGTATGCCCGACAGCTTCTAAGACATTGTTGTAAACCATTACTATTCCTGCTTTCTACGGAAGCGTCTCTTACAGCGCCACGCGATAAATAATTCTAATCACTAATGTTTCATTTTAGTCGCAGACATGTCTAAACGCAAGTCAAAAAGAAGCATGGTTTTCGAGTTTTATCTTTAAAAGCCATGCCAGTAAATTTATTGGGGGCAAAGATAGAGAGATCGTACCTAAATTTATAGATTTCTTATCCTGCTTTTCGTGCATCCAGAATCTCCTGGACCTTGGCGTTAATATCAGCTAGCGTATTATCCAGTGGATAGCCCTTGAATATATAGTTATTTGCTTCCTGAATAATCACATCTATGAGTTCCTTATCTGGGAAATACGCCAGTCGGATATCGGATAAGCGTATCTGGCTTGTTGCAGCCCATCGGCCTTCCGAAGAAGACATCATACCAGAACTGGAAAATGTATAGGCATACATTTTATTCTCGCCATAGCTCTCAAGGTTCTTTTCATTCTCTTCCAACACTTTCCAAGCTTCATCGGGATGCTGAGAAGAAGCGGAGATAATAACAAATTGGTCTGGAATTAGGCAATAAGATGTGCCTTTTGCCGATGGCAAGCCGATCTGCTTATAACCTCTCTGTTTGCCAATAAAGGAAAGAACGTATGCATTTGTAAGCTGTGCATCTTCAAACGGATCGACACCGGGTCCGATTACGTCTGGAAGCTCACAATAATCCCGGCTTAACTGAAGAAGATCTTTGAATTCCTGACAGTCAAAACAGGCCTTCCAATTATCAGTATCAATAAAAGAGTATAAATCATATGACAGGCATTTCTCCAGAAATGCACTCTTTTGTATGCACAACAGTTTTTTATCCTCGCCTCTTGACCGCGCATATTCAAGCCAGTCTGAATATGTCGCATCCGTACGTAATGGCAGGCTTTTATTTGAGAACCAGGTATCTACTTTAAAACCATCTGCAAATAAGGGATATGCGCATAATTTCCCGTTCCTCTGATATAACGAAAGCATATCCGATGGTAAGCGGGAAAAAGATTTCTTTTCGTCAGCAATATAAGGCTGAATATACGGTGCCAGATCCAAACAGACTCCACTGTTAAGCATCTGGCTCAGCTCACTCATGTTCTCCTTAGGTCCAACGACCGAGGACCACTCCGAATACACACCATCGACAAGGACCATGTCCAGATCTCCGGAACGGAAATCTTGTAAAATTGCTTCTATCTTGCTACATGGCTGAATCTTCCCATAGTCGTCAATACGACAGTCATCATAATACTTTTTCCTTGTCTGAATATACTCATCTGAATATGACAAAGATGACCCATACGATCTCGTGCTTGCCACATTAATGATAGTTAGGTCTTCTTGACTCTCTCCAGGTTCTCCGGGAAGTATAAGATAATCGTAATAAAATACTCGATCGTTTCTCAAAACCCGGCATAACAATCCGATGCGATCGAAACGCCAGCTGATATTCAAAGGTCCCCATTTCAATATATTTTCCCATTTCTGAGTATTCTCATTCCAGGAAAACAGACCATCTTTATCCGTGAAATAGTCTGTCCGCTGAGATCCACGGCAGTACACCTTCATCGAATCGATGTCTGTCTGAAACTCATCGATCTTTTTGAGATCCTTGTCATAACAAAGGACATCAAAGGTGGACTCACCTTCCGCACTCTTCATCACATAATACTTATCTTCTTTCCAAAAACCCTGAAGGAAATATTGGCTTCTTTCGTAATGCTCAAAACTCTCCCCCCATTCATAGTATTCTGTATATTTGTATACGTCATCTGTAAAATCTATAGGATCTGTTTCGCATTCCAGATTTCCATTCAGATCATATCTCTGATAGATACAGTTTGAAGGATCTTTGGGACTTCCAATCCAGCCATATAGTTTTCCATCTACCAGTGCGTCAAATTTTCTCTCGTCGTTATATCCTGTATAAGGAAGAGAACAGGAAAAAAGAAGCTTGGTCTCACGCTTTTCCGGAAAGAAATCATACACCTGGGTTTCAATGGTTTTTGCATTAGCGGAAAAACTAGTCGGGAAAACAATAATAAGAACCCTGTCACCTTCCGTTAAGAAATAGGCATCTTTCTTTTCGTCGATTTCCTCTAATTTGTAATAATCCAGGCGGTTGCCGTCATAGTCATACTCCATAACATAAGATCCGACTTTTTCAGAATTATACTCATCTACAGCCTTATATACAGTACTCAAACTAAGGAAACTATTCTCGAGCGGAACTTCGCCATAGCTATATCCGGAATAATCACCATCAGCATCCAGCGAATAATCCAGTTTCACTTTTTTATATGAACCAGGCTCAATTTCCGTATTCTTGCGGAATAACAGTTCGCTCTGGGTCGGCTCCGGCTCGGTTGGCTCAGCAAATTCTGTCGTTGTCGCCGATTCAGATTCCGAAAAAGATGCAGAAGCATCTGAAGACCCGCTCGTGGCAGCATCTTTCGCGCTTTTATTGCATGCAGTCATTACAGAAAGAATCATGGTGATCGCTAAAAATTCGGAAATTGCCTTTTTCATATTTTCGTCCTCCACCGCAGGATCTGTGAATAAGACCGCTTGCTGAAAACCGTTCTATAATAATATCTAAGTAGATTTTATCACGCGGACAGAAGTACTCTCAATAAAGATAGATTTCCAATGTGTGAATATTCCCCTAACCTATTGCAAATTCTAGCTTTCCGTG
>DFFH01000162.1:4782-5242 GCA_002368805.1 Mageeibacillus sp. UBA3781 | reverse complement strand
CGGCCTTCCTTCTCGATGCAGTCGGTAAGCGCACCTATCTCGACAGAATCCAGCTGTGTATCAAATACGACATTCCCTTTTGCATCACACTTGATGACCCTGGAGTGATATCCTGTCTTGATCTGATCCATGCCGGGAATGTAGTTGGGATTATATCCCTGTGCGAAGATGAAGCCGCCATCCTCTGTTGCCGTGAGCGTTGTCGCACCGTATGCATCGTTTTCATTTTCTCCGGAATACTCCGCCAGGACCTCTCCATAGAGATCCATCATCGTGATCGTAAATGCATTGGGATCTTTCCCTTCGGAATCTTTTTTCAGTTCCAGAAGTCTGTCCGAAAAAGCCTCCACATGGCGGAATCTGTCTTCCGCGATGATCCTTTCGAATTCCGCGGGCACCGTCCCTACCTGAGCGATAGACTCCGTCGCGCGTGTATCTTCCGTTTCTACCGGTATAGTGG
>DFFH01000162.1:3124-4658 GCA_002368805.1 Mageeibacillus sp. UBA3781 | reverse complement strand
AAAAGCACCGGCCACACGGGAAGTATAGTTCTTTCCACTTTGAGTTTTCTTTTCCGGACGCATAAAAGATCCTCCGATCAGAGTTCTTTTTCCATCATGAAATCATCGCAGATGAATCCTTCTCCGATATCCGTCTTCTTTTCTTCCACGATCCGGAAACCGCGGCGCAGATATACGCGGAGCGGAATATAGTTTCTCTTATTTACATAAAGACGGATCTTTTTCTTGCCCATCTCCCGCGCCACACGCTCTGCCTCATCGAAAAGCACTATGCTCCGGCGCTGTCCCCTAAAGGGCTTCATGAGATAGAGTTTGCTGAGGAGCAGTGCGTCGTCTTCTTCCGGCACGACACCGCAGTAGCCGATCGGCGTATCGCCTAATATCAGCAGGAAATACTTGTAATTGTCTTCCGTGATCGCCTTATCGATCGCCGGCATGCTCTGGAATTTCTCGACCATATAGTTGATCTGTTCCTGCGGGATGATCTTCGGGAAATGCTCATTCCAGATGATCTGCGCGAGGGATACCACCGCCATCTTCCTGGTCGGATTCGTTACCGGCAGGACTTTTACTTCCGAGAGCTGCTCAATGATCTTCGGTACTTCGTTTAGAGACTTTATGACGACATCGGCAGCATTTACATTCTGTCCGCCGGATGTCGGATTATCGTAGCCGATCGTGTACATCCCGGCCATACGTCCCGCCTGCACACCTGCGGTGCTGTCTTCGATGACGAGGCACCTTTCCGGATCGACATCGAGTCTCGTGGCCGCCAGAAGGAAGATATCCGGCATGGGCTTGCCGTTCTCCACTTCTTCTCCTGTAGCGAATACTTCGACATAGGGCCAGAGGTTCAGGTGGTCAAATACCGCCTCCACGTAATCACGGCGCGAGGACGATGCCACGGCGATATGGATGTCTTTTTCATGGCAGAAATCAAGAAGTTCGGTGAGGCCCTCGGATCTTTCCAGGCCCGAGTCCGGGATCCCGGCGACATTTTTCTTCCACTGCAGTTCGATCAGGTCCTCTACAGACGCCGGGATATCGTATTTCACCTTCATGGCTGCCCACAGGTCCGCCGAGGAGCGTCCGACATACGGACGGATCGCTTCATAGGCGCCCTTTGCGCCGTAGCTCTCAAGGATCGATGTCGTGGTCTGGTCGTGGTACGGTTCGCTGTCGAGCAGCACCCCGTCCATATCGAAAATCACTGCAGAAATCATTTTGCTACTCCTTCTCTTTGCCGCCGCGCCTTCCGGTCGGCCGGTCCTTTCTCAGATCAGGCATTCATCATATCGATGCCGGTCTCGGCATTCGGGTAATTTCCTGTGAAGCACGCATCACAGAAAGCATGCTCCGTATCGCCGATCAGATCGCCAAGCGAGCTCACCTCGAGATAGCCGAGCGAATCGGCGCCCAGGATCCCGCAGATCTCCGGGATCGTATGCTGGCATGCGATCAGCATGTCGCAGCTTGGAACATCAGTACCATAATAACATGGAGAGATAAACGGCGGCGAGCTGATACGTACATG
>DFFH01000162.1:0-2961 GCA_002368805.1 Mageeibacillus sp. UBA3781 | reverse complement strand
ACGGCCTCTCTTACCGGGTTCAGCTTGATATGTACGGCTTCCTGCCGCTGGCCCTGCTCGGGCTTGATAAATGTTCTTCCGATATAGTTATTCTTCATGAAGCCTCTTGCCACCGGGATTCCTGACTCCTCGGCAAAACCACTGGCCGCATCAAGTCCCGACTCCGGTACTCCGATGACCACGTCCGCTTCTACCGGATGCTGCCGGCAAAGGAGCCTTCCCGCCTGAAGTCGCGCTTCATAGACACTCTTTCCGTCGATCCGGCTGTCCGGACGGGCGAAATAGATATATTCGAAGATGCACATCTTACAGATGCCGCTGCAGTGCGTGCGGATCGAGCGGATGCCGTTTTCATCACACACGATGATCTCACCCGGCTCGACGTCGCGTTCGTACTTCGCACCTACTGCGTCAAGTGCACAGGTCTCCGATGCGAATACATATGAGTTTCCGATCTTTCCCATACAGAGAGGCTTAAATCCATACGGATCTCTTGCGGCGATCAGTTTCTTCGGACTCATGACCAGAAGCGCATATCCGCCCTGGATCCTCTTCATCGTCTCTTCCACCGCTTTTTCGACCGACGGCGTGCGGGTACGTTCTTTCGCTACAAGATATGCGATGATCTCCGAGTCCACGGTCGTCTGGAAAAATGCACCCTCCTCTTCGAGTGCTTTTCTAAGAGAGATCGCATTCGTAAGATTGCCGTTATGCGCCAGTGAGAGTGTTCCTTTTACATACTGGGTGACCAGCGGCTGGGTATTACTGAGGACGCTCGCGCCGGTCGTCGAGTACCGGACATGGCCGATGGCGATCGTGCCCTCGAGCGAATCGAGCATCTCGTGGGTAAAGACCTCACTGACCAGACCCATATTCTTCTGGCAGCGGATCCATCCGTCGTTATTTATGGCGATGCCGCAGCTCTCCTGGCCTCTATGCTGGAGCGCAAAGAGTCCGTAGTAAACGAGCGGCGCGATCCTTAGACCATCACGGTCAAAAATGCCGAAAACACCGCATTCTTCATGTCGGGAACCGATCATGCTGACATCACCTTCCTTTTCGAGATTATTTTATGAAATCACTCTTTTTCCTGTCAATGCGATATACTGATAAGAAATGAATGGAAAGGAACTACTTTTTCGTGGAATTCTGCTCAAAAAGCACTTCTCCCTATCAGGAATGCCATCTCTGTCCCAGGAACTGCGGTGTAAACCGGTCGTTCCGGCCCGGGTTTTGCGGGATGTCCTCCGAGCTTAGGATCTCGAGAGTCGGCCTTCACATGTGGGAAGAGCCCTGTCTTTCGGGAACAGAAGGCTCCGGTACGATCTTCTTTACCGGCTGCAGCCTGGGCTGCGTCTTCTGTCAGAACCACGAGATCTCCAGACGTATAGATCGAACCTCTTCCAGTTCTACAGCTTCAGATAATTCTTCTTTCAGTCCTTACGAACTTCCCGGCCGCGTCTATTCCATCGAAGAGTTTTCAGACGCCATGCTCGGGCTTCAGGCGCAGGGTGCCAATAACATCAACTTCGTGACCGGCACGCACTTCGTCCCGCACATTATTGAGGGGGTCCTCCTCGCCCGGGAAAGGGGGCTTTCCATTCCCACCGTCTATAACTGTGGCGGCTATGAGAGCGTGGAGACGATCCGTTCCCTGGAAGGAACGATCGATATCTACCTTCCGGATATGAAGTACTTCTCTTCCAGGATCAGCGCGAAGTACTCACATGCTCCGGACTATTTCGAACGTGCGAAAGAGGCTGTCGCCGAGATGGTCCGCCAGTGTCCGGAGCAGGTCTTTGATGGAAACGGCCTTATGAAAAAAGGCGTTATCGTCCGCCATCTCATGCTTCCCGGACTTCTTTTTGACAGCAAGCATGTACTGGACTACCTCTGCGAAACCTATGGGAACAGCATCACGATCAGCCTGATGAACCAGTACACCCCGATGCCGGGTGTTCCGACCGAGCTGTCCCGTCCGCTTTCTTCGGAACACTACCGCGCCATGGTCGATCACCTCGCTCTTTCCGGTCAGGAGAACGCCTTTATCCAGGAGGGCGGCACCGTCTCAGAGAGTTTCATCCCGGACTTCGAGTAGATCCCTCCGCCGAAGAATCCCTCTACCTTCTGAATTAGAATCTGATATACTGTTGCTATGGATAATGAGATCATACAACATCACGGTTTCGGTGCGGGTTACGATGATACCACGCCTCTGATATATAGCCAGCCGGTACGCAATTTTTCCAAGCGCGTACTTCATGGTGAGGATGAGGACGTGGATCTTGTCCCGGAGACGAACATGCGAATCTGGTACAACAACCAGTTCGGTAATTTCGCGAAACACAAGCACGATGTTCTGGAGATCTGTATCCCGATCGAAAATGACTATAAATATATCGTGAATGGCAAGAATTTTGTCATCTCTCCCGGCGATATCCTCTTTATCCCGCCGGAGACGCTCCATGAGATCGAGTGCCAGAATGAAGGCTGCCGCTTTATCTATCTCTTTTCGATCGGATTTCTGAAAGAATTCTATGAGTATTCTTTTCTCACCGATTTTTTCAGCGAGCCGAAGCTGATCAACGAGAGCACTTATCCTAATCTCTACGGCAAGATCTACTCAGCCTTTATGGCGATCAACGACCAGTACTTCATGTACACGAACATGGTTCTGGAGATGCCGATCTATGCCAAACTTCTCGAGATCTTCAGTCTGATCGCCTCAGTTCATCCGCAGTTCTCGCCGATCCGTACCGAGGATGCGAAGACGAAAAGCAAATATGAGAAATTCAGATCTCTCATCAATCACATCAATTCTCATTACATGGATGAAATCACGCTGGAGTGGGCGGCCGACTATGCAGGCTTCTCGAAGTATCATTTCTCACGTCTTTTCAAGGACTATACGGATGTTACTTTTTCGGATTATCTTATGCACCGCCGTATGCAGGCGGCAAG
>DFFH01000099.1:5858-14442 GCA_002368805.1 Mageeibacillus sp. UBA3781 | reverse complement strand
TACAAAGGTCATTATAGCACAGGAAAAAGTACCCCCATTTTCTGTACACCGGTGCACAAAAATGGGGGTAACTTCAAATAAAATGGTGCGGGTGACAGGACTAAAATCATTCACGCCCAATTTTCAGCACTCTCAGTATTCCATACCCCATCTTTTACCCCTACCCTTTCAAAGGTTGATTTTTAGGCGTTTTTGTCTTACAGATCGATAACTACGCCCGCCATTTCTTTCTGTTTTGTATTCTCGAGACAATGACCATAAAGCGACATCCGTAGTTTCACATTTTTGAATTACTTTCCAAGCAAGTATTTATAGAGCGGCTTCACTTCAATAATGTACCCATCTTTTTCTATTGTTTTTTCTTCTTCGTAAGTGACGATCAGCAATCTTTTTTTTCCTTCTGTCTTAGCAGCAAAAGAGAGCAGGCTTTTCACCTCTCGTTCTTCTGCATCTCCTAACGCATATGCCACTTGTATTGCCATGTTTTCTTCAGGAAGATAAAAATCTATGTCTATCCCCGTCTGGCTCGACTTGAAGTAATATATTCCGTCTCCATACACTCTTCTCAGGTACAGTGCAACTACATTTTCAAGAAGCGCCGGAATCTTATCTACGAGGAACAACGACAGTATTCCGTTATCGGCAAAATAGAATCTGGGAACACTTTCTTTATCCGCAAACTTCGACACATAGTTTCTGGTTCTGAAAATAAGATAAGCATTCTCAGCATAAGAAGTGTATTCGATCATAGAATCGGTAGATGTCTTCACACCAGCTGCCTTTACATTCCCGGCCAGAGTATTATACGAGACCGCATTCATTACGGTTTCCGCTATCTTTTTGATCATCAGTCGAAGCGCCATCTTATTCTTAATCTGCTCACGCTCGATGATATCTCCGAGAAGAACTTTTTCGTATACGCTTTTGATGTATTCGCGCTTGTTCACAAGAAGCTGAGATTCGGGAAGTCCTCCGCTAAGTAAAAACTCCTGACACGCTTTTCTTACCTTTGCCACTTTTGAAGTCGTAAGCAATGCATCCTCATCGTAGGCGATCTGTTTATATTCAAGAACTTCCCCAAAAGAAAACGGCATAATCATCTTGGAAATGTATCTCCCACCGAGAACACTCTCCATTTCTGAACTAAGCATCTTTGCGTTACTACCAGTAATATTCACATGTTTTTTCTGGTCAGCCAATCTTCTTACAAAGTGCTCCCAACCGTCAATAATCTGAATCTCGTCAAAGAAATAGTAAATTTCTTTCGAGTCAGAAAGCTCATACGCCGTCTCAACAATGTCATGAAAGTCAGCAGCCGTGAATCCCAATAATCTTTCGTCTTCAAAATTGATATAGATAATCTGCGACCAATCGCATCCTTGAGCGATAAGTTCCCTGACCATCTTATACAGCAGATAAGATTTACCTGCTCTACGAAGTCCCACCAGAACGTAATTGACATTTTTTTCAAAGGCATACTCTCTGTTGACGATTTCGGCCGTCTTAATGAATTCAATCTGGTCTAAAACAACTTGTTTAATGATCGTGTGATTCATATCTACATCCTCAATTCTGACATACTTTATGTTACATACATTTTATCGTGTGTACACGACAAAATCAACCATAATTATCGTACACGCAAGAAAAAGCATATCAAAACGGTAAGTGTCGGTATTACTACGAAAAAACTCTCCATGAAATAACATGAAGAGTCTCAACTTGGTGCGGGTGACAGGACTTGAACCTGCACACTCTCGTACCAGAACCTAAATCTGGCGTGTCTGCCAATTTCACCACACCCGCAAAAAGGCTAAAAAAGCACGAAGAGATGGTAACATTTTTTCAGGAAATGGTCAATCAGAATCCCTCTTACCCGAAAAGACATAGTATAATGGATCAAGAACAGAATTATTTAACATCTGAGGGGGCAATATGAGAAACAGACATCATTGGCTGACAGCTATTCTGCTGTCCTTTATTCTTCTTTTCGGTCCGGGATATCCTTCTTTACGTGCAGCATCCGCAGATCCGGATCTTTCCATTGATTTTACGATAAGAGATAAAAACGGCGATCCGGTTTCCGGCTTTACCCATGGTTACAGAGTTTTGATACAGGGAACGACAGATTCCGGAAGTGATCTTTCGGGAGACTACACCCTGGCTGTGAGTGGCGCAGCCGATACCACCGTTTCCTTTTCTTCCGGTTCAGCTAAGATAGAAGTTCCGGCCGGCACCGTTGCTACGATCCGGGATCTTCCTTTTAATTCTCAGGTCAAACTGAGAGTGGTTCAGCGTATCAGATCAAACGGGAATGTTGATGCCGTCTATGAAGACGTCACCACTTCGGACTTGGATTCAAACGATTCACTTATTCTTGATTCGGATAAGAGCGTGCATTTCAATGTGGATCATGACAGTCTTTTTAAGACCATCACCATCTATCCGAAGGTCTTCGAAGACAGCTGGCCGGAAGATACACTTTTCCGTTACAAAATGAATTTCTGGAACGAAGAAGGCCTGGATCTTTCCCTTCTTTCCTATACGATCGAAGGAGATCCGACAGTTTATACACCTGCTATGGTAAACGGACAACTTACGATCGAAGCCATGATCCCCGTGAATAAAAAGCTTACGATCCGGGGACTTCCCGTGTGCATTTCTTTCGGGGGAAACAACTATACAACGGCCGAACAGTACAACATCTACTGGAATAATGAGTATCAGGCCGTAGCCGGCGGTTTCATCGCTGTAACGGACGTCGCCGCCCGTCACGAAAGCCTTTCCAGCGGCGTAATTCAGGATAAGACTCAGGGCACGTGGACAATCAACCTCTTCCGAAGATCCGCATCCGCCGCCATTGCCAAATTCTATGCAGCTCCGGCTGGGGCAGACCCGGATGAACTTTATGATTTTAAAGTGACTTTATTTGACACCGCACTCAATCGTCCGCATACAGGAAAAGTCTGGGTCACGATTGGATCAGTCGACCTTTATAACAGCATTATGCATGGTGGCTTTATTCCTTCCAATATCCCTGTTACGGAAAAACTTGTCGATACCGATGCCAACGGCTCCTTCTATTTGAGTCTCAAAGCCAACGAAGTCGCTGTGCTCGGAAGATTATATCAGGACAGATCCTATCCGCAGGATTATCTCACTATAGGAACAAACGAGCGTGTATATAACAATCAGCAGTCCTCTATGCTGTATCTTCCCCAGGAAGGTCTTCTCCCGGTTTACACCAAGGTCACGGTGGAAGAGCTGACAAAAGATTATGAAGCGGTACCCGGAGTCGGTAAGCCCGGAGGCTACGTACAGGAAGCGACATCCACCTACGCAACCACCGATGTGTTCCACTACTTAAACGCAAGACTGTTCGATTCCTCCCTGCGCCTCTCTAAGACCGTGGAAGGAGAAAACGGCGAGTTTGATTTTACCATCCGGCTGAAGGACGTGTCCGATACCATTCCGGATACCTATTCCTACAGCGGTGATAAGCAGGGCACATTGAACTTTGCTGCCATTTCTTCTGAAACAGGAACCAAGACAGCCAAGGACGGCAGAACCTCCGATATCGAATACAGTATCTTTGAAGCCACCATTTCCCTCAAGGGCGGCGAAAGCATTACCATCGACGGGCTTCCTGCAGGCTGTGAATATGAGGTCATCGAAAAAGATCCGGAAGGCTATAATGTGGAATCCACGGGAAGCAAGGGAACGCTTGAAAGCGGAAAAACTTCTGAAGTAAGTTTTACGAATAGAAGAATCACGCCGACCCCCACTGACACACCGGTTTCCACGCCGGCTACGGCAGCCACAACGACGTCTGCGCCGCCAGTATCTTCCGATACCACACCGGTTCCCACTTCTACATCGACTCCTACACCCAGCCCGACACCTGTACCCGGGAAAGTCGTAAAGACAGGTGAAACTTCCGGGAAAGCCGGAACTTATATCCCCGTCCTCTTTTTGATCAGCGCAGTTTCTGTCGGCGGATTGTTTGTCAGAAAGAAAAATGAAGAGTAGTCATAAGTGTAATCTGTTATAAACACGAAGTATAATGGATAAAGACTTAGAAAGGGGCATAGCAGATGCAGTTCGATTCGCAGGAACATCGTTTCACATGGTTTGCCGCCATGCTGGCGCTGGTTGCCCAGAGTATCCTTCTGATCCTGAAATACCAGATGCTCCCCGGTGCCTGTTTCATGGCAGTCAGTCTTATCCTTCTGAATCTGTCCTATTTTTCGCAGAAGAATGTGAGACGGGCGATTTCGATCCTGCTCCTTCTTATGGCGGCCGGCGCGATTATCGCGCTTCCCCGCTGGTATATAGGCGCACTGGCTCTTCCCTCTATCTCCTGCTGCTACTTCTACCGGAGAAAGACCTGCACCCTTCTAAATACGCTATTTGCCGGCTGCGGCTGGATCCTTGAGGTGATCTTTACTTCTCCGGAACCTCTCGGAGCAGTCTCTTCGCTTCTTTTTACGGCAGTATCTTTCGCAGCCTGGGAGATCCTTCTTTTCTTCCTGCTACGCTCCGCCCTTTCCTCCGAGCAGCTGAGATCCGCTCTTTCTGCAGCAGCGGTGGAGGCACTCGAGCAGCGGACGCTCCGCGAACAGATCGCGAAGAATCAGAAGATAAATGAAAATAATGCCCGTCTTGAAGAGCGTGAGCGCATCTCCCGGGATATCCATAACTACGTCGGTCATACGCTTTCTGCGGCAACCGTCACCCTCGATGCCGCCTCTCTTCTTGTGCCCTCCGATCAGGAAAAAGCACTGGAAAAGATCGATACTGCGAATTCCCGTGTGCACGAGGCGATCTCTTCGGTCCGAAGCGTCGTCCGTACACTCGATGCGGAAGATGACCGGATCGCGCTGGATGACTATCTTCTTTCTCTGGAGAAGATGATCGATGAATTCCGCTCTGACACGACCTATAAGGTGTATCACAACTTTTCACAGGTCAAATCGGAAACAAGGATCCCCATCCAGACCGCATCTTTCCTCTCTTCTTCTCTTTCCGAGCTTCTGACTAATGGCGTCAAACACGGAAAAGCAGACCTGTTCGTGATCACATTCGTGATAGATTCCGGACATATCCGTCTTAAGGTACAGGATAACGGCAGCGGCTGGGGAAAGATCTCCGTGAACGAGAAGAAACTACGTCTGGCCAATGGCTTCGGCCTTCGCAAGATTAAGGAATATACCGAGAACTG
This sequence comes from Mageeibacillus sp. UBA3781, assembly GCA_002368805.1. Classification (GTDB taxonomy): domain Bacteria; phylum Bacillota; class Clostridia; order Saccharofermentanales; family Saccharofermentanaceae; genus Scatonaster. The sequence continues at coordinate 9,221 of DFFH01000099.1, read as the reverse complement.
CGGAGGCAATTTCGAGATCGAGAGCGAGGACGGATTTACCGTCAGTCTTTCGGTTCCATTTGAGGAGGAAAACACATGACGAAAATACTGCTTGTAGATGATGAACCTCTACTTCTGGAGAGTCTGGAGATCATTCTTTCGATGTCCGGTGATTACGAGATCATCGGGAAAGCCGGAAACGGTGTGGAAGCACTCGATATCCTTTCTCACGATATCCCGGATCTCATGCTCGTCGATCTGAACATGCCCGGCATGGGTGGTATCGAGCTGATCCCGAAGGTCCACTCGGAATATCCTCAGATCAAGATCATCGTGCTGACCACATTCTACGACGAAAAGAACATCTCCCATGCCATCGCCGGCGGTGCCTGCGGATATCTTCTCAAAGACTCGGGAAAAGATGCGATCCTGAATGCCGTTTCCCAGGCACTTCAGGGAAGAAGCGTCCTTGATTCCAAAGTCATGGAGAAGTTAAACTCGATGCTTGCCGCAGGAGCTCTGGATAAAGAAAAAAAGGCGGCCGGAAATAATGACGGCAGCCTGTCTTCCAATGGGACCGGTACATACAGCGGATCGGGTGTGGCAGGTTCTTTTCACGGATCAGACGCGATCGATCTTGACGACTATGGCATGACTGACAGGGAAAAAGAGATATGCCGGCTGATTGCCGAAGGCTGCACGAATTCGCAGATCGCCTCGATTCTCTTTATCAGCGAAGGAACCGTGAAGAACTATGTCTCCACGATCTACGACAAGCTCGGCGAACATGACCGCACAAAGGTCGTGCTCCTGCTTACCAGATCGAAAAGCTAGGAGTTACTCTCCCTTAAGAAGAACTTCCATATCCTCATAGTCTGCTTCGCGCATAAAGTCGTAGAACTCTTCCACAAGATTCCCGTCTTCCGTGCCGGTGAACTGGACAACGGTGACGATCTTCCCATCTATATGCAGATACCCTGCGTCAACATATCCTTCCATCTGAACAATATACGCAAATCTGTCATCTTCGTCATCGTTATATCCGATCTCCGCTTCATCGGCCTGTCTGACCTTCTTCTTGACCTTGTCGAGATCCTGCAATTCGTAATAATAGTCGTAAAGGTCCTGCGCAAACTCCTCATTTTTCATCTCCGCAATGGTGGCATAGACTTGATCCACATCCCCATCGACCTTTGCAAACATCGTCATGTTGGAAACTTTAATCTCGTCCGAATTGAACTTGTCTTCCCCATAATCCATGTCTTCCAGATCATCCGATGTCAAACGCAAATATGCGCCATCTCCGAAGGTAGTATCTGCGACGCGAAGGTTTTTCTTAATTGCATTTCTCTTCTGCTTTGTGGTCATCTCCGCAGCATCAAAGCAGTTTTCCGCAGCACTGATCATTTTCTTATCTGCTTTTTTATACTTGCTTCCGCTTTTGCAGGCGGCAAGGCTAAGCGCCAAGGATAGAACTAATGCTACAGACAGAAACTTCTTCATTCTATATCCTCCGAAAAAACAAACGGACTGTCTTCCGAAGAAGGCAGTCCGTCCATTAACGTCTATTCAGTTCACTCTTCCAGAAGAGCCTCCATATCGGTAAATCCAGCCTTTGTGGAGAACTCGTAATATTCTTCTAAAAGATCGGTTTCATAGCTTCCATCGTAAAGGCAAAGGGAAACAACTTTTCCATCCTGCTTGATGCAAACGGCCTTGGCCTTGTCACTGTCTTCGGAAACCATAATGATCGACAGTTTATTATCTTCCTCTTCAAAGCCATACTCTGCATCATATTTCTTCGCGTCTTTCTTGAGCTGTTTCTCAGATGTTCCGAACTGATCGGCGAAATATTCAAACATATCTGCCGCTATATCTTTATCCGGAGCTTCGATTACATATGTCATCGTATAGCTTCTGTCTTCCGACTTTATTACCAGCAGCGTATTGACCATATCTTCCGGGTCAAATTTGGATGTTGTGAACTCGATGTCCTCCACATCTTCAGTGGTCAGAGTAACGTATGTACCATCCGCAAACGCATCATCTGACGGCTGAAAATTATCACTCATGATCTTCTTTTTCATTTTTTTATTTGCTTCTTCTGCACCTAAGCATTCTTCTGCCGCAGAAATCACTTTCTTCTCGGTAGAAGCATAACCGCCCTTCGATCCGCATCCGACAAGAGCGAACGCCATCGATAATACAAGTGCACATGAAATCAGTTTTTTCATATCCCAATCTCCTCCGAACAATCGATAATACAGTAATTTTACCACATTTCATGCTTTTTCGAAATCTTTATAAACTCTTAGTAAAGAAAAGCTTCTTATGAGGTAAAATAGGAAGAAATGAGAATCCTTCTGCGGTTTTTCCTTGAAAAACCCGCGCCGCATGATGCGCCGTCCGCAGAAAACCAGGAGAATAAAATGGACCAGGAAAATAATGAGAATATGCTGTTCCCGGTGGGAATGGATAATACACTCTCCACAGCAAACGAGGACTTCGTCCGTGAGAATCTGATGTCGGACTCTTTTCTCGATTTTGTGGAGGAAAATACGAAACCGATCGATCAGATGTTTGCCTATTACCAGTGTGCGATCATGGAGGTCGAGACGAAGTTTAAGGTACTCGACGAATCACTTTCTGTCGAGCTCGAGAGAAATCCGATCGAGAGCATCAAGACTCGTGTTAAGTCAGTGGACAGCCTTCTTCGCAAGATGAAGAAGAAGAACATACCTCTGAACCTCTCCGCAATCGAAGAGCGCATCAACGACATCGCCGGTGTCCGGGTGATCTGTTCCTTCCCGGACGATATCTACGACCTGGCAAGTGCTTTTCTGGCACAGGACGACATCACATTGATCGCTAAGAAAGACTACATCAAGGATCCGAAGCCGAGCGGATACAGAAGCCTGCATCTGATCGTCGAAGTTCCGATCTTCTTAAAAGACGAGAAACGGAACATGAAGGTCGAGGTGCAGTTTAGAACGATCGCGATGGATTTCTGGGCGAGCCTCGAGCACAAGCTTCACTATAAGCACGATCTTCCGCCGGAGCGTGCAAAAGCACTGGCCGACGAGCTCCGTGACTGTGCCGAGCGGATCGAGAATCTCGACCAGCGTATGCAGGCGGTACGAAACGAGATCGCGACATATAACGAAGAAAACCCCAAGGATGCTTCGTTCCCGGGGTTCCCGTTCTAATCTGATCTTACTTAAGATTCATCTGATCTTACTTGAGATTTCAAGCTGCACGGATCCATCAGGGCCGTGCAGTTTTTACTTTCAGAATTAATCCTCATCGAGGCGAAGGACACTCATAAATGCTTCCTGCGGCACTTCGACCGAGCCTACCTGGCGCATGCGCTTCTTTCCTTCCTTC
>DFFH01000099.1:0-5732 GCA_002368805.1 Mageeibacillus sp. UBA3781 | reverse complement strand
CGTAGCACTTTGCAAGAACGTCCTTTCTAAAAGCACGGATCGTCTCTCTGGCGATGACCTTACCGCCGATGGCCGCCTGAACCGGGACCTCGAACTGCTGTCTCGGAATATTCTCCTTCAGTTTCTCGGTCATCTTTCTTCCTCTGGCATAGGCCTTGTCCCTATGAACGATAAAAGAAAGAGCATCGACGATATCGCCGTTCAGAAGGATATCAAGCTTCACCAGATCACTCTTCTGGTATCCTTCGAGTTCATAGTCGAGGGAACCGTAGCCGCGCGTTCTGGACTTCAGCGCATCGAAGAAGTCATAGATGATCTCATTAAGAGGCATCTTATAGTGGAGCATGACACGGATATCGTCCATGTATTCCATGTTGATATACTCGCCTCTTCTATCCTGACAGAGCTCCATCAGGTTACCGACATATTCCTTCGGAGTCATGATCGTCGCCTTAACGATCGGTTCCTCCATATAGTCGATCTCAGCGGGGTCCGGCATATTCGTCGGGTTATCCATGCGGATGCACTCACCGGATGTCGTATAGACTTTATAAACAACGGACGGCGCCGTGGAGATCAGGTCGAGGTTAAACTCTCTTTCGAGTCTTTCCTGGATGACTTCATAGTGAAGAAGTCCTAAGAAACCGCAGCGGAAACCAAAGCCGAGAGCGGCGGATGTTTCTGCTTCAAAAGAAAGCGCCGCATCATTGAGCTGGAGCTTCTCAAGAGCATCGCGGAGATCCGGATACTTCGCACCATCCACCGGATACAATCCGCAGAATACCATCTGCTGGATCGGCTTATATCCTTCGAGCGGCTCGGTGGCCGGATCATCGGCAAGCGTTACAGTATCGCCCGGAGCAGTATCTCTTACGTTCTTGATCGAAGCACAGATATAGCCGACCTCGCCGGTCAGAAGTGCTTTTGACGGAACAAATTCACCCGGATGGAAGTATCCGAGTTCAGTAACTACGAACTCCGCGCCGGTATTCATCATGCGGATCTTATCGCCGAGTCTGACCGAACCTTCTTTGACACGGACATTTACGATAACGCCCTTATACGGGTCGTACTTCGAGTCAAAGATAAGTGCGCGAAGAGGCTTATTCTCATCACCGCTCGGCGGCGGAAGGAACTTCACGATCCCCTCGAGGACCTCGTCGATACCGACATTATTCTTCGCGGAGATCAGGGGCGCTTCGGATGCATCCAGACCGATAACATCTTCGATCTCTTTCTTCACTTCTTCCGGCTGAGCCGAAGGAAGATCGATCTTATTGATGACCGGCAGGATCTCGAGATTCGCATCGACAGCAAGATATGCATTTGCCAGCGTCTGCGCTTCGATACCCTGTGCCGCATCGACGATCAGGATCGCACCATCGCATGCCGCCAGGCTTCGGCTGACCTCATAGTTAAAGTCCACGTGGCCGGGCGTGTCGATAAGATTCAAGATATATTCTTCCCCGTCCTTTGCCTTATAGAGAAGTCTTGTGGACTGGGATTTGATCGTGATACCACGTTCTCTCTCGATATCCATATTATCGAGGATCTGGTTCTGCATCTCTCTGGATTCCACCACACCGGTGTTCTCGATCAGGCGGTCGGCGAGAGTACTTTTGCCGTGGTCAATGTGGGCCACAATGCAGAAATTTCGGATTCTTTCCTGTCTGTTCATGTTCGTGTTTATTGCTTTCTATTAGAAAAATTTCATCTTGTTGAAGGGGTAGATCCTCGCGAGAACTTTCGCGTCGATCTGGCTCTTCTTAAATGGTCCCATTCGGCGGCTGTCATTACTTCCGCCACGGTTATCACCCATGCAGTAATACTCATCCGGGCCCAGCGTCATCTCGTCATAACCGCGGCTCTGTCCCTCGGCACCGACATATGTCTTCGTGCCTGCCGGCAGATAGTCAGACTCATCGAGAAGCTGGCCGTTGATATACACATCACCATCCGCGATCTTGATCGTCTCGCCGGGAAGACCGACGATACGCTTGATCAGATTTTCCTCATGAGAGTAACCCTCCATGCCCTTTGCATCGATCGTGATGATATCACCACGGTCAAAGTTACCGGTATAAACAGAGATCATCTCAACAAATACCGCATCACCGGAGTAGAGCGTCGGCTCCATCGAGCTGCCATACACATCGTTTCTCTGGATGACGAAAACAACCAGAAGGATACCGATCAGAAGTCCGATCGCGACAAACTTGATGGTGTCAAAGAACATATAAAGAGCGCTCTTTTCCTTCTGCGACTCCTCTCTGTCCTTCTTCTTCGCCTTAGCCGCTTTCTTGTCAGTTTCTTCGTCTTCGTCCTCGTCAGACTCTTCGTCTTCCTCGTCAGACTCTTCTTTATCAGTTTCTTCTTCGTCTTCCGCTTCGGATTCTTCGTTTTCTTTTGATTCTCCAACTGTAGCATCAGACTCAGTTTCAGCTCCAGACTCTAGTTCTGCGATCTCAGAATCTTCTTGCTTTGCAAGTTCCGCCAATGCTGCAACAGGAATGATCGCCGCAGCCTCAGAAATACTATTCGTCTCAGACTCTGTCTCCGGTTTCGGTTCAGGATTGGATTCGGTCACCAGTTCCGCAATCGCATCCGCTGCAGTTCCTGCTTCAGATTCTTCAGCATCCGCTTCATTTGTCGCTACATCCGTTACTTTTTCAGTGTTTTCAGCGACGTCTTCAGCGACTTTCTCGACTATTTCATCATTTGTCGCTACATCCGTTACTTTTTCAGCGACGTCTTCAGCGACTTTCTCGACTATTTCATCATTTGTCGCTACTTCCGTTACTTTTTCAGCACTTTCAGCGACGTCTTCAGCGACATCGGTAACCTCTTCAGAAACTTCTTCTTTAACTTCTTCAGTAACCTCTTGCTTCGCGTCGTCCTTTTTCGACTTGAACCAGGAATGTTTCTCAGGCTGACTATTCTCTTGTTCACGGTTATGTTTTTTCATCCAAACCTCCAGACGATCGTCTGCTTTTCTCTTCTTTCCACTGTCCCGTCAGAGCTTCACTTCTCTTTGTTTACACTCCAAGACAGCCTTCACTTTATGCGTTCCAGGAACGGATCGCATCCGCAATACCGGAAAGCTCGATCTCTTTCTCTGTACCATCCGCCATGGCCTTCAGCTTCGCCTTGCCGGAACTGATCTCCTCATCACCCAGAACGAGCAGGAACGGGATACCGGTCTTTCCGGCATACTTCATCTGCGCGCGGAAAGATCTTCCCATCAGGTCGATCTCGCAGCCGATGCCCTGTTTTCTCAGACCAAATGCCAGTTTCTGCGCTTCGATCTGTGTCTCCGGCGAAAGGTTCGCGATATAAAGCTGCACCTTCTGATCTTTCTCGATCTCGATGCCCTGTGCTTCCATCTCGAGGAGGAATCTCTCGGCACCCATAGCAAAACCGATACCCGGTGTCGGCTGTCCGCCGATCTCGGAAACAAGTCCGTCGTAACGTCCGCCACCGCAGATCGTACCCTGCGAGCCGACGTTTTCGGACTTAAACTCGAAGACGGTTCTTGTATAGTAATCGAGGCCTCTTACGATGCCGGAATCGATCTCATAGGAGATGCCAAGAGCTTCGAGGTTTGCTTTCAGCCCCTCAAAATGCGCCTTACAGTCATCGCAGAGATAGTCGATGAGTCTCGGTGCTTTGGCCGCGATCGCGCCGCACTTCTCTTCCTTGCAGTCAATCATACGGAGCGGGTTCTTCTCGAAACGCGACTGACAGTCCTCACACATCTCGGACAGGTGCGGGCGGAAATAATCCTTCAGGATCTTGTTATACTCCGCGCGGCAGGTCGGGCAGCCGATGCTGTTGATGCACAGCTTCGTCTTCTTTAATCCCATGCGCTCGAAGAAAGCCACGAGGATGCTGATGATCTCGGCATCGATCGCCGGTCCCTCTGCACCAAAAGCTTCCACGCCGAACTGGTGAAACTCTCTGTAGCGGCCCTTCTGCATCTTCTCGTAGCGGAATGCCGTGATGTTATAGAACAGTCTGACCGGGCTCGGAAGCGAGCTCATGCCGTTCTCGACGAAGGATCTGACGACACCCGCGGTTCCCTCCGGACGGAGAGTGATCGAGCGGCCGCCCTTATCCTCGAAGGTGTACATCTCTTTTTGAACGACGTCCGTCGTGTCGCCGACGGAGCGCAGGAACAGATCCGTCTGCTCGAAGGTAGGGATACGGATCTCTTTATATCCGTACTGTCCGCATATCTCTGCAAAAGCACTTTCCGCTTTTTGCCACTTATAAACTTCCTCAGGCAGAATATCTTTCGTGCCTTTCTGACAACTGTATTTCATAAAGTTTCTCACTTTCTCTTATCTAAACAATTTATTATACACTAATTTAGCTCACTCCGATAGACCAGCATCGCAAGAACTGCAGGCGCCGCCGTCTCTGTGCGGAGGATCCTCTTCCCGAGTGTCACGAGCTTGGCACCGGACTCTTCTGCTATCTTCGCCTCTTCCTCTGCAAATCCACCCTCCGGCCCGATAAAGACCGCGATCTTCGGGTGATTCTCAAAGTCTACCGGCGCGAGGATCTTCCCAAGAGATCCTTCCTTTTCCTCTTCCCACGGGAAAAGCACCAGATCGCAGGTTTCCTGCGCCTCTTTCAGTGCGGATTTTAAGTCCATCACATTCTCCACCTTCGGAACTAACCCGCGCCCGCACTGTCTTGCCGCCTCCAGGGCGATCGCCTGCCAGCGGTCGCGCTTTCCGTCTTTTCCGTCCTTGATCTTCACGATCGAGCGGGAGCAGACGGTCGGTACATATCTTGTCGCGCCCAGTTCGACGGACTTCTGGATAGAAAGATCCATCCTCTCCCCCTTCGCCAGACCCTGGTATATCGTCGCTTCAAACTTCGGTTCATTCGCGTTTGGATGTCGGTCACGGATAGAAACAGCGACCAGTGCTTTTGACACGGAAACGATCTCACAAACATGGTCAGTCCGCATACTGTCGCAGAGGATCAGTTCCTCGCCCGGACGCATGCGAAGCACATCCGAGAGATACCGCGCATTATCGCCGCCGATCTCCCAGGTAGAGATCCCTTCCTCTATTTTCGTTTCGATAAAAAGTCTGGTCATGCTTCTGCTCCTACTGAAAATATCTACTCCCCATTATACAAAAACCCTGAAAATCAAGGAAGCACCCAGTATTATAATCACCTTACAAATAGGGAAACTTCGCTTTTCTCCTTCACCGCGCAAGAAAAGCGGGCCGCCCTGAAGGCAGCCCGCTTCGTAAAGTTCATCTAACAGTGCTTTTGGATCAGGTCCTGAATGCAGAACCGATCAGATTCACGATCTTACCGATCGGCATCGTCTGGATCCATACCTTACCCGGGCCGGTGACGACTGTGTTAAAGAGGCCCTCACCGCCGAAGAATACATTCTTCGCGCCGTGGACCATCGTGATGTCCATCGATACAGTCTCTTCCATCATCGCGAGATAACCGGTATCGATCAGCATGGTCTGTCCCGGGAGAAGATCATACTCGACGATCGATCCGTCGATCTCCACGAACGCAAGGCCGGTACCGGAGAGTTTCTGCATGATAAATCCTTCGCCGCCGAAGAACCCCGCACCGATCTTCTTTCTGAAGAAGATGCTGAGTTTAACGCCTTCAGTCGATGCGAGAAAAGCACTTTTCTGGGCGATGATCGGTCTTTCCGGTGTGATCTCGATCGCGCGGATCTCACCCGGGAA
>DFFH01000128.1 GCA_002368805.1 Mageeibacillus sp. UBA3781 | reverse complement strand
CCGATGCCGACGCTCTCGCCCTTCATGCCGCGCACACACTTGCTCTCGCACTGGGTCTCCTGGGTGCAGACACGTCCGCAGACAGCAGGGAGGCAGTTGGTTGATGTGATGATCTTATAAGCTTCTTCGTAATTCCCTTCGGCGACCTGTGCGATGAAGTCCGGGATACGGACATTGACCGGACAGCCGCTCACGCATGGACGGTTCTTGCAGTTGAGACAGCGGGTAGCCTCCTCTTTCGCCATTTCTTCCGTATAACCGAGAGCTACCTCGTCGAAATTCTTATTTCTGACATTCGGATCCTGCTCCGGCATCTTTACTTTAGTAAGAGAAAGATTTGCCATATTATTTTTCCTCCTTAGTGAAAGATGCGGCGGTATCGAGACCGGTCTTCAGTGCATCTGCCGCTGCTTCGGCAGCTTTTCCCGCCTTGATGATGCGGCATTCGTGGTTTGCGCTTTCGCGCTCCTGTGCTTTGTAGTAGGAATTTCTGCGCATCAGCTCATCAAAATCGACCTCATGTCCGTCGAAGTCCGGACCATCGACACAGGCAAAACGGATCTTGCCGCCGACGGTGACGCGGCAGCCGCCGCACATCCCGGTACCATCGATCATGATGGGGTTTAAACTGACGAGAGTCTTGATGCCATACGGGCGGGTGACCTCCGCGAGGAACTTCATCATCGGGAGAGGTCCGATCGCGATGACCAGATCATACTTGTTTCCGGCATCGATCAGGGACTGGAGCTTGTTGGTAACGAAGCCCTTCTCACCGTAGGAACCGTCATCGGTCGTAATGTAGAGGTTGTCGCTGACAGCGCGCATCTCCTCCTCGAGAATAACGATATCCTTGTTTCTAAAGCCGGCGATCATATCGACATGTGCGCCTGCCTTGTGCAGTGCTTTTGCGGAAGGATAAGCGATCGCGCATCCGACACCGCCTCCGACGACACATACATTCTTATATCCTTCGATCTCGGTGGCATTTCCCAGCGGACCGACGAAGTCTAAGATCGCATCGCCCTCGTTCATTTTTGCGAGTGTGCGGGTCGAGGTGCCGACAGCCTGGAAGATGATAGTGACTGTGCCCTTTTCAGGATCGGTATCCGCGATCGTCAGAGGGATCCTCTCTCCATATTCATCGACGCGGAAGATGATGAACTGTCCGGCTTTCGCCTTGGCGGCGATATACGGCGCATCTATCTCCATCAGGGTCACGGCTTCGTTGAGCTGTCTTTTGGCCACGATCTTAAACATACTTTTTCCGTCCTTTCGAGAAGAACTCTCAAATGAAAATCATATCCTTAATTTACTACTAGAGGGAAATGAAAATCAATATTTTCTCTCGCTAATGTGGGAAAAGAATAAGTGAAGTACATCTTTTCACTTCTCAGAGGCTTCCGGGGAGGACACTTCGACCGAAAGATCCGGAAGGCGGACCGCTCCGAACTGCTGCTGGTTCCACTTCGTATAGTCGTCTTTATCGTGGGCGGACTCGATCTGGAAAGTAAAGCCCGGCGAGACGAGATCCATCTTTCTTTCGATGCCGCCGGCATCGAGCTGATAGACGACGATGTCCGCACTGTAGCGGCCGCAGGTCAGATGTGTAAGCGGAAGCGTGATCCGGACGGTATTGGTTCCGGGGCAGAGCGTGATGAGGTTCCCGGGGAGCATCGATGCGATCTTCGTATCTTCCTGATCCCGGAGCTGGAACCGGAAGGCAACATTTTTGATCTCTTTTGCAGCGGTACAGGTCAGCTCGAGCTCTGCTTCTCCCGAGGTCGGGAAGATCGGCTCGGGACGGTTAAGAAGACGCAGACTATCGAGTGAGAAGAGGTCTCTGGCGCGCATGCGCTGATAGTCCCGTGAACGGTGTTCCGGTCCATACTCGATCTTCGCCGGCATTTCTGCCTGCGTGCCGAGATAGATCGCGATCGCCTGCTCCACATCGCCGTCAAAGATGACCTCGCCCTTGTCGAGGACGATGCAGCGCTTACAGAGCTGGCGGATAGTATTCATGTTATGGCTGACATAGAGCACGGTACGGATATCGTTATTCGCTGCATCGAGAAGACAGCGGATACACTTTTTCTGAAACTCCACATCGCCGACGGCGAGGACCTCATCCATGATGACGATCTCACTGTCGAGGTGGTACGCGACGGAAAAACCGAGCTTGACGAACATGCCGCTGGAATATCTTTTTACCGGGGTATCGATGAATTCCTCCAGTCCCGAGAAGGCGATGATGTCGTCGATCTTTTCATCGATCTCCGCCTTCGTCATGCCGAGGATCGTGCCATTGAGATAGATATTTTCGCGCCCCGTCATCTCCCCGTGGAAACCGGTGCCGACCTCGAGCATGGAGGTGATATGGCCGTAAAGATCGACTGTTCCTTCCGTCGGTGCGGTGATGCGGCAGAGGATCTTAAGAAGTGTACTCTTGCCGGCGCCGTTCTTGCCGAGTATGCCCAGAGTCTCACCCTTATAAACGGTCAGATCCACTCCGTTCAGAGCATAGAAGTCCTTGTTCCTGGAGGTCCCGGAAGAGGTCTTCTGATCGTTCTTCTTTCCGCGGGCACGACGTTCCTTGATGGCGCCCTGCAGGGTGTGCGCGCCGATCTTGCCGAGGCGGTACTTTTTCTTCAGTCCCGAGACACGGATCATAACGTCTTTTTCACTGTTCCCGCCGGATGGCTGTGCTTTTGTACTCATACTGTATCCGCAAACGTCCTTTCCACCCGGTTAAAGATCACGATACTGAAGAAGAAAAGTAGGATCGTGACAGCAAGTCCGACCAGATAGTACAGAAGGTCAAATTCTCCTTCGCCCAGAAGGATCATACGGATGAGCTCCATATTTTCACTTACCGGGTTGACCTTCACAAGGATCTTCAGGACTCCGTCCGGGACGCTCTGGATCGGGTAAACTACAGCGGAGCCGTACATCCAGAGGTTCACGAGGACATTGACCACGGCCAGAAGATCTCTGTACTTGGTCGTTACACTTGAGATAAGGACGCCGACACTCATGCCGAAGAGCGCCATCTGAAGGAAAAGAAGCGGAAGAAGGGGATAGAGAGCCCACATCGGATGCACATTCCCTCGGATGACGAAAGCAGTGAGAAGACCGGCGACGATCAGGAGCTGGATCAGGAACTTCAGTATGCTTACGAGCATATTTGAGATCGGGACACAGATCCTGGGGAAATACACTTTGCTGAAAAGATAGGCATTGGCGACAAATGTCTGCGAGTTCTTCGTCAGACTGAAAGAGAATAACTCCCAGACCGCGGAGGATACGAAATAGAAGAGGATCCGGGGGATGCCGGCGGTGCCGACATCGGCGATATGCCCGAAGACGAACATGTAGATCAGACTGGCGAGGACAGGATTGATGATGATCCATAAAGGACCGAGGACCGTCTGCTGATACGTCACAGTGAAGGTCCTTCTCGTCAGAAGACGGACCAGATCGCGGTAGCGCCATGCTTCATCCAGCTTCAGACGGACTTTTTTCTCTTCCGGCTGGAGCCTGATGTGATAGGCGGTAATCGGTTCGGTTTTGCTTTTGCTGAGCATATGTCTGCCTTCCGTGTGATAAAAGAAAGGATCTCTGATGGATCTTCGATCCTGACTGTACTTTTCATTATATCTTATTCAATGTCCCGGGGAATAGTAAAGCGGCGCAAAAAATGATAAACTAATCTTGTCTAATCATGCGGAGATGAATTAGGAGGGGAACATGCTTCGAGCTAAGGGACTGACGAAGAAATTCGGTAAGAAGATCGCTAATGAAAACGTGAATCTATCTCTTGAAGCGGGCGAGATCGGTGTTCTTTTAGGACCGAACGGAGCAGGCAAATCCACCGCGATCAAGTGCATCCTGGGGCTCCTCCGATTCGAAGGATCTGTCCAGATCGGAGGATTCCCCGCAAGTTCCAGCCAGGCAAAAAAGATCCTGGGGTATGTCCCGGAATTCCCGTGTTTATATGAGATGCTCACCGTCAGGGAGCAGTTTGAATTTATAACTCGTGCGTATAAGCTGGATCGTGAAAAGACCAGAGCATATGCTGCTGAGCTGATCGACCGTTTCCGCCTCACCGAAGTGGTGGATACACTTTGCCGTGATCTTTCGAAGGGCATGCAGCAGAAGGTCTCCATCATCTGCGCACTGCTTCCGCGTCCGAAACTCCTTCTCCTGGACGAGCCGATGCTGGGTCTTGATCCGCACGCGATCAAGGAACTCCGCCAGCTGATCCAGGAACTGGCGGAAGAAGGCGTGGCGGTCCTTATCTCCACGCATATGATCGCCACCGTGGAAGGTATCTGGAATAAGGCATACATCATGCGCAAGGGCAAGGTCATCTCCTGCCATAGAAAAGAAGAGCTGATCGGCATGTGGGCGGAGTCTCTGGAGAGGATCTTCTTTGCTGAGACGGAGTCCTATGATTCGCCGTGGTTCTCGGAAGAAGATATCCGTGTTACGGCTCCTGCGGCTTCTCCGTCCGGCCAGTCCCGGCAGAGTGCTGCAAAGAAGGCGAATCCTTCCCATGCAAAAGCAACTGTGACGCGTCCGAAGACAACGAAGAAAAAGAAGGGCAAAAAGAAGAAGTGACGATCCTATGAATGCCTGTATGTTTCTGATTTTCAAGCAGTGGAGGAATTCCCTCCGCGAAAAGATCAAGCACCCGCAGTTCTGGCTATGGGCGCTGGTCATTCTTGCATATTTTGCGCTGTATATATACCAGGAGATCAATCATCTCGGACAGACCGGGATCCTCGACAATGCCGTCAATACATATAGAGCGGGTGTTGCCTTCTCTTTCCTGGTGATCTCCTTTGTCGTGCTCGGCTTCGGGCTCAATCACGGGAATACATTCTTTGCCCCCGCGGATATCGACAACCTGTTCGTATCGCCGGTACGTGCGGAAAAAGTGCTTTTCTACGGGCTGATCAAGAAGTGCCTGGCCAGTGTTTTTGCCACACTTCTCCTTCTGATGCAGCTGACGAACCTGAGGTTTTATTTCGGACTCGGCCCCAGGGATCTTCTGATACTGATGGGGGCATGGCTGATGCTCTCGATATGTCTTTCCGTCGCTGCGATGGCAGTTTACTCCATATCGTCCGCATCCCCCGTGATCCGTGTACTGATCCGGATCTCTCTTTATGTCTCCAGCGTTGTGATCATCGCCGGGATCGTGATCGCTCTTTGGGGAAGCAAGACCCCCTGGGCAGATATTGTCGAATTCTTCAACGGGCCGCACCTTCACGTGATCCCTCTGGGCGGATGGGCGTGTGGATTCCTCTATGCGGCGATGGCGGGTGATCTGTACTGGACACTGACATATGCAGGGCTGATGATGACACTTCTGATCATCTGCATCCTTCTCATCGTACAGAACAGATCGGCCTATTATGAAAGTGTCCTTACCACGATCGGCCGCGGTTTCGGAAAGATGAACCGTGCGGAGATCCCCTCTACAGATGCCAAAAGCAGGAAGATCAGGAAATCCCATCTGCTCGGATTCCGTGGAGGTGAAGCTGTACTTCTCCAGCGGCAGATGACGGAGCAGAAGAGAGTCGTGACGGTGTTCTTTGACAGGATATCGCTCGCGATGATCGCTATGGCGGTCGTACTCGGTGCGTTTCTCCAGTCCATGATGCATAAGGGGATGTATCCTTTTATCATGCAGATCCTGGCGATGGCGGTACTGTGCTATACCATGATCTTTACGATCCCGATGGGCAAATTCGTCGAAGAACTGGACAAGCCCTTCATCTATCTCATGCCCGGAAAAGCGTTCAAGAAACTCTTCTATGCATCGACGGCGCCTGTGGTAAAAGCATTTACCGAGGGCTTAGTCTGTCTTACGATCGTCTCGCTGTTTGCCAGACTTCATCCGGCCTTTGTTCCGTGCGGCGCGATGTTCTATGCTTCAGCGGCACTCCTTTTCTACGCATGTTACCTGACATCGATGCGCACCCTCGGTGTGAGCAACAACCGCCACACCCATATGCTGCTGTCATTTGCGCTTCTTTCAGCGGTGTTTATCTTCGAGCTGTCGCTGGGGGCATATATCGGCAGAAGACTATATGCCGTATCCCCTTCGCTGTTCCCGCTGGATTTCCTGATCCTTGCTGTATTTAACATCGCCGTTTCGGTCATTTTCTTCCATAATGCAAGGAGCATCCTGGATTACCGGGCATAGGAGGAGAAACGATGTTTGTGAAATGTAAGCGCATTTTCCCGCTTCTTATGATCATCTGTTTACTGCTCACTACTGTTTCCTGCGGGAAAAAGAAGACAAGTCATAGTGAGACCGTCAAAGAAAGTGATCCGTTTTTCCAGTCCTCGGTAAAAGAGATCGTCGTCAGCCCGGAATTTAAAAAGAAGGCACAGAGCTTCGCTCAGAATGAAGCAACGATCGTCGGAAACTCCGTTGTTGCATCCTATGAGATCCTCTATGAATACCCGTCGGAACTGAAAAATAAGATGTACAATCTTTATGAAGCGTCGGCAAAAGAAATCGTAGAAGTAATGAGGCTTGTGCAGGAGTCGTATGAGCGCGGGCTCGTGATCTTTGACTTTGAAGGAAATCCTCTATCGAAGATCGAACTCCCGTTTAACAGTGAGATCATAAATCTCTTTTCCGGAAAAAACGGAGAGATCATATGTCTTGTCGAACACATAGACTTTGATACGCTCGGCAGCGGACGCGAACTGCTGATCTACAGTGTGGAAGGACTTCTGAAAGAGTCAGTGAAGATCCCTTCGGATTCCTCGATATCTCCCAGGAAGATCCTTGTCACATCCGACGGGACGCTTATTCTATCGGATTACGGGATGATCGGGTTCGTTTCTTCCAAGGGCGAGATGCTCGGAATGGTGGAAGATCCGGACCTTAACGGGAACGTCGTGGAGGCCGGGGACAAGTATTATGCACTGATGTCATCTTTCTCCGACAACGGACTTATAGAATCGATCTCCTTCTCTGAACTCGATCTTGCCACATATTCTCTCAAAGGAGAAAGAAAAAAACTCGATGCGACGATCGGTAATGTCGTCTCCGGAGGCGATGGTAAATGCTATGCGATCGACGGGAACGGGATCCATAGAGTGGATCTTTCTTCGGGAAAGCTTGAAGAGATCATCAGCTGGAACAGTACAGATGTAAACTATTCCAACTTCGATCCGGATAGTTTTCAGATCATATCGGAGAATAAAAGTGCTTTTATAAGATCATCTTATGAAACCGATAAAGTAACGGGCGATATGGTCAAGAAAACACTTGCCGTTTCACTGACAAAAGCAGATAAGAATCCGCATGCGGGGAAAAAATATATCGATATGGGAACGATCGGAATCCCATCTGATGATCTTCTGGATTATATCGTCTCCTGCAATACGGAGGCAGGAAATACGGCGAGGATAAGAGTAAGGGATTATAATACCGTTCTTGCTCCGGATCTTTCCTATTCGCAGCGTCAGACGATCCTGTCCGACAAGGTCTATGCCGAGATGTTAAGCGGAAAAGGCCCGGATATCCTCGTGAATTTTTCCTGCTTCAGCCAGTTCAATTCCGAAGAGGTCCTGGTCGATCTGAATAAGTATGTGGATGGTGCCAACGGTCTGAACAGAGAGGAATATTTCGATAACATCCTTTCTGCGTTTGAGAATAAGGGAAAACTGTATCAAATCCCGGTCTGCTTCGATATCCGGGGACTTCTCGGGAATAAAGATCTGATCGGAGAGAGATCCGGCTGGACCTATTCCGAGTTCACGGGGATCGTGGAGAAACTCCCATCGGATGTGGAAGTCATGTCGGAGATAGATTACAAAGATCTTCTGGAGCGCATGCTCCTGGATGCGATGCTCGATTTTGTCGATTATTCGAAGAAAGATGTGTACTTCGACGGGGATGAATTCCGGCAGCTCCTGACCATCACGAAGGAATACGGGACAGATGTTGTACAGCCACAGGATTCTTATGAGAACGGAATTCCCGAATTCGGTGTGGAGGAAGAACAGGTGAAGGATCCGCTGATGCGCATGCATATGGGAAAACTGGCACTGATGCCGGTAGAGATCTATAATCTCTACCGTTATGCCGAGAACCGGTCGATCCTGAAGAAAAAGGGCATCTATGTCGGCATGCCGTCACCGAGCGGAGCCGGCGTCTCCGCCATGCCGGTCCTTACGCTCGCGATCTCCTCGTTTTCTGAGAATAAAGATGAGGCCTGGATGTTTATCCGCGGCCTGTTCGATGAGGATTCCCAGTACACATACACGTCTTCTCTCGGATCGATCCCTCTGCATAGAAAAGCCTTCGACCGCATCTGTAACGACACGATCGAAGACAACCAGTCTCTGATCGAACAGTTTAAACATGATGGAAATCTTTTCTCCGCTATGCCATTTCCGGAGACGATGGTCAGTATTACGCAGGAGGATGCAAAAGGTTTTAAAGAACTGATCGAAAACGCAAGTACGATCATGTCCACAGACCCTTCCGTACTGCAGATCATCGAGGAGGAAGCAGCTCCTTTCTTCCGAGGGGAAAAGAGTGTGGAAGATGTGTGCCGTATCATTCAGGAGCGCACGTATGCAATCGTCCACGGAAGATAGGGCCTATCTTACAATTCTTTCATTTTTTTCAGCTTTTGCCGCCGTACAATATCGTTGGTAATAATCACGTGGAGGTGTGTCTATGCGTAAGTTGTCGAGGCGGGCAATGGCGGTCATTCTGTCTTCGTCTATGATCCTGCCGCTAACAGCATGTAACAACAAGAAAAACAAAAATATTAACGGAGCCGGACAGTCTGTGGTCAAAGAGGATGACCCGTATTTTGCTGTTAAAAAGGCCGATGTGACCATTCCTGTTGATCCGGACAAGGAAGTGGATTACCAGAATGTGGATAATATGGTCTTCCTGGGGGATTCGGTCATGGTGTCTTATTCGATTACGTATAAAATGTCCCCGGAAGCAGAGAAAAAGATCCAGGACCTCGACTGGGAGGCGGATGATGCCTGTGACAAAATGCTGGAGATCACTGCAGAGTTTAACAAATCCGGAACTCTATATTTTGATCTGGATGGAAATCTCATCAAGAAAGAAGAATCCGGCGAATCAGAGAACATATCGAGAGTTTACCAGCAGAAAGACGGATCTTTTCTGAAACTTGCGACAGTATATACTCAGGGTGATTGTGTCACGAAAACGAAGCTTTATGATTGCGAAAAAGATGGAACTGTCCGAAACGAAATCTTCCTGGAAGATACTGAAGAGATGTGGCAATCATCCATTTTCAGAACGGACGACGGAAACTATCTGGTCGGATCCGGAATAAATATCTCTCTGATGGGTAAGGATGGCAAATTGCTCCATCGGGAAGAGGTAGAAGGCTTTTCCGGAATGATCTACTTCTTTGATGGTAAATACTATGCATCTATTGAGAAATTTGATGATAAGAATGCAGTATCCAACTGCTATTATCAGGAGATCGATTTATCCAGTGGAACATTTAAAGGCGACCCGATCAAGGGCATAAATTCATACTGGCAATATATCCAGGGAACCGATAAATGTTATATCTTGGACGTGGATGGAATCAGCTCTCTCAATCCTATCGACGGAAAAAAAGAAACGATTCTGGATTGGAACTGGACAGATTACAACGAAGGAGCAGCGGGATCCCGTTCTATGGCTATAAAGTCCGATGATGAGATTTATCTCTTTGAGGAATTCTGGGACAATGATGAAGATTCGAAAGGTGTATCAAATTACTCGATCGTTCAGCTGACCCGTCAGGAGAAGAATCCGCATGCCGGAAAATCGATCATCCAGATCGGAACGATGTACAATGACTCCCGTTCCAACTTCCGGGACTATATTATCAAGTATAATCTGGATCCGAATCACCTTTCGCGCATTTGCATCAAGAGTTATGGTGCCGACATCACAGCTGAAACTGAAGATGAAGTGATACGCGAATATCAAGCGATTCCGGATAAGATCTACCTGGATATGGTCGCGGGAGAGGGCCCGGATATTCTGATGAACTTCTCCATATATAATCAGTTTAATTCCGAGAACGTACTTGTGGATCTCAATACACTTATCGATGGCCAGAATGGCATAAAGCGTGAGGAGTATTTTGATAATATCTTCCGTGCGTTTGAAAGCAAAGGAAAAATGTACCAGGTCCCGCTGTGCTTCGATGTTTCCGGATATGTTTCCAGTAGTGATATCGTAGGGAATCGAAGCGGATGGACCTATGAGGAGTTTGAAAATGTGATCAAGTCTCTGCCGGAGAATACCTCGGTATTTGAGGATGGCGTCAGCAGCACGCAGCTTCTGGATGAGATGCTTAGTGTGGCTTCCGATTCATTTATCGATTATGAAAACGGAACGGTAAGCTTCGATACTGCAGAATTCAGAGAACTTCTGGAGATCTCAAAGAAGTATGCGAATACCAATCCTGTACAGACAGATAGCAACACGGGAGTTATCGGACAGGTAGAGACGGATTCCGGTTTCTACGGCGTTATGAATCCGGAGGATGCGTATGTCGATCCTCTCGAACGTATCGCGGAAAAGATGCTGGTGCTCCTGCCAAGACAGTTATATAGTCTGGAAGATATTGCGATTTTAAAGAAAGCACTGAAGGGAAAACAGGTGTTCCTTGGTATCCCGTCCCCGAACGGTTCCGGAATGAGTGCTCTTCCGATGATGACATTCGGAATCTCGGCAAAGTCCAAGCATATCGAAGAAGCCTGGGACTTCATCCGCTTTATGTTCAGTGAGGAAGCGCAGTATTCTTATGCGGTGGATTTCAATTCGATCCCTGTCAACCGCGCGGCTCTTAACCGGAGAAATGAAGCGGAGATCGAGTTTGTAAAAAAGTGGAATAAACAGTTTGAAGGAAAAACCGAAGACGAAAGCGTCGATCTGAGTAAGATGGGACGGATGGATGAACTGACGCAGGAGGATGCTTCTGAGTTTGTGTCCATTATCGAGAATGTTTCCACATTCAGTTCTTTTGACCCCGGAATCATGGCTATCATCAAAGA
This sequence comes from Mageeibacillus sp. UBA3781, assembly GCA_002368805.1. Lineage (GTDB taxonomy): Bacteria > Bacillota > Clostridia > Saccharofermentanales > Saccharofermentanaceae > Scatonaster. Next base: position 8,176 of record DFFH01000128.1, on the reverse strand, counting down.
AGAAGTGCCCGGATATTATGAAGGCCAGAGAAGTGCTGAGGATGTAAGTAAGATCATCCAGAACAAGGCTACGACGAAGATCCATGAACGGTGATTTTCCAAGGTGACTATTCTGTCACTTTAAGGTCACATGAAAGTCATACCGCGATGAGACAATAAAGATGTCGAAAGGGAGAGAAACCTCCGAAACAAAACTCCCGGACGACGAAGTGAAGAACCTTTACTATCTTCTATTTACTTTCATACCCGGGAGCGAGGTCCACCCCCCTCGCTCCCGCCCCCTCCTCTAAAAAAAACAGTCGCAGATTCCTCGAGGTATAGTACAATGAAAAAGGGGAAGTTTGCGTGAGAAAATAAAAAAGGAAACAAGATGGCAGCACACGATTATAATCCGGAAGAAGTGAGAAAAAGAAGAATCCGCGGAAGAAGAAAAAGAAAGATCCGCGAATGGTTCGTCTTTACCGGCTACCTTACCCCGAGTCTTCTGGGAGTGCTGATCTTCTTTTTCGGACCGATGCTGATCGTTCTGGTCCAATCCTTCCAGAGAAGTGCTACAAATACGGAATTCGTCGGACTGGATAACTATGTCAACGTCTGGAACAATCAGGCATTCCGTACCGCCTCGATCAACACCCTTATTTTTGCAGGAATCGCAGTGCCGCTGGCTGTTCTTCTTTCTCTGCTGCTGGCGCTGCTTCTCAGCTCCAAGATCCCGGGTAAAAGCATATTCCGAAGCATCATGCTCAACCCGATGATGGTACCGGTTGCTTCCATCGTTTTGATCTGGCAGGTCATGTTCAGTTATAACGGAGCACTGAATACCTACATGGGATGGTTCGGTATCGATAAGATCGACTGGATGAAATCCGACTGGTCGAGAATGGTTATCCTGATCCTCTTCCTGTGGAAAAACCTCGGATATAACATGGTCCTCTTTATTGCCGCGATCTCCGCGGTTCCTCAGGAACAGCTGGAATCCGCCAAGATGGACGGCGCCGGAGCAGTAAGACGATTCTTCAGTATCAAGCTCCCTTATCTGTGGCCGACGATCTTCTTTGTCGGTATCATGTCCCTGATCAACTCGTTTAAGATCTTCCGTGAAGTATATCTTCTCGCCGGAGACTATCCATATGACGCACTCTATATGCTGCAGAACTTTATGAATAATATGTTCTCGCATCTGGATAATGCGAAGCTGACCGCAGCAGCGATCATCATGTGTATCGCGATGATCATCATCGTTGGCGCACTGTTTATCGCAGAGAATAAACTCGGAAGAGATACGGAGGAGTGACAATATGAAAAGAAACGAAATCACTCCACTCAATCCTATCCCGTCCAAGGTGAACGAAGAATCACATGAGCATGGTTCGATCCGTGATCTGAAAGAAGTCGAGATCGTCCGTCTGTCGGATGAAGAGATCGAGAAGATGCATGAGAAGGGCCGTGCGGATGCCAAAAGAAGAATGCGCATCCGAACAGCGGCCGGAAGATTCTGGACAACACTCGGCTTTATCCTGGCACTTGCTGTCGCGATCTTCGCACTGATGCCGATCGTACTTACGATCCTGGACTCTTTTATGTCCACCGATGAGATCAAGACCAATTACAGTGCGGTATATAACAGCCTGTCCTCCGCTTCCTCGGAGACGAAGGTCTATCTTTCCTCGACACCGAAACTGAAGATGATCCCGGATATGGTATCGTTCTCCCAGTATAAGACGCTTCTGTTTTTAAGCCCGACATATCTTCTGAAGTTCTGGAACTCCGTGGCGCTGGTAGTGCCGATCGTGCTGGGACAGATCCTGGTCGGATGCCTGGCTTCCTACAGCTTTGCAAGATACAGAAGAAAGAGAAGAGAAGTGCTGTTCTTTTCCTACGTCATCCTGATGCTCATGCCGTTCCAGGTAACTCTCGTTCCGAACTACCTGATCGCAAATAAACTGGGTATCTATAACACATGGTGGGCGATCATACTTCCGGGTATATTCTCCACGTTCAGTGTTTTTCTCTTAAGTAAATACATGCGGCAGATCCCGTCTTCATATATCGAGGCCGCCAAGCTTGACGGTGCGAATGAATGGAATATCTTCACGAAGATATGTCTGCCGATGTGTAAGAGTGCGGTCTACGCGATGGCGATCCTTCTTTTCATCGACTACTGGAATATGGTCGAGCAGCCCCTGATCCTTCTCGAGGATGCCGGCAAGCAGCCACTGTCCGTATTCTTATCGCAGATCAACGCCTCGGAAGTAGGCGTCGCGTTCGCGGCATCATTCATATTCATGCTGCCGCCGCTACTGATCTTCCTTTATGGAGAACAATATCTGGTCGAGGGTATCTCCCGATCGGGAATCAAATAAGGTTTCGAGGTTTTTAGGAGGTTTTGACTATGTCAGACGAGAATAAAAAGAAAAAGAGCAGAAAGTGGATCGTCAAAGCGCTGATCGCATTCCTGGTGATCATGGGGATCCTGACGTTCTTTTCCAACACGATCATGAATATGACACTGACACAGGTCAGCACCCAGCAGGTCTATGGTGCGACACTGAGTAGTATCTCCCGTGCCTCGGGTACCCTGCATGCCAATTCCGAAGTGAAGGTGAAGGCGCCGGGTGAAGTGACGATCGCGGAAGTTCCGGTATATCTTTATCAGGAAGTGGAGGAAGGCGCAGTTCTTGCCACCTTTGAGACATCGGAAGATCATGCGGACCTCGATGAAGCAAGAAAGAGCCTTCAGGAACTGGAAAAAGAGATGGAATACGATGCCAGAAAGCCCGCGGAAAACAGCGATTACTATGACATGGAGATGGCTGTTTATGATGCGGAAAAGGCAGTAAAGCAGGCGGAGAAGAATCTGGCTGCAGCCAAGAATAAAGACGCCGTCGTCTCTCAGACCAGGACTGATATCAAAGCCATCCAGGATCAGCTCACACAGATTGAAAAGGATAAGACTGTATTAGAGTCGAAGAAGCAGGAACTTGAATCGAGAAGGGATACTGCTTATGAGAAGATCGAATCAGCAAAGGAGACGCTTACTTCTGCACAGGATGCCCTCGCTTCCTGCATCACGGATCCTTCCGATCCGAACTTTGATCAGGCAGCGCTGGATCAGGCAAACAAAGATGTTGAAGATGCCCAGAAGGAAGTGCAGAAAGAGCAGGCTTCGTATAATTCGATTTCCGATGAACTCTCGTCAGTATGTTCACAGCTGGTCGATAAGGAGCAGGCTTACACGAAGAAATCCACTGAACTGGAAGAGAAGCAGGCAGATCTTGCCGAGTTTGAGCAGATCACTACTGTAGAAGAAGCCGAGCGGGCACTAAAAGATGCAAAGCACACACTGCAGGTGGCAAGAAAAACTCTTAGTGATGCAAAAACAAACGCCGGCATCTCCTCTGACCGCGAAAAGGATACAAAGGAAGAAAAACTCAAGCAGAAAGAAGACCTTGAGAAGAAGATCAAGGAGCTGGAAGATTACTACAAGATCACTGAGATCCGTGCACCGATCTCCGGTACGCTTATCTCTATAAATGCCACCCGCGGCGGGCAGTGCATGAAAGGCGATGAGATGTTCATCATCGCAGATATGAACTCCGGAATGTATGTGGACTGCCAGGTCGAGAAGAAAGATGCCGATACAATGATGGTCGGAGCGGAAGTAAGGACAGACTACTGCGATTCCGCTTTTGTGGACTCTGTCCGCCCGGATCCGTCCGATCCGGTAAACTCAAGGATCGTCCGCGTCTCTGTCGAAGGATCGTACCTGGTACCCGGTGCCATGCAGATCAGCTGCACGATCTCCACATCGAACCGCTACTATGATTGTGTCGTCCCGAAGGGCGCAGTCCAGACGGATAGCGAAGGTACATTTATCTATATCCTTCTTACGAAGAATTCTCCTCTCGGAGAGCGCTATATCGCAAGAAAACTCCCGGTGAAGATCCTGGCGGAAGATTCCACTTCCTATGCGATCGAAGGAGCAGGTGTCAATATGGCTTACTGTATCGTCAGAACAGAAAAGCCGATCAAAAACGGTGAGCAGGTACGTCTGGCACAAGGAGAAACGAACTGATGGAATTCCGCACGAAACTGAAGAATTTCATAAAGAAAAAATGGGGAGATCTCTGCCGTCACTGTCACTATGTTCTGATGGGACTTCCGTTTTTCCTCTTGATCGGCGGTATCGTACTCTCGACAGCGTCAGTCATCCGTATCCGTAAGGTGATCGATGGCCAGTCATTCCAGTATGCGGCAGATTACTTCGAGTCGAAGAATATGCCGTACCGCCAGCTGACGGTACTGGGACCGGGACTGGCAACAGATGACGGATCCGCGCCGAGAAAATCGTCCCGTGGACTGGATATCGAAAAAGTAGCGCAGATCCACGAGGCGCTCGAAACAACAGAACTTTCCACGATCGGAACCGGAAGAAGCTCTTCGAAATCCGAAAAGATCGTCAATCCGTGGAGAGATTGTTATTCCGCAGTGGCGAACTACCCCGCAAGAGGCTTTATGGGGAAGAACGAGACGGGGAATGTGGATTCCTGTGAGGTCTTCGGAGTCAGTAACGATTTTGCCGTTATTCATCCTTTCTGCTACGAAAGCGGGGGATTCCTTCCGGATGAAAACGGGGACCGGTTCTCCATCGTTCTGAATACACAGCTGGCATGGAATCTTTTCCATTCGTATCAGGTACTGGGTTCTTTTGTAGAGATCAACGGACTCAGCTTCCAGGTGGTCGGAGTCGTAAACGAAGGACAAGATGAGATCGCGGAGACCACAGGCGTCACCAAGCCGCGCGCATATGTCCAGTTCCGGCAGCTGGCAGTTCTTGCCAACGGACCGGTAGAAAATGTTTCCTCTGCGGACGAAGCTTCGAATCTTGTACATGACACGGACTTTGCCGTGACCTGCTACGAGGTCCTGCTGATGGACCCGATCAAGAACATATCGTATAATGATCTTGTCCAGGCGTTGTCGGACACCATCGGATATAGCGAAGACAGTTCAGCTCTGCAGATCATCTGTAATACTTCGAGATTCCATGTCACATCGCTCTGGAAGAAGTACTTTCCGCTAAAAAAGTCCTACTCTGACAGCAATACGCTGCAGATACCCTACTACGAGAGGTCCGCGAGACTTGCCGAGCAATATGTGGTATTCTGGGGTGAGGCACTTGCTGTGGGAATCGTGCTGGTGATCGCCGGAGGCGGTTATATCTATGCGATATTCCACGGGAAGGAGACCCGGCACAAACGGGAGGACGACTCTGAGGACGACCATGAGATCAGTTATCTGGACAAGACATAACAAAACAACAATCAGTAAAAAGCAAAGGCCATCTTCTTCCAGGCCCGGAAGGAGCATGGCTTTTTTCCTTTCTTTCATCTTCATTTTCTCCTGGATCTTCACGCTGTCCGGCTGTAAAAAGACGAATGAAAAGACACTGTCGCTCTTCGCGTGCGACACATATATTACTCTGACCTGTACCGGAAAAGATGCAAATAAAGCAGTAAAAGAAGCTTCCGATCTGCTTCTGAAGATGGAGGCGAAGTTCTCACGTCAGAAGGAAGACAGTGAGATCGCGAAGCTGAATCAGTCTTCGGAAAAAGAACCTGTAACTTTATCTGAAGACACTTACTATATCCTTCAGCTGGCGAAGAACTATGCGGAGGAGACCGGAGGACGCTTCGATCCCACGATCGCTCCGATCATGGATCTCTGGGGCTTCGGGACGGATAACATGCACGTTCCGGATGAAAGAGAGATCGAGACGGTCATCGCGAATGTCGATTACCGGAAGGTGCACCTTCTTTCCAATCGCCGCGCATATGTGGAACCGGGTGTTGCCGTGGATCTCGGCGGCGTGGCCAAGGGATTCATCGGGGATATTCTGATGCAGAAGCTTCGTAACTTTAACCTCAAGAAGATCCTTCTGGATCTTGGCGGAAATATCTGCGCGTGGACGTCTTCCTCAGAGCTTACTGTCGGAGTGGCATCTCCGATCAAGCCGGGAGCTCTCTGCTGCACATATTCAGTTCCCGGAAATACAGTGTGCACGGTCATCACCAGCGGGTCATATGAGCGTTATTTCGTCGAGGACGGCGTGCGATACGGACACATCATGGATACGAGGACAGGGTATCCGTCGAGCTCGGATATCCTCTCCGTTACGATCATCGGACAGGACGGCACACGCGGGGACGTCTATTCCACGGCGCTCTTTACGGTAGGTCCCACAGATGCGAGAACGATCGCATCGAGACAGAATCTTGATTGTATTTTGTGCATGGATAATGGTACATTATGGGTATCTTCATCACTGAAGGGGAAGGTGAATGCACAAGACGGATGGACAATCTCATACTTCGACTAAGAAACTGCCACCGAGAAATTTCCGATTCTCTTCCGGAGATGTATTTATTTTCGGCGCGATAGTTCTATGCTGCGCGATCATTATCGGCGGGATGTTCATCCATCGCCGTATCCATAAAGGAGATGCGCGCTATGTGCGTATCACGCAGGATGGCAAAGTCATCCTCGAGATGGACCTTGATGAGTTTTCCGAACCGATGGAATACCGGATCGATTCGGAACGGGGGCACATGATCATCTTCCTTTCTTCCGAAAAAGTCTATATCAAAGAGAGCAGCTGCGCAGATAAGATCTGTATGCATGAGGGAGATCTGACATCTCCCGGGGATGGCGCAGTGTGCCTCCCGAACAGGATCGTCGTGCAGATCGTTTCCGGTGATTCCGGGGAGGATCATTCTTCCGGGAAGGTGGATGTGATATCGCGATGAGAAGACTTGCCTATGACATCACCAAGACCTCGATGATGCTTGCGCTCGCTTTAGTGCTGAGTATTCTGGAAGCATGGCTTCTGCCGAGAGGGATCCTTCCGATCCCGGGCTTTAAACTGGGTCTTGCCAATATCGCCATCCTCGTGACGCTTTATAGTGTCGGGAAGAAAGAAGCTCTTCTTGTCGCCGTTCTCCGCTCGCTCGTTATCCTGTTTTTCGGCGGAAATCTTATCGGATTTTTATTCTCGCTTCTCGGCGGGATCTTTGCCTGGGGGACGATGTGTCTTCTTTGTGGAAGACATCATGTCTCGATCTTCGGCGTCGGTATCGCCGGGGCAGCGGCTCATGGCACCGGGCAGATCCTGGCGGCGCTCTGGGTGATGCGGACAGTCTATGTCATTACTTATCTTCCGTATCTGGTATTGGCGGGGTGTGTCGCCGGCGCCCTGATCGCCTTTCTGACGATCCCTATCGTAAAAGCACTCGACCATATCGGAAATGAAATGATACAATAAAAAGGATGAGGGGCTGCTCCCGCCTCTTACGGGAAGGTGCGGCAGCGAAACATTGGTGAAAGCGGGTAGGAAGAATGAGAAAGAATGAAAGCCCATTTTGGCCGCAAAAAAGCATACTGAATCCACCACCTCCGAAGGAACCTGTCGAGCCGGTGCGCCGTGTGCGCATGACGCTCACCAGAGAAGAGCAGAGACTGATCGACAAGGCGGCATCGAGTGACTACCAGGTACCGGTGTCGATCCTGATGGAGCACGCAGGACTGGCGGTCGCAAATGCCTGTACTATCGTGGCAAAAGCACTGACCACGCCGATCCATTTCTTCGCAGGAAAAGGCATGAACGGCGGCGATTCCTATGTTGCTGCAAGGATATTGAAGTCCTGGGGATACACGGTAACGATCTGGGATTGTTTCCCGGGCGAGACGCAGTCTCCTGCCGTGAAGAATAACCGTGCTGCCGCAGAGAAATTCGGAGTGCCGATAAAGCCCGCATCCGACTTTGATCCGGCGATCTGGCAGGCCGGTATCTCCCGCATGATCTATGAAAAAGAACCCGGCATGCCGTGCGTACTGGTCGATGGCATCATCGGCACGGGATATGAATTTGCACGTCCTCTTCCGCCGAGTCTTCTTGCCATTACATCGAAGATCGAAGAGGGCCACAGCAGAGGTGCCCGTGTCATCGCGATCGATATCCCGACAGGTGTTGACTGTAATACGGGTGAGGCGGATCCGGGTGCGATCACAGCGGATCTTACGGTCTCTTTCGTACTTCCAAAGAAGGGTATCACGCTCTTCCCGGGCAAGGCAAAAGCCGGCCAGGTGCGCGTTCCGACGATCGGACTTCCGATCAATT
>DFFH01000129.1:1762-7168 GCA_002368805.1 Mageeibacillus sp. UBA3781 | reverse complement strand
ATCAGGACCTCCTCCATACCGGTCTTCGCGATCGCTTCCATCTCGCGGCGGATGCCCTCTTCGTCGAGACGGGCGCGGCGGATCCTGTTTCTGCAGTTAAAACCGCAGTAGATGCAGTAGTTCTCACAGTAATTCGAGATATAAAGAGGAGTGAAAAGCAGGACGGAATTTCCGAAGTGCTTCTGCGTCTCTTCCGTGGCACGGCGGGCCATCTGCTCGAGGAAGGGCTCCGCCGCAGGGGAGAGAAGAGCACCGAAGTCTTCCGGTGTCAGATACTCTTTCGCAAGTGCGCGCTTTACGTCTGCTGCCGTATAGCGTGTATAGTCATATTCTTCCATCGCGCGGATGACACGCTCTTGGATATCCGAGTCCGGCAGTTTCTCCATATCCGGAAGGTAGGCCATGTGATCGGTTCTCGGCAGGTCTTCCTCGACGTCGGAGATACCGATCTGCTCATTCTTTTCGATTTCTTCCTGATGATCCATCTTCGATCCCTCCCTTAGTCCTGAAGGAATCCCGTCAGCGGGGAAGAAGCGGATGCGCGGTCGAGCACTCTTCCGGTACCGGCCAGATATGCGGTTCTTCCGGCGATGATCGCATGACGGAAGGCCTCAGCCATCTCGACGATATTGCCGGCTGTAGCGATCGCGGTATTTGCCATGATGGCGGAAGCTCCCATCTCCATTGCCTCGCAGGCCTGGGATGGTTTTCCGATACCTGCATCTACGATGATCGGCAGATCGATCTCCTCGATCAGAATGCGGATAAAGGACTTCGTTGCCAGGCCCTGATTCGAGCCGATCGGCGCAGCCAGCGGCATGATGGCGGCAGCTCCCGCATTGACCATATCTCTTGCGGCATTGAGATCCGGATACATGTACGGCATCGGGATGAAGCCGTCTTTGGCCAGCATCTCGCAGGCTTTGGCTGTCTCGTAGTTATCCGGAAGAAGATACTTGGAATCGTGGATGACCTCGATTTTGATGAATTCTCCGCAGCCGGCTTCTCTTGCCAGACGGGCGATCTTTACGGCCTCTTCGGCATTTCTCGCACCGGAAGTATTCGGAAGGAGCGTGACGCCTTCCGGAATGTGCTCCAGGATATTTCCGCTGAAGCTGTTGACGCGCCGAAGCGCCAGTGTGATGATCTGCGCTCCTGCATGCTCTACCGCAGCACGGATCAGTTCAGGGTCATATTTTCCGGACCCCAGGATAAAACGGGACGTAAATTCATGTCCTCCGATAATCAATTTGTCACTCATAGTTATTTACTCCTTTGTTATTGATTCTTTATTCAGTATCAGTTCGATCGCCCGGGATGCCATGTGCCCGGCGCAGATGATCACCCGGGAGGCAGTAAGACCCACACCGTCCGCGACATCGGTCGTACCGTCTCCACAGATCGTCAGACGACGGTTGACGATCCTGGTCCGGATCGCATTGGCGTTACCGTATCCTGCCATGCCGGATCCGGAGATAACGATGGCGGAAGGTATCTTCTCAAGGACCGCATTGACCAGCATGGCCTTCTGTTCCGGTACATCAAAGGCCTCGATCACGATATCGCACTTCCCGAAAAGCACTTGTACGTTTTCTTCGGTGACCCTGGTGACGTGTTCTTCGATCTCGCAGAACGGGTTGATCCCGGAGAGGATCTCCTTAAGAGCGGGTGCTTTTTCCATACCGACATGGGCCAGGGTATATACCTGACGGTTGATATTTGAGAGTTCCACCACATCAAAGTCCGCGATGACGAGATGTCCGACACCGTTTCTGACCAGTGCGGAAGCGATATTCGATCCCAGTCCGCCCAGGCCGGCGATGCCGATCCTGGCTTCCTTCAGGATCCGGTAGATCGGTCTGTCGCTTCTGCTGTCGAGTGCTACCTCCAGCTCAGCTTCGGTGATTCTTTTTTTCTTCGGTCCGCACATATCAGCCGCCTCCGACAAATCCGACGATATCGACATCATCGCCGTCGGATAAGGTCCGGTCATACTCCGCTTTCGGCACGATCTCGCCCCGGATCATGACGGCAGATCTTTTCGGATCGAGATTCATGGAGGAAAGAAGGGAAAGTACGGTCATTCCTGCGCAGTCTTTCTGTTCTCCGTTAATTGTTACCAATTGGATCACTTCCTTTTTTTCAAGAGTGACCGGTGTTTTCCACAAAAAAATACAGCACGTCCAGAGTCTGCACCGATGGTGGTACACCCCGGACACGCTGTTTCACGGTCTGTAGAATAGTAGACATGAAAAGGAGCGCTTTGTCAAGCGCTCCTTAAAGATTGCGATTGATAGACGATCTACAGAAGATCGGTTTTAAGCTTCTCCAACATTAGCAACTACTGCTTCTTCCGATTCATCTTCTTCTACGGTGATCTCAGTTTCTGCTGTTTCCTCAACTACGGAAGCATACTTGGCATTGTTCTTGGCAATTTCCTCGAGCTTTCTTGCTTCTTCTTCCGCAGCAGCTGCAGCAGCCTTCGCTTCTTCTTCGGCTTTTCTTGCAGCAGCCAGAGCTTCTTCCGCTCTCTTGGCAGCAGCTTCTGCAAGTTCTTTTGCCTTGGCGGCAGCGATCTTAGCGCTTTCCTGTGCCTTCTCGGCAGCGATGCGCTCATCTTCCTCGACTTTTTTCTTATTTGCCTGTTCGTAGAGTTCTTCGGCTTTCTTAGTAGCTTCTTTTGCTTCCTCAGCCTTCTGTTCCGTGCTCTTTACGAGTTCTTCTGCCTGAAGTGCTGCATTCTTAGCTTCCTGCTCGGATTCTTCCGCTGCTTTTCTAGCCTCTTCGCGGGCTCTTCTGGCGGTGAACTTCGCATCCTGCTCGGTCTTCTTCTGGGAAGCGAAGCGGACAGCTTCATTTGCCTTCTTCATGGCCGCACGGGCAACCTGCTCAGCTTCGTTAGCCGCAGCCTGCGCGTCCTTGGCAGCTTCCATTGCAGCGATATACTCGTCTTCCGCGGTCTTCGCTGCGGTCTCTGCTTCTGTCTCTGCCTTTACAGCGGCCTCTAAGACCTCACTGGTCTTCGTGACAGCCTGTCTGGCTTCTTCCGCTTTTGCCTGTGCATCGGCTGCTTCCTGAACAGCTTTGCCCTCACGGGCCTTCGCCTGATTCAGCTCGATCTCTGCTTTTTCTGCGGCGATGGCCGCTGCGGATTTATTTCTGTTAAAGGATCTTCTCATCGGATCTGCAGAAGCAACATCAGCAGCCGGCTCAGAAGCAACAGCAGATGGTCTTACGACAGGAGCTGAAGGTCTGACTGCCGGAGTTACAGCTCTCGGAGAGGGAGCCGCCGGTCTTACAGACGGAGCGACTGCTCTTGATGTAGCAACCGGTCTGTCGGTATTGCGGGAGATCACGCCCGGACGAGGTGTCTGCTGGCTGATTGCGGAACGGCCGCGCGGCGGAAGCTCCGGATACGGCTCGATAGGAGTGATACCGACTGTCGCCTTCTTCTCCGTTGTATCTATTTTGCCGGAAGATTCCTTTGCTTTTCTGGACTCCTCCATCGCTTTTCTGTATTCGATCTGTGCTTTTGCAGCAGCAGCGCGCTCTCTGGCGTACTCTCTTGAAGAAGAACCGCCCTTCATGTCGGCTGCCTGATAATTACGATCCAGAGGCTTCTCCGGGCGCTGCATATCTACCATATTATTGAGATTTCCACCTGCGCCGGAAAGTTCAACTGCAGGACGATTGAATTTATTGTCCTGTCTGCCTGTTAATGCATCGAAAAAACCTGCCATGTTAACCACCCATACTTCCTATAATTTTCATAACAACTTTATAATTTATTATACACGGCTCACAGGCAATTTCAATAATCAAAGCATCTTTTGGGTACTGGTTTTTAGGCAAATATGATAAAATTGGTGCGGAATTATGAAAAAAGGTGAGAAGATGAAAATACACGGATTGATGAAAATGACTCTTCTGGACTATCCGGGACTTGTGGCCTGCACGGTATTCCTGGGCGGCTGTGATATGCGCTGTCCGTTCTGCCACAACTCCGAGATTCTGGATATGAATGCTCCCGAAGAGATGGACGAGAACGGACTTTATGATTTCCTCGGGAAGAGAGAAGGCCTTCTGGATGGTGTGGTATTTACCGGCGGAGAGCCTCTCCTTCGAAAAGAACTCCCGGAAGTCATGGCGAAGGTCCATGAGATGGGTTTTAAGATCAAGCTCGACACGAACGGGAATCATCCGGACCGTCTCAAAGAGATCGTAGAGGCAGGTCTTGCTGACTATGTGGCGATGGACATTAAGAACAGCCAGGACAAGTATGGCATCACCATCGGCATTCCGGAGTTCGATATATCAAATGTAAAAAAGAGCGTGGAGTATCTTCTTTCCGGGAAAGTCCCGTATGAATTCCGCACGACCGTGCTCAAGCAGTTCCATGATGAGGAGTCCATGAAGGGGATCTCCGGGTGGATCTCGGGAGCAGAGCGGTACTATATACAACAATTCGTGGACAGGGACACTGTAAAGTACGGTGGGTTGGAAGCCTGTTCTGCAGAACAGATGAAAACCTTCCTGGAAATCGTAAAACCTCATGTAAAAGAGGCGGCTCTGAGGGGCGTCTGACAAAAAAATCAAATACGTAATGAAAACGTAATATACAATATCTTGTGTTTGAACTATTTTTTCATCACAAGATATTGACTTTTTTGTCCTTAGTGTTAGCATTTATATATCAGCCGTTAAGGGGTGGTCAGATCGGCATCGTATGCCATCATCACAAATCGGATTTTGGAGGAGCGGAGTTATATGTACCGGGTATCAAAGAGAGATGGAGTAGTAGTAGATTTTAATGTTGCGAAGATAAGTGCAGCTATTGAGAAGGCATTTGTAGCATGCAATAAGCAGTATCACCCAAGCGTGATCGACATGCTGGCACTTCGCGTTACCAGTGATTTTGAAGCGAAGATCAAAAATGACGTGATCTCCGTAGAAGATATTCAGGACAGCGTCGAGAAGATCCTGTCCGAGGCAGGCTATTCTGATGTTGCTAAGGCTTACATCCTTTACAGAAAGAACCGTGAGAAGGTCCGTAACGTCAGAAATGCGATGCTGAACTATAAAGACATCGTAGATAACTATCTGCAGATCAACGACTGGCGTGTTAAGGAGAACTCCACTGTCACCTACAGCGTAGGCGGACTGATCCTCAGTAACTCCGGTGCGATCACCGCGAACTACTGGCTCTCCGAGATCTATGACGAAGAGATCGCAGAAGCTCACAGAAAAGCAGAGATCCACATCCATGACCTCTCGATGCTCACAGGTTACTGCGCTGGATGGTCCCTGAAGCAGCTTATCCAGGAAGGTCTCGGCGGTGTCGTCGGCAAGATCACATCTGCTCCGGCAGGCCACCTCTCCACACTCTGCAACCAGATGGTCAACTTC
>DFFH01000129.1:0-1668 GCA_002368805.1 Mageeibacillus sp. UBA3781 | reverse complement strand
AGAACGAGTGGGCAGGCGCACAGGCATTCTCCTCTTTTGATACATACCTGGCTCCTTTCGTAAAGATCGACAATCTTTCCCAGAAAGAAGTTAAGCAGTGCATCCAGTCCTTCATCTTCGGTGTAAATACACCTTCCAGATGGGGTACTCAGTCTCCGTTTACCAACATCACTCTCGACTGGACTGTCCCGAGAGACATGAAGGAAGAGAAGTGCTGGGTCGGCGGCAAGCAGGTGGATTTCACCTATGGCGAGTGCCAGAAGGAAATGGATATGGTCAATAAGGCCTTCATCGATATCATGATCGAGGGCGATGCGAACGGACGCGGATTCCAGTATCCGATCCCGACTTACTCCATCACCAGAGACTTTAACTGGGATGAGACAGAGAACAACAAGCTTCTGTTCGAGATGACCGCTAAGTACGGCACACCTTACTTCTCCAACTATATCAATTCCGATATGGAGCCGAGCGATGTAAGATCCATGTGCTGCCGCTTAAGACTCGACCTTCGTGAACTTCGTAAGAAGTCCGGCGGATTCTTCGGATCCGGTGAATCGACAGGTTCTGTCGGTGTTGTTACCATCAACCTGCCGCGTATCGCATACCTGGCAGCAGACGAGGCCGATTTCTTCACAAGACTCGACCGTCTGATGGACATTGCCGCAAGATCCCTGAAGACAAAGAGAACCGTTATCACGAAGCTCCTCGACACAGGACTTTATCCGTACACGAAGAGATATCTCGGCACTTTCGACAACCACTTCTCCACGATCGGACTGATCGGTATGAACGAAGTCGGCCTGAATGCGAAGTGGCTGCATAGAGATCTGACTCATAAGGAGACACAGGAATTTGCAGCGAAGGTCCTCAATCACATGAGAGAGAAGCTCAGTGACTATCAGGAGAAGTACGGTGACCTTTATAACCTCGAGGCTACTCCGGCTGAATCTACCACATACAGATTCGCTAAGCACGATAAGGAGCAGTTCCCGGATATCATTACCGCAAATGAGAATGGTACACCTTACTACACCAACTCTTCCCACCTGCCGGTAGGATATACGGAGGATATTTTCTCCGCTCTGGATGTCCAGGACAACCTGCAGACACTCTACACATCCGGTACAGTATTCCACGCATTCCTCGGGGAGAAGCTTCCGGACTGGAAGGCTGCCGCTACTCTGGTAAGAAAGATCGCAGAGAACTACAGACTCCCGTACTACACGATGTCTCCGACATACTCCGTATGTAAGAATCACGGATATATCACCGGTGAAGTATTCGTCTGCCCGGACTGCGGTGAGAAGACAGAAGTATATAGCCGTATCACCGGTTACTACCGTCCGATCCAGAACTGGAACGATGGTAAGGCGCAGGAGTATAACGACAGAAAAGAATACAACATCGGCAACAGCCATCTGACACATAACGGCCCGATCCATGTAATGGGCGGATGCTGTGCATCGGATGCGACACTCGAGGCAGTCGGCGCGGTAAGCGATTCCCTGAACGTTGTTGAAGCAAAGACAGAGAGTGCTTCCGGTCTTCCGGTCATGTATGTCAAGGATCACTGCCCGAAGTGCAAGGGCGCAGAGCAGAAGTTTAAGCTCGCAAAGGTAGAATTTGAAGTAGTGAACTGTTCCCAGAATATGGACGTCGCAAGAG
>DFFH01000036.1 GCA_002368805.1 Mageeibacillus sp. UBA3781 | reverse complement strand
GCGGATAAGGCCGGGGAATATGATGTTTCGATCTCTTATAGCAACCACGGCGAAGATGCGACATACGGCTTATTTATCAATAACAGATTCATCAAGAAAGCATTCTTCCCGAAGGGGGAGGGGACGATCACGGAAACGGTTCATCTTGATGCGGGAAAAGCACAGGTCGTGTTCAAGTATATCCCCGGAGACGGAAATATCACTGTTTCTTCTGTCTTCGCGGTAAAGTCGGAAAAGAAGGTCACCCTGATCGTCGCGCCGCACGAGGATGATGAGATCCTGGCATTTGCCGGCACGATCCAAAAGACGATCGCTGAAGGAAATATCGTAAAAGTGCTTTTCCTGACGAACGGGGATTATTTCGGATCAGATCTCACACCGGTCCGATACGAAGAAAGCGTGCGCGCATTAGAGCTCCTCGGAGTGGATAAATCAGATATTACTTTCCTCGGATATGGAGATCTGACGCTCGGGACGATCCTGCAATCAGATAATTGGGACGGGATGTTCCGTGCCCATAGCGGATACTATCAGACATATGGTGTACCGGAACAGAATCTGTTTGATTACCGGTTCCTTCGCAGCGGTTCCTATGCCTACTACAACCGTCGGGATCTTACAGAAGATATGCATGAATATATCCTTGCGAACCTCCCGGACCGTATATTTACGACATCGGAATACGAGTGGCATGAGGATCATAAGTATGCATTCCTTCTGGTAAAGTCCACAATCGAGACGATCGTCAAGGAAACAGAGTATCATCCGGTACTCTGCGAGAGCGTGATCCACGGGGAAGAGACGACCTGGCCGGAGTATCTTACCTATAATGCGGACGGATCTGCGGTGATCACGGAGTTCAGCACACCATTCCCGACGATGCAGACGACGCTCGACTGGAATAAGGTCACAAAGATCATCCTGACAGACGAGGAAGTGAAAAAGAAGATGCAGGCCATCGCGGAGTTTAAGTCGCAAAATGACGGCGGCGAGGAATACGCAAGTACGAAGGACTATAACTGCGCATTCTGTAAAAGAGACGAGTTCTACTGGGAATTCCCGTATTAAGATATGAGATCACAAACGAAAGGACGCCGGATCAGGCGTCCTTCTTTTTTCTGTTTTCCAGGTAAGTGATTCCTCCGAGAAGCAGGACTCCGGCGATGGAAAGAATGATGCCTGAGGTCAGATGCGGCACGGAGTATGACATCTCGATGATGTTTTCGCCATCTTCCAGAGGGATCGTGATGAAGGTCCCGCCGGTAAGATCATAGTCCGCTTTTTTTCCGTTCCGCTTGACGGTCCAGCCGCGGCTGTCCGGAATCGAAGTGAAGAGAGAAGTGCCTGCTTTCCCATCCCGGACCTCGAACTTCGCATGACCGTCTCCGATGGAATAGAAGGCGGCAGAACGGCTCCGGATCGCAGAAGCAGCCTCGGAAAGAACATCGAGGTCGAGAGCGAAGAACTGTGCATCGATGATCATCTGGTCCTTCTTCGGATCCAGGGGCAGGTAGATCTCAGTGCTTCCGTTTACCGTATGTGCACGGAATAAGGTCGGGGCCATCTCCTTCGAGTAACCGGTATATTCTTCACCGTTGATATGAAGAGTGGACCCGCTGTCAAAGTTCGTCAGAAGGATCGCGTAAAGAACGGATCCGGGTTCTTCCTGTACGACAAAAGAACCTTCCTTCGTTATGTCTGCGATGACAGGGCGGAAGATATTCTTCTTTATCCCGGAGAGGTGGCGGTACAGGTCATTGAGATATCTTGCGGGATTCGTGTTCTCGCTGTCGAAGCTTCCGGCGGCCGGGATCACAAATGCAGGATCGACAGCATAGGGATTTGTGTAGAGATCTTTAAATCCGTCGATCGAAGAGAGCTTCTGAAGGCCTTCTGTATTCGGATCTCCTGAAGAAAGAAGGACATACTTGACGGACAGGAGACTATCGAGGGCGAGGTTTTCGGATACCGTGACCGGGATCGTATCATAGTAGCCCGGATATCCGGCGCGGTTCAAAAATGAGATGGAATTCTCGTCCGGTGCGGATACGAAAGAGGAGACCGAACGGAAGTTATATGCCAGAGGCTCGTTGTAGGAGGCAGCAAGTCCGTGGTGGCTGCTGTGATATGAGGTCTGGACGACGCGGTAAAATGAGGTGTCTTCGATATTTTCTAAGAGTGCGGCCTCATTTCTGGAATATCTTTCGATCTCGGGTGCATCCGAGGTGGCATAGACTTTGGAAAGGACCATCTGTGAGAGTGAAAGCTCAAAGACGATGACTAAGGCCAGAAGAACGGCGCTTATGCGGAAGATCTCCGGCTTTTTCTTTCTTGCGTAGATGACCAGGCAAAGAAGTAAAGAGATAAGGATCGGAAAGAGGATCTTCGATACGATCGTGTCGGTGAAAACACTCGGGGAACGGTGCAGGATCGACGCAAGATGCGAAGAGAAGATGATCTCGGACGTGGTATGGGAATCCGGTTTTGTCATGAGAAATGCGATGATGGAATATACGGCAGCAACGCACGGCGGCATCCACAGCTTCAGTTTATTTCTGTCGGAACCGAGGTAGAAAACTGCGGCCAGATAGATGAGCGCGAAACTTCCGACATAGGAATACCGGTACCAGAGCGATTCCACCTCGCGGAGCATGGAGAAGATGGCGACCAGAGGCTGGAAATAAAATGACAGGACGATCACCAGAAGGAAGGCTCCGTAGAGAAGTTTCTCTTTAAGTGCTTTTGCCGTAGCGGTAAAGAGAAGGACAACGCCGAGAAGAACGAAGAATCCGGCAAAAAGATTTACTCCGCCCTTAACACTGACAAAGCCGAAAGAATAGTTGCTGATGATATTCGGCACGAAGCCGATCATGGAAAAGTCGGTGAGCATCCCGATGCCGGATTTCCCGTAAGATCTTCCGGAGAGCATGGACAGCGTCGGAAGAAGGATCGCGGCAGAGATCAGAATCGCGCTGACACAGCTTATGGCGAAGCGAAGAACTGAAAATCCGAAAGCGGAAAGCGCAGGGTGAGAAGAACGGGTCTTCTTTGAGGAGCGTTCTTTTGAGATAGGATCTGCTGTGACAGCAAGACGTGCGGACTCGAACAGGAACCACATCCCGGCGAAAAGAAGATCGATGATACCGACATACCAGTTAAAGCAAAGAGTAAGCCCTGCCGATATGATGAAAAGCGTGCTTTTCTTCCCGGAGATGAGCTTCTCGACACCGGAGAGCATGAGCGGCAGCATATATGCGCCGTCGAGCCACATGATGTTATTGCTCTGGGCGATAAGATACTGGCTGAATGCATATGAGATCGCAAGAAGCACAGTGATCCCGTACTTCGTGCGTGTGTCCGGACGGAATCTCCTGCCGAGATAATATGCTGCGAAAAGCGCGGCCAGAGAGGCCTTCAGAAGAAAAAGGACATTCATGAATGTGGAGGCCTGGGACTTCGGGAAGAAGACCATGAGAAGATTTAATGGAGAGGCCAGATAGTAGGTGAAGACCGCAAAATTACTGCCTCCCAAGTACTTGGAGAAGGAGTAGCTGATCGAGGATCTGCCGGTCAGGACATCCTTGAACCAGCAAAGAAGATCGACAAGCTGCTGCTGTCCGTCCTTATAGATCAGAGCCTGATCCCCAAACGGAGCAAACCCCAGGAATATATAGGTGAAAAGAACGATCAGGGCAGTAATGGCTGTGGAAACCAGACACGTCAGAAGTAACGGGTGGCGCACCTTGCTTTCCTTTAAAGAAAGCGGTGCTTCTTTCTCTTTTGCATCAGTACTCAACGTAAATCTCCTCTTCACATATATCAGTCACAAAGGCTCAAATGGAGCTTGTGGCGATCACGCCGGGCAGGACCTCATCTCCGACAGAAACGGGAGCATCGATAATGGTCTTATGGATCTTTCCTGCCAGATCGAATATCTCCTGCTTCGGGATCTCGCCTTTAGATTTTACACTGATACGGCCGATCGTGCCATCTTCTTTTCGGACGCGGATCGTGGTCGTCAGTGTACGCATCGGATGCGAGATCTCCGCGATCGCATATGCCTCCCCGCGGGGACAGGCATTGCCGGTCACTTTCGGATCGTCTCCGAGCGTGACGGTGAGGGAGCATCCGCGCGGGCAGATGATACAGGTCATGCGGTGTACCGCGGTATCTCCGTCCAAAGAGTTTTCCCCGGCAGGTTGTGTCAGTGGTTTTACGACTTTGCCCGGGAAGATCTTCGGGTTATGGATCGCCTGTCCGGATGTCGATGGAGCTTCTCCGCTGACATAAAGTGCAGCTGCCTTTCCGGCTTCGATCGCTTCTTTCGTTACGTTATCTGCCAGGTCGTGGACATGAAGGACATTTCCGCAGGCGAAGATGCCCGGGATCGATGTCTCATGCACGTCGGAAGAGAAGGGACCTCCGGTCTTCGGATCAATGGAGATGCCGGCTTTCCTGGAAAGTTCATTTTCCGGAATAAGACCGCAGGACAGAAGAAGCGTGTCGCAGGAGATTTCCTGTTCGGTTCCCGGTATCGGGGTATATTTCTCGTCCACTTCCGAGACAGTGATGCCGGTGAGGCGGTCTTTTCCGTGGATCGCGGTGACGGTCTTCCGAAGATATAGAGGGATGCCGTAATCCTGAAGACACTGTGTGATATTTCTGGCAAGTCCTCCCGGCTGAGGGGCGATCTCGATACAGGCCAGGACCTCCGCGCCTTCCAAGACCATGCGGCGGGCCATGATGAGTCCGATATCGCCGGAACCTAAAATGACGACTTTCTTTCCGACCATATAGCCGTCGATATTTACATAGTGCTGCGCAAGACCTGCGGTCATAACACCTGCCGGTCTGCTGCCGGGGATCGCAAGAGCGCCGCGAGCCTTTTCACGGCAGCCCATCGCGAGGATGATGGCCTTAGAAGAAATCTCGAAGTAGCCGTCTTTTTTATTCATGGCAAAGATCTTCTTTTCCGGGGTGATCTCCATGACGAAGGTGTCAAGAAGGATCTCGACAGAAGGAGTGTCCTTCCCGGAATCCGGATCTCTACTGGAATCGATAGTGCTTCTTAATTCTTCGTAAGCGCGGAAAGCATACTCCGGACCGGTGAGCTCCTCGCCGAAGTGGGAAAGACCGAATCCGTTATGGATGCACTGGTTGAGGATGCCGCCGAGCTTGGTGTCCCGCTCGATGAGAAGAATAGAGGAGCAGCCGTTATCTGCGGCACTCTTTGCCGCGGCAAGACCCGCCGGGCCGCCTCCGATGACAACGATATCATATGATCTCATGATTCCACCTCCTTTTCGGCTTCACGCTCAAAGAAGAGATTCGAGCCGTTTCCATCCTGCAGGATCGAAAGCGGTGAAGGATCCGGAAGTGTTCCGGAGGTTTCCGCGGTATTCTTGTTTCTGCCGAGCATCATCTCCACGATACGCGGACCGCAGAATCCGCCCTGACAGCGACCCATTCCGGTTCCGGCGCGACGCTTGACGGCGTCGAGGGAGACAGGCGGGATGGGGCTTAAAAGTGCATCTCTGATCTCGCCCTCCGTGACTCCTTCGCAGCGGCAGACGATGCGTCCGTATGAAGGATCTTTCTTTACCAGCTCAGCGCGCTCTTCGTTCGTCATATCACGGAAATGGATCTTCTTTCTGGTAGAATCATATCCGCCTTTCTTCTCCGGAAGCGGGATCCCTTTTTCTTTTAGAAGGTTCAGCATATAAAGACCGATCGCGGGACTGCTGGCAAGTCCGGGGGACTTGATCCCGGCGGCCTCGAATATGCCTTCCTGATCGGGGATCTCACGGAGGATAAAGTCATCTGACGTGGAGTTGGCACGGATGCCGGAGAAGTTTCTGACATTATCGCGCCAGGAGATATTTCCGACAGAGCGGGAAGCTTTTTCCTTGATTTCGGAGAGTTTTGCAGATGTGGTGGATGTATCTTCAATATCTTCCTTCAGGACCTCGGAGGTAGGGCCGCATATGAGATTGCCGTGTACGGTCGGCGCGACCAGTACGCCCTTTCCGGATGCATTCGGACACTGGAAGACCACATGAGAGACGCGGCTTCCTTCGGATTTATCCAGTAGATAGTATTCGCCGCGGGTCGGAACGATAGAGAAGTCCGGCGTGCTGAGAAAGCCATGAACGATGTCGGATCTGATACCGCAAGCAAGTATTACTGTGCGTGCCCTGATCGTCCCGGAAGGTATGTCCAGAAGATAGAAGCGATCCGGATCACTCGTATCTTTCCGGATCCCGGTCACTTCGCAGTTCGGAAGGAAAGTACCGCCGTTTCTTACGAAGACCTCCGCCTGTGCAAGACAGAATTCCCAGGGGTTGATGATCCCGGCGGACGGGGCATAGAGTGCGGATACGGCGTCAGCGGAAACACCCGGCTCAATGCGGTGCAGTTCATCTTTGTCGAGAATACGTATATCCGGGACGTGGTTTTTGATACCGCGATCAAGAAGTTCTTCTAACAGCGCCCGCTCCGTATCAGAGAAAGCAAGTACGAGTGAACCGCAGCGGCGGAAGGGAACAGACAGATCATGACATAGTTTCTCATAAAGAGCATTGCCCTCGACATTGAGCTTCGCCATGAGGGTGCCGGGCTTCGGATCGTATCCGGCGTGTATGATCGCACTATTGGCGCGCGTGGCCCCCATGGCCACGTCATTATTCTTGTCGAGGAGCAGTACCCGGACGTCGTAGGGGATCAGGCTATAGGCGATCGAAGTGCCCACCACACCGGCGCCGACGATCACGATGTCGGAAGTTATAACAGGATTCATAGGAACCTCCTTCCCGGATGATGCGGTTTTCATCTCATAAGACTATTTTACTACAAACGGGAGGATATCTCGAAGGCTCCCTCCCGGCATGCCCCGGAAAACGATGCGGAAGGATGTAAAATTGACATCTTTGCGGCAAATCATTATACTTTTGTGTGCTATCTATTTATATATGCGCGTATGCGCGATGAAAGAGGAATCAATCATGCGAGTATCTAAGCTTTTCATGTCCACTCAGAGAGAAGTGCCATCTGATGCCGAGATCGTGAGCCATCAGCTCATGCTCCGTGCCGGCCTGATGCGTAAGGCGGCTGCAGGCATCTATTCTTATATGCCGATGGGCTACCGTGCCTACCGGAAAGTCGAAGCCATCGTCCGAGAGGAGATGGATAGAGCAGGAGCTCAGGAACTGATCATGCCGGCAGTTCTTCCGGCAGAGACCTATATGGCTTCCGGCCGCTGGGAGAAGTTCGGCCCGGAGATGTTCCGTCTGAAGGACAGAGGAGGACGTCAGTTCTGCTTAGGTCCGACGCATGAGGAGCCTTTTACAGAGGCGGTAAGAGATACGATCCGTTCTTATCGTAATCTTCCGGTCACCCTGTATCAGATCCAGCATAAGTACCGTGACGAGAAGCGCCCGAGATTCGGTGTCGTCCGTTCCCGTGAGTTCGTCATGAAGGATGCATACAGCTTCGACGTTGATGAGGCAGGTCTCGATAAGTCCTATCTCAACATGAAAGAGGCATACTGCAAGATCTTCGACCGCTGCGACCTCGACTACATTCTCGTAGATGCCGATTCCGGCGCGATGGGTGGTTCCGGTTCCCAGGAGTTCATGGTCAAGTCTGCGGTAGGTGAAGATGCGATCGCATACTGCCCGGCATGTGATTATGCTGCCAATGAGGAAAAAGCACCGTGCCCGAAGGTTGAAGCTCCGAAGGATTTCGAGATGCTTCCTATGGAGAAGATCGAGACACCTCATGTAAAGACCATCGAAGAACTCATGGAGTTCATGCACTCTGAGCCGACTGCTTTTGCCAAGACGATCCTTTACAATATCGACGGTAAGATCGTGGCTGTTATGGTCAGAGGTGACCGCGAGATCAACGAGACCAAGCTCGGTAATCTCTTTGATGCGACGGAGATGAACCTTGCTTCCTTCGAAGAAGTTGAGCGTGTTACCGGCGCTGCTGTCGGATTTGCCGGTCCCTGCGGCCTGAAGGAAAAGATCGAAGTGATCGCTGACTACGAAGTGGCTGCGATGACAAACTTCATCGTAGGCGCAAATGAGACTGACTTCCACTTCAAGAACGTGAATATCGGCCGTGACTTTACTCCGGACCGTATCGTGGATGTAAGAGGCGCTGTGGAAGGTGATCCGTGTCCGAAGTGCGGTAAGCCGATGTCCATGTGCAGAGGTATCGAGGTAGGACATATCTTCAAGCTCGGCACTAAGTATTCCGATGCACTCCACTGCGTCTACCTGGATAAGGATGGTAAAGAGAACTCCATGATCATGGGCTGCTATGGTATCGGTGTTTCCAGAACCTTAGCCGCGATCATCGAGCAGCACTACGATGAGAACGGTATCATCTGGCCGATGTCCGTGGCTCCGTATCAGGTCATCGTTGTTCCGACCACATCTCAGGATGAGGCTGTCGTGAAGATGGCAGGCGAGATCCACGATGCACTTGAGAAGGCGGGCGCCGAGGTCCTGATCGATGACAGAGAAGAGCGTGCCGGTGTTAAGTTTAAGGATGCCGACCTGATCGGTATCCCGGTACGTATCACAGTAGGCCGTAAGGCTGCTGAGGGTAAGGTCGAGTATAAGCTCCGCGCCGGATCCGAAGTCGTCGAGATGACAGCAGAAGAAGCGATCGCTGCAGCACTCAAGGAGATCGAGACTGCCAAGAAGTGATCCTTATGGCAAGTCCGACGGAAATAAATTGAAAATGTATAGAAGAACCCGAAGCGTATCGCTTACGGGTTCTTTTTCGTATAGATCAGATAATTGGAACCATACTTGTATCCGTCACCTTCGAGGTAATACTCGTATCCGTATTTCTCGAAAAAGTCATAGAAAGTCTGCATGACCTCCTGATTCTGGTCTTTGGCATTCTGTATGACGATAACATCCGGCTGTCCTTTCGCGATCGACTTGAGATGCTCGTTCTCCATCTTCGCGGTGGCTCTTAACGGGATATAGAAGTAGCGGAAATCCGGAACCTCCGAGGTCAGGTCATAGAACATCGGGGATGCAAAGGTATTGCTCATGAAGAAGATGTATGTCGCTTTCGGATGGGATCGGGAAAACTCTTCCATCTTCGTTTCGAATTCTGTCGGCTGCCTCGGTACAGACGGGATCGCAATGAAATTGACCAGGAACGAAAGAAGAACAGGTATCACAAACAAAGTGCTGATCTTCGCCTTCGAAAGACGGAGCGTTCTCCGTGCCGTCAGAAGATCGATGAGGAAGGGGATCCCTACCATGTATAGCGGCAGCAGAACAATAAAAGAGTAGTAGTAGATCTCCGGGAGCGTGATGAAAAAATAGCAGACCGCGCCACAAATAAAACAGACGATAAACTGAAGTTTCTTTCCGGATGCGCTCTTCAAGGTTATATAGATCACAGCAGCGGAACAGAGAATAAGAAACAGGGTGACTGCCTGGGTGGTAAAGGGAATCGGAGGCTGGAAGATGTGAAGACGCCATTTGCCGGACAAGCCTGATCGGATATTGAATAGAAAATAGGTGTTGAGCATATCCGACAGACCGCCCCGGACATAGTAATAAATACAGAAAAGCGCTGTTACGGAAATAAGTCCGGAAAGGAAGAGCCCCACACGGGAGAAGAACTCGCGCCAGCGGGCCTTGACCATAAGCCAGATGAAATATGAGCCGATAAAGGTCAGATAAAATACGCAGACATTAAACTTGATCAGGAAGACGCAGCCGCAGTAAAGGCCGATAAGGAGCATCTCGCTCTTGGTGAAGACGAAAGAGGACCTGGATCTTCTATCATCCGGTTCCAGCCCGGAGAAGCGTAGAAGTGCTTTTACAAAGGTATAGGACGACAGCATCAGAAACATCGTGATGATATTCTCCGGACGGGAAGAAGACCCGAACAGAGAGTCCTTAAAGAACGTAAGGAGAAAGATAAGGCTTGCGGACGAAAGAAGAGATATGTTCTCATTAAACTTCAGCCGGAAGATCCTATACATCGTGGTGAATGTCACCGCATTGACGATGCAGAAAATAATCCACATGCCCCAGTTCTTCCCACCGGACAGAAGAAGTCCGAGCGCATAGAAGACATACGAGAGAGGCCCCTTGTGATCGAAAAGGTCGCGGTAGGGGAGCTTGCCGCGGATCCAGCCGAGAGAGAGGATGCGGTAAACGGTTTCATCTGTCTCGAAGCAGTAACGGAACCAGGGTGCGTAAGGACAGACAAAGGATGTCAGAAGGATCGAGGAAACTGCGATGAGAAGGAGGGTAAAACGATCGTGAGACTTATTATTCATCGAAGTTTTATCCATGGTTTTCTCCTTCGTTGCGCCTGTAAAGGAAGTAAGTGTCGGTGCCGACCTCGCCATCGAAGTCGATCTCGGTGAGATCTGCCGAGGCGATCAGATCATAATTCTTGAAGTTATATACGTGGTTCCTCGTGATAACATACTCCACGCGGCGCTCGGCGATTGCCCGGATGCGGCTGCTCATGATCTCCGGGAGAACATCATCCAGATTATACTTGCAGTAGTATTTCTCTGTGGGAACGGAGCCGGAAGCGGAATAAAAGCCGCTGTCCGGGAAGTCGAAATTCAGGATAGAGACATTCTCGGAGGTATCCATATACTCCGCAAACTTGTAAGACGGGAGATCTGACCTTTTGGTAAAGATCTCGAATGTTGCACAGGATGCGGAGAAGGCATAGATACAGCAAGAAAGAAGCGCGGCTGCGGAGATGACGGTAAGAAGCCGTCTTGAATCCTTCGGAGCCAGCGCACGGCGGACAAGAAGGATCCATGGGATGATGCCCGGAAGTGCAAATCCGGCAAGTCCGAAGATGTAGTAGAACATCTGGGAGTCGCCGAAGAATACGAAGAATGCTGTCGTTACGAATGTGACCGAATAGAAGGTGATGTAGCGCTTGTCCTTCAGAGAACTCAGATAGAAGATCGCGGAGACAATAAGCGCCGCCATGACGTGATTGGTGTCGAGCTTCATGATCGTGAGGATCAAGGAGTAAGGGAGTTTGCCGAAGATCGGGATGCCGCCGTTTAAGCTCTGATAACTGAACATGTTGTTATAGAAATATACGGTGAACATGTCACTTAATGTCGATGTGGCGGCAAGGAGAATGAGGATCGGTACCGAGATGGCAATACAGGGTACGCAGAACCACAGCGCATATTTAAGAAGTTTCTTTCCCTCATGTCTTCGGAGAAGGCGGAAAACCATATAGAGGATCGCTCCGATCCAGAAACCGCAGAGTGTGAACTTGATCCAGAAGGCAAAGGCCGCTCCGGATCCGAGAATGAGCATATCCTTTTTGGAAAGATCTTCTTCTTTCCGGAATGACTTGAAGATGACATAGATGCCGGCGATCACAAACGGGAGAAGAAGTTCTTCCGTCGAGTCGCCATAGAAATATGCATTCGATGAGAAGAGAAGGAATAATGCGGGAATAGAAAGAAGATATACCGTGCGGTCTTTCTTAGTGAAAAGTCCGGCGGTCTTTACCATGAAGCGGTGCGTCATGGCGCAGAAGAGTGACTGGATGATATACATTCCGAGGAAGGAATCCGGGGAGATCAAGGCGGAGACGGTGTGGATGAGGTAAAGGAGAGGCCCTTTATGGTCAAAGACTTCGCTATACATCTTTCTGCCGTGAAGAGGAGTTCTTCCGAGAGTGAGGAAACAGTTGGCATCTGACCAGTTGTTGCAAGGATAAAGCGGAGATGACTGAGAAAGGATCAGCACGGTGATAAATCCCACTGCCAGTGAGAAGATCAGTGATGCGGCATTCTTTTCTTCCTCTTTCGGAGAAAGCTCCGGCAGATCCGCTTCTTTCGAACCGATCCTTAAGGTGAGCGGGATCGACAGAAGAAGGAATACGATGCCGACGATCATGGCGAGCATGATGTTCATATTCTCATATCTTCCATAACAGTTGATGATAAAGTAGATGACCAGAAGTCCGGAGAGCGCGATCGAGCGGATCAGAGGCTTCTTCTGAATGCTGTTCAGCGAGGATACGGGGATCTTATTCTTAGCCAAAGCAAAGAGGATCACGGCCATAAGAACAAAAAGAAGCTCGGTCCCCTTCGGAAGCAAAAGAAAAGATACACTGACAAAAGAGGTCAAAAACAGAATCATCCCCGACATATCTGTTATTCCTCCGTATTTGCCCGAGGCGTCGTGGCGAGATTCTTCTTTTTCGCCTCTTCGAGAAGCTTCGCGAGCTCTTCCTCGGTATGCTCGATAGGAAGGAAGGCATCCTGCTTCGTTTTCGCATCTTTCGGGAAAGCCTTGTGGAAGTAGTCTTTCCGATACTCTTCCGGCGTAAGTCCGGTCTGTTTCTTAAAGGCCTGGATAAAATGGCTCTGGGTAGAAAAAGACAGGAACTGCGAGATGCTGAGACACGAATAGTCCGAGTGCTTCAGCATGTGCTTGGCGGCATCGATCTTCTTCAGACGGATAAAGTCGCTGACGGAAACGCCGGTCTCTTTCTTAAAGAGCTTCGAGAAGTAGGCGTCATTTAATCCGAGGTATTCGGAAAGATCCGGGACCAGGATACGGTCCTGAAGGTGACTGTAGATGTATTCGATGGCGCGGACGACGTGCTTACTGAAGATATTGTCGAGACGCAGCGCTCTCATTCTGGTGCAGTAGTCCTCGATACACTTCTGCTGGATAGAATCAAGCTGTGCGGTGGATGTCGCGGCATCGCACTGCTGAATATAGATATCGGAAAGAGAATAGGATGTCTCGACATCCATACCGTAGTTGATGCAGTAGCGGGCGATCATGGCAATACTAATAATGAGATGGTATCTGACATTCCGAAGCCTGTCAGGGGAGAGCATGCCTACACCGCGAAGCTCGGAAATATGGTATTCTCTGACCTGCCGCATAACTTCCTCGAGCTGTCCGGTCGCGACCAGATCGTAAAAGTCGAATTCATGTTCATATGAGGAGCGGACCATCAGGCGCTCACGCTGCATAAAAAGAAGTCTCTGTAGTTCTTTATTAACATCCTGATCCATAAAAGCCTCCTGAAATAAGCAGTGGAAACTGCCTGAATATACGGCGGCAACCCCTTCCGCCGGCACTTTTGCGATGTAATAAACTTACACCATTATTATGACATAAAGTGCAAAGATTTGGTATCGATTTTTCAAGAAATACATAAAATATAATTAAGTAGGGGGCGGTGTGAACAGACAACCCCAATGCCTCCGTTAGAGAAAGTTTGCCATCTTTCTGACGCACACGACTCTAGCCCCCCACGCTTGTTGACAACTTCTTGCATTATTATCGACACACTTTTGATGCAGGAAATTTTTTCGAAACGAGATCCCGCCGATATCTTTCGACGGGATCTGTTTTTTTTCGTTTCGCGTCTTCCTGTACTATGTGCGGAAAGTTAATAAAAAGACCATGAATATGATATTAAGGAAAAATCAGCCCAGTCCTACGAGCATTCCGATCTGATATATGCCGAAAGCGGCGATCCAGGCAACGGCACACTGAGAGATAACGACGATCGTGGCCCACTTGGCACCAAGCTCCCGACGGACAGAGGCGACTGCTGCGACACACGGAGTGTACAGAAGGCAGAAGACCAGGATACTCATGGCAGCCAAAGGAGATAAGAGAGTCTGCACAATGGCGTCGCTGCCTGTGAGGACATTCAGCGTGGATACGACACTTTCCTTGGCCATGAATCCGGTGATCAGGGCAGTGGAGAAGCGCCAGTCTCCGAATCCCAGAGGGGCAAAGATCGGAGCGATCGTTCCTGCGATCAA
>DFFH01000081.1 GCA_002368805.1 Mageeibacillus sp. UBA3781 | reverse complement strand
GCCTTCTCCGCTGCTTCCTTCAGTCTCTGCATCGCCATCTTATCGTTTGTCAGATCGACGCCCTGTTCTTTCTTAAATGTATC
Source organism: Mageeibacillus sp. UBA3781 (assembly GCA_002368805.1). Classification (GTDB taxonomy): domain Bacteria; phylum Bacillota; class Clostridia; order Saccharofermentanales; family Saccharofermentanaceae; genus Scatonaster. Next base: position 19,301 of record DFFH01000081.1, on the reverse strand, counting down.
TACGAGGTAATCTACGATCTTCTTATCGAAGTCATCACCGCCGAGACGGTTGTTACCGGCTGTTGCCAGAACTTCAAATACACCGTCGCCGATCTCGAGGATGGATACATCGAATGTACCGCCGCCGAGGTCGAATACGAGGATCTTCTGATCGGATTCCTTATCGAGGCCGTAAGCGAGGGATGCTGCTGTCGGCTCGTTGATGATACGCAGAACTTCAAGACCTGCGATCTTACCTGCATCCTTTGTTGCCTGACGCTGTGCATCAGAGAAGTAAGCAGGAACCGTGATGACCGCCTGTGTTACTGTCTGTCCGAGATAAGCTTCCGCATCGCTCTTCAGCTTAGAGAGGATCATTGCGGAGATCTCTTGCGGAGAATACTGCTTATCATCTATAGATACCTTGTAGTTCGAGCCCATCTCACGCTTGATGGACATTACTGTTCTCTCCGGGTTGGTGACGGCCTGACGCTTTGCGACCTGACCGATCAGACGCTCGCCGTTCTTAGAGAAAGCAACGACGGACGGTGTCGTACGGTTACCTTCCGGATTCGGGATAACGACCGGCTCGGAGCCTTCCATTACCGCTACACATGAGTTTGTTGTACCTAAGTCAATACCAATTACTTTTGCCATATTCTTTTCCTCCTTCATCGGGAAAAGCACTCTACCAGAGCTTTCCCGCTTCGTTCTTTTTTTTTGGAAGGACCTTTTGGTTTTATTCCTTAAGATCTCTTCTCCATGATGTGATCGACCAGACCATACTTCAGAGCTTCCTCAGCTGTCATCCAGTTATCACGCTCGACATCCTTCTCGATGGTCTCGAGGGATTGGCCTGAAGCATCTGCCAGGATCTTATTGAGCTTCTGCTTTGTTCTCTTGATGTGATCTGCTGCGATCAGGATATCGGTTGCCTGACCCTGTGCACCGCCCAGAGGCTGGTGGATCATGACTTCCGCATTCGGCAGGATAAATCTCTTGCCCTTTGTACCTGCTGTAAGAAGTACCGCACCCATGGAAGCTGCCATACCCATGCAGATGGTCTGCACGTCCGGCTTAATGTGCTGCATGGTGTCGTAGATCATCATGCCGTCGGTAACGGATCCTCCCGGGCTGTTGATATAGAACTGGATATCCTTATCCGGATCCTCTGCCTCGAGGAACAGAAGCTGTGCAGTGATCAGGCTTGCTGTAACTGCATTTACTTCCTCGGAAAGAATAACGATTCTTTCTTTCAGAAGACGGGAGAAGATATCGTATGCACGTTCGCCACGATTTGTCGACTCAATAACGGTTGGGACCAGACTCATTCTCTCAAAGTTTTCCATAGTGTGTACTCCTTTATATTTTTGTTTTCGTTGTTTCTATGTCAGTTCGAACTATAAAGCCCGTGCTGTTTTTTTAGTTTGCAACCTTCACGACAGTGTGACGGATGACCTTGCCCTTGCAGGTATATCCTTTCTGGAAGACCTGCGCGATCTGCTGCTCACCGAAGTTCTCATCCTCCACATGCATGACTGCTTCATGCAGATTCGGATCAAATGCTTCGCCTTCTTTTCCGGAGATCTCTTCGACACCGAGTTTTCCAAGGACCGATCCGGCCTGCTTGCCGATCAGCTTGATACCCTCGGCGACTTTCTCGACCGAAGTCTCATCCATATTCTCGGAAGAAGCAACAGCTCTTTCGATATCATCTACGAGCGGCAGCCACTCCTTTACGACTTCCGCGACAGATGCCGCATAGATCTCTTCTTTTTCCTTCTGCGTACGTCTTCTGAAGTTGTCGTACTCGGCAAGAAGTCTCATGTAGCGGTCCTTCAGATCTGCAAGTTCCGCGTCCTTATCTTCTTCAGATGCATCGCCTTCGGATGTCTCCGCATCTTCGGCTTCCGCTGTCTCAGCTGACTCTTCCGAAGCGCTCTCCGCTTCTTCTGTTTCAGCTTTCTTCTCTACCTCGTCCTCCGGAAACTCCAGAACCTCTTCTTCATTTCCGGTATTGAGCTCGATCGGATCTTCGTTGTGTTCGTGTTTCTTCATTCCTTTGCCTCTTTTCAGTTCTTATTATCGTTAACAGCCTTTGCATCTTTCCTGGTTTCACCCGGATCCCTGCTACGGCTGATTCAGTTTCTCATCGAGCATCATCCGCACGAAATTTATCTGCGAGATGACCTTACTGTATTCCATCCTCTTCGGTCCGATGACTCCGATATTTCCGGCAACCTTGCCGCCGACATTATATGTCGTGGTAATGAAGCTGCAGTTATCGAGTCCCTCGAGCGTGATCTCCTGACCGATACGGATCATGTACTCTTTCTTCTCATCCTGCTTCGTGACCTCATCGACATATCCGGCGACCAGTCCGTCATGCGACAGCGTATCGAAAAGGCCCTGTGCTTTTTTCGTATCGGAAAACTCCGGAAGAGAAAGCATACGGTGCTTGCCCTGCATATAGACATCCAGGTTGTCCGCCTGCTTGATCGCTGTATATGCCTCATAGAGCACCTGGTTCAGAAGCGACTCCGGAAGCTCGACCTTCTGGTTGTCTTTGGCCGCTGTCGCTACCGTGATCAGGGAGATCTCCGACAGCGGAAGTCCGGAAAGTCCCTGCTCGACCGCATTACTGATCTGCGCGATCTGCTCCTGCGTCAGGAAATCCGGGATACGTACCATACGGTTCTTCACGACACCTGCCGAGAGCACTACGACCACCAGTACTTTTCCCGGCTCGATCATCAGCATCTTCAGCTGTGTCAGATAGCTGCTCGTAAGCTTCGGCGTCATCGCCAGGGAGATGTAGCCGGTCTGATCGGCAAGTGTCGAGGACGCCGCCTTCAGGAGTCCTGCGATCTCATCAAAACTCATACTGAGCTTCTCCTTGATCTCACGCCCCTCCTCATCAGAAAGATGATCGACCTTCATGAGGGAATCGACATACTCCCTGTATCCTTTATCCGAAGGAATACGTCCTGCGGAAGTATGCGGCTTCTCGAGGTACCCCATCTGCTCCAGCTCGGCCATATCGTTACGGAGGGTTGCGGAGCTTACCATGAAATCATGACGATCGATCAAAGCCTTTGAGCCGACAGGTTCACATGTCGCGACATAATCGTCCACGATCGCCTGAAGAACTTCCTTTTTCCGATTGTCCAAAGCCATGTCCGCACCTCCTTCATCTCGTGTCAAAGTACGGTTTAGCACTCTGTCTTCTCGAGTGCTAAACCTACTATAATTCTAAAGTCAAAGAATGTCAAGATATTATCAGAGAAAGATTGCAAATATTATAGAAAGACCCTCCGGCAACCCTCCGAAGTTCTTCCGGAAATGCTATAATATCGAGTATGAATCAGCAGCTGATCAATAACACTATTTCCTATATAAAAGCACTTTTCGCAGGTAACGCGGATGGCCATGACGCGGAGCATTCTCTTCGCGTCTATAAAAATGCACTCGCGATCGCTTCCGGCTATCCCGAGTGTGATCTTTCGCTTATCTCTCTTGCTTCGCTTCTTCACGATGTGGATGACCACAAGCTTTTCCAGACAGAAAACAATGCCAATGCGAGAGCTTTTCTAGAGAAGCAAGGCGTATCTGAAAGCACGATCGAAAGAATCGTAACGATCATCAACTCGGTTTCTTTCAGTAAAAATAAAGGAAAGACGCCGGATACACTCGAAGGAAAAATCGTCCAGGATGCCGACCGGCTCGACGCCATGGGCGCCATCGGCATCGCAAGGACATTTGCCTATGGCGGTAAAAAAGGACGGAACCTTAAGGACTCCGTCCAGCATTTTTACGATAAACTCCTTCTCCTCCGAGACACTCTCAACACCGACGAAGCCAGAGTCCTCGCCGACAAACGTCATGCCTTCATGGAGCAGTTCCTGGGAGAACTAAAGGAAGAACTCTGATCCCCCGCTTAAACTGCACTTCCTTTTCCAAGTCTTCTCAGATATTCTTCTACATTTATATACGAGATATCTCCTTCCCGCTTGCTCTCGCCGCGATAAAGAACTGACTTTCCGGTAATCGTTCCATATCTGAACTCCACCGCATCGCACTTCTCCCTATCAGCAAGGTTCTTCAATTGTTCGGGAACCGCCTCCGTACTGTGCTTGATCTCAAAAATCTCACTGGTTATATTTTCCGGATCGACGATCACCATATCAAACTCACCATACTCGAACTGCAAGCGGAAAACTTCTTTGTCCGGGTAAGCAGCTTTGGTTTCCAGCAGAACGATATCTTCCATCATTCGGCCGAGGATCTCATTTCGGATCCGATCAAGGATCGACGCTCTCTCCTTCGCAGAAAGTTTTTGAAAGTCTTCATCTCTCAGCAGCTGTCTGACCAGCGCATCCGCCTGCGAATACCGAAGTCCTGGTTGAGCGATCACAGTACGGAACAGCTTTTCATTTCGAACAGGAATAGTTTCCGTCGTAATCTCTACCGTCAGATCCAGAAGATCCAGATACTCCTTAATTTCGACTCGATGAGCTTCCGAGATCTCGACAGTCAGCTCACTCTTATTCAGAATCTCCAGCATAACTCTCAATTCTTCGTTAAAGGCACTTCCACCGATCTGATCGAGGACTTTTGTCGGAGCCTTTCTGTCTTTGCGAAGATTTCTTTTCGAAATGCCCAGATCATGCGAGATGAAATCTCTGGTAAGTACATCGATCGTAAATTGATGGTTGATGTCCTCTACCACACGATTGATTGCACTGGTCAATTCATTCTTCTCATATAATTCTGCAAGATGCCCGAAACGGCCGCCTTTCTGATAGAATCGAAGGGAGTGCTGGATATTTCTCGCAATTGCGCTATCGATATACTCATCCGTTCCTTCCTTCGTTTCAAAAGTACTATGTCCGTTATAGTGCTGTCCGCTCAGAGACATTGTCCCACCATAACGGATGTACTCATCTATACCTTTCACTCCCAACACACGTTCGAATTCCCTATAAGGGATAAATGTCGTGTGAAGCAATATACATCTGTCATACAGTTCTCCACTTCTTGAGAACATGAACCCAAGCGAATCCGTTCCGGACAGAACGATACGCATTCCCGATGCGGCATAGATATCCGAAAGGAGTGCTGCACCTTCTATAAAGTCTTCCGCAAGTGTAACCTCATCGATAAAAACATAACGAAAACCCTCGTCCCGTAATCGACGGAGATTTGTGTTAACCCCTGCCAGAGTACTCTGTGAAGTTACTTGAATAAAAGCCGTTTTCTTAAGTTCTGTCTTTGACAGCGACGCAATCGCCTGCTTGATTAGTGTAGTCTTACCAGTTCTTCTTAATCCGTAAAGGACAAAGACCTTGCCCGCCGGTCCATTTTCAAGATAACTCTTAAGCTCCCCGAAACAATCGCGTTTTTTTAATTCACGGATCGGCGCAATGAATTCTTCAAGACTCTCTCCAACGATGATCTCTGATCTAGCCGAATTCACGCCATTATAGGAAGCACCTTCCTCCGCAAGATAGAAAGATCCGTAAGAACCTATGCCCTGACGTTTCTTATAAGATAAAGACGAATACGGATCAATATCCGTTTGCTTTCCAGGGAACTGCTTTTTCAGTGTTTTTAGTTCCTGCTGTTTTTCTCTCCGAATATCGATCAGTTCTTCTAAATCTGACGCAGCCTCATCTTTAAGGTACCGGCTTTTCTTCTTCCCATCTTCGGTCCACTGATAGTACTTCCTTATCTTGCCGCCAATGGTTTTTCTTGAGATATAACCCCTTGGGAGCTCAGAAATCTCTTTTTCAAGTTGTCGTATTCTCTTCTCAATACCAGCCATCTCTATCACCCACTCCTCTTTAAACATAGTATAACCCCTTGTAAGAAAACTCACAAGGGGTTAAGGGGTTAAATCATATTTTCAAATGATTCAACGCGAAGAGATTTTATCCGGGACAATGCATCATTATCATTGAGACAAGAATCATTCTATTCAGTATTGGATTGATGAATAGTAAATCACTACCGAATCATATTTTTTCCTACTATCAAGCTGTTTGGAGATAGTCGCTCCCGGCTTAAGTTCAAAATCATCATCAGTAAAATACGTTTCATCATGAGCTATAACTTTTCCCGAAGAATCTAAGAACAAGGCATGAGCACTAACGAATTGTAAAGGTTCCGTTCCATTGTTTTTGATAGTCACAACCACGTTTTTGTCGTTTTTACTCTCTGTAATCTCCATATCTTTTAATGCAGATGAGAAGTACGGAGATGTATCAAATCCCATTGTGTATTCGACATGATGAATATTGTTTACATTATTAAAGTAGAACGAAGCAAGTGACTCTTCTCCAGGAGCGAGTGTATTAATTGAACCATCAGCTGCACCTATTGTGCTTCCAGCCGAATCAAATGCAGTCATATTTATACTGATGCTGACATTCTTATCACTGTTATTCTTTATTCCAAGGAAGTATATGGTATCTCCGATACTGTTTTCGTACACATACTTCTTAATCTCAAAATCACTCTCTGTAACTTCAGTATTCTCTGAAGTTCCTTTTCCCATCGATCTTCCTGTAAGGTAGCATTCAACATGGTCAAAGTCTTTTCTTGCATCCAGCTGAGCAGATAGAGTTGCTCCCGGCTTAAGTGCAGCATCTCCATCTGTAATATATTCAGAATCATACGATACCAGTTTGTTATCCTTATCAAAGAACAACGCATACGCCTGAAGGAGAAATGCATCTGTGTCGCCATTATTTGTGGCCCTTACAGTGAGGTTATGGTCATTTACGGTCTCATCTAATTGAATATTCGAAATAACAGGAGAAAAGAAAGATTGCTTTTCAAATGTAAGTGAACAATCAAATTTCTGTATATCTTTCACATCACTAAAGTAGAAGACCATTATACTGGTTTCACTCGGTCCAAGAGTATCTATATCAGCTGTTTCTGCGCCCACCGTATTTCCTGCGCTTCCATATGCGACTGCATTTCCAATCACCTTTACAGTACTCTGCGAATTGTTCTTAACAGTATAAAAGTATAAAGTATCACCAATCATATTTTCGTAGGCGTACCCTTTTGATTCAAAAGCCTCATCTGTAACTTCCCGAGTAGTCGGTTCTGTTTGTTTGGGATCTTCAGTCACATACTCAGAAGATGCTTTTGTTATCGAGGACTCAGAAACACTTCTATTATCCACTATTCTCGCTTCCGTTGTGGTCACAGTCTCATTCGGTTTAAATAGATCGTGCGTGGAAAGATAATATAAACATGCAGATAGTCCTCCAATTAAAAGAACACTTATAACACATATAGTAACTGGTTTTTTCATTCTGATCACCTCACTGTCGTTGTCATTCCAAGATGTCGATATCAGATGTTATTGATATGCTAATTGTAAGGAAGACACACATCCTCTTTTACAGATATGTTTGAATTTTCTGTTAAACGTGACTTGATTCGATCAAGCAGATTCATCAAACCTGAATCTCGAGAAGTCAAAGAGATCTCCTAAAGTTACTGTTGATTTTTCGCACTCTGAATAGCAGTGAGTGTAATTCACGGTCTTAAGGAATTCTTCCTGATCGGACATCTCGACAAACAGGAATGATGTGTTTCTTGCATCATCTAAAGCATCATGCATTTTTCCATCAAAAGATTTCCCGATCGATGCAAGAGCCCTGTGTAAAGCTGTCGGTTTAGCTGCTTCTACTGCTTCATCATATTCAGCCTGAAGATCTTTCCATGAATCAATGACTTTTTCAAGGTCTTCACTGAAAGACAAGCCCTTGAGAAGATACTCGTTCTGAATCTGGGAAAGGTCATTCTCACTCCAGGCATACACGACTACATCTTCTCCATTTGAGAGGCACCAATGAGCAAAGGCATTCAGTTCCTCTTCGATCTCATTGCAGGCATATAACTGACAATCATCGATTCCCGTCAGGTCGTGAATCGCATTTGAAATATGTCTTGCATACACCGGACGCACATATCTCTTGAACGAGGATATCTCTGAAAACGATTCATCCAACATAACTGCACCGATTTCAATGATTTCCTGTCGGCAGATCTTCCGGAGTTCTCTGTACTCTTTCCCAATAAGCGACATTTCAAAGTCAACAAAAACATAGTTCATAGTGGTTACCTCCTATTGCAATCTCTCATCTGACGTCTCATCCGACGTCTCATCTGTCTCATCTGTCGCAATAGTACCAAATGAACTGTCCAAATATTATGCCTATGAATATCGGTGGCGAAGCGGATCGATTACGATGAAATATTTTCACCCATCTTTTCGGTGAGGTCGTGGAAGCTTTTGTCGTACTGGGCCTGTGTGATCGCTTTCTTTTCGAGGAAGGTGTCCAGGAGCGCCTTCTGCTTGAGATAGAGCTCGTGGCGGGCACGCTTCTTCTGCTCATCGGCAGATAAGTTTTCGTCGCCGGGTTTTGACGATGTACCATCCAATTTGTTATCCAGATTATTTTCTGACATGCGTTCCATCTCTTTTCCTGATAAATCTTCTATCCTCGTACTGATCACTTCTTTGCATCCCGGGTGAACTTGCAGTCCGGGAAGTTCAGGCATCCCCAGAATTCGCCGAATCTGCCGTTCCGCTTGATTAGGGAACTGCCGCAGCGCGGACAGCGGAGTGTGCCGGGAAGGATCCCGGGAAGAACTCCATCGATCGTATCTGCCGGCGCCGGTGATACGGTACCTGTACAGAACTGCGGCTGCCCTGCGAGTTCTTTTGCCAGATGCTCAAAGACCTGCTGGTTCATGCGGCAGTCATTCAGTGCGCGGTGTGCGCCGATGACCGGGATATCGTAGTAATCAGCCAGATCGGAAAGGCGGTAGTGATCTAAGCCTTTCAGGACTCTTCGGGCGAAAGAAAGCGTATCGATATAGTCGTTGCCGATCGTTTTGCCCCAGTAGTTCTGTGCATCGCGATAGAGAAACTTCAGATCGAAGGACTGGATATTGTGTCCGACAAAGACCTCATCTCCGGCAAAATCAAGAAAGTCCGAAAGTGCTTCGCGAAAGCACGGACTGTCCTTCACCATATCATCGGAGATCCCGTGGATCCCGACCACGAAGCCGGGAATATGGCGCTCGGGATTGACCAGAGTAGTGAACTCATCAACGACAGATCCGCCCTTCACTTTAACTGCGGAGATCTCGACGACTGCATCCGAATAGCAGGATGTGCCCGTCGTTTCCAGGTCAAAGACCACATAGTCCGGAAGATATGTATTCAGTTTTCTTCCACATGCATCAGCGAGCAATGGCATCGGACTCCTTCCACTTTTTGATATATGCATTATAGCATTTTCTTTTTTCCGAACGCAGCGTTCCTTTCATCGAAAGATACAAAACCGTCAAGCAGGTGCTCTGCGGTGGCGAAGAACGATATGTAAGTTCTGACGGGCGTGATCTAGGCGCCTGGGGAGATCCGATGAAAGAGCTTCCTGAAATAGGCGAGTGATTTTCAAAAAAAGCGCAAAAAAAGCCGAAACCCGAGAGAAATCTCGGGTTTTTCACTATTGCATTAAGAATTTGACCTATATTTATCTATAGTTTATATAATTTACATCATCTGCGATTTCTGTTAATGTTACCGTGAACTACGTTGGGTTGGACATAAACACGACATAAAACAGATTCATCATTGGTTGCATTGGAGGACATGACATCATGCATCGCAGGCTTCTTGCTTTATTTACGTCGCTTATTTTTATTATCGTTTCTATTCCCTTTTTCCAGAACACAAGCGTTCACGCCGCAGCTTCTACCCCGTTAAACGAGGTCACAGCTCTTACCGGCGGAGATCTGGATGCCACGCTCACCATCAGAGGAGTCGACCTTACCGATAACTCGGAGGTCAACTACGGTGATACCATTGTCTGCACGCTGAACTGGAAACTTCCCAATAACGATATTTTTCAAATCAGTGCGGGCGACTCTTTCACCTACGAGCTTCCGGAGAATATGGACTTCGTCGGAAAATCCGGAGACATCATGGATGGAGATCAAAAGCTGGGTACTTACCTCATCAGCGGCCATACTATCACGCTCACCTATACAGATAAGGATTTCTGCGCACAGGAAGACCGCATCGGACATCTCTCTTTTTACGGATCGATCGAAGTGGATCCGAATCCGAATCAGGATCCGGATCCGATCAAGATCTCTTTTACCGGAGCCCGCGACATCACGCTTCTCGTCGGTAAAAAGCCCGTTGATTCAAAGCTCGACGTCGATAAAGTCTTCCATATCGAGAATAATGCCGATCATATCTATTCCTGCCTGATCCCGATCACCGCGACGGGAGAACAGACGAATATTCAGGTCGTAGATACCATGTGGCCCGGTATGTCCCTCTATAACACACCCAAGGTCTATACCGACAAAAACCACACCAGCGAGTTTACCGATTGCAGTGCTTTTGCCGACGACGGCGGAGACGGACAGACATTTACCGGCACGATCTATCACATGGATGACGGGCAGACCCTCTATCTTTACTATCTCGTACAGGTCAGAGAGGAGATGTTCGATCGTCAGCGTGCGGAAGAATTCATCTCCCAAAACCACTATGACACCCCCGGCAACTACTACGAAGACGGCTATCCGGGTACGATCCCGAACCGTGTCACGGTATCCAGCACCCAGGCAAAAACACCTGTAAACCGTACTACAAACATCTACGGATCCGGCTACAACATGGAGAAATGGCGTGCCGCATCCGAGACAGATCCTTCGACCGGCATCGATGAGCTCGAGCTCGGATATATCCGCTGGCAGTTATTCCTGAACCCGATCACAAAGAGTACGATCAACAGTGGATATATTATCGACACGATCCCGGATAATTCCTCCGTCGATGAAGCAAGCTTCTTCTTCCATGATTCCTACTGGAACCGTCTGAATATGGCAGAGTACATCAGCTATAAGATCTACGAAGAAGGCGGCAGCACCAGGATCCGCTTCGACTTCAAGCCGGAGCTCATCGCAGAGCTTAAGAGCCGTAACGAAGGTCTTTACATCGAGTACCGCACACACATGGACAGACAGGATGCGGAAAAGCACGAGTTCGTCAATGAAGCCACTCTCTACTACGAGGGCGAAGATCCTGAAACCAGAAGAGCAAGATGGCTCAACACAAAGCCTTCCGAGCTGCAGAAGTATGTTGCTTATGAAGCCCCGATAGCACCTTATGCCGAGTACACGATCGTCGTAAACCCGATGGCAATGGACCTTGATCCGAACAGCACAAAGCTTACTCTCTCGGATACGATGGGATCCGCACTGGATGTGGATCTGGAATCCATCACGCTGAATGATCGGCCAGCGGAAGCCGGTTCTGTTTCATTTGATCCGGATAGTCATACTTTCACGCTCACACTCAACGATTCCACGAGATATACAGTCAAGTATCGTGCCCGTGTGAATCTGGTAGCCGGGGAAACTCTTAACGAAAGCAATTCGGAAAACACCTGTAAGCTCGTCGGAGTGATCACTAGCGGAAATGAAAACTCTGCCGTTATCAAAGGCAAGGTTCTGGAAAGCGCCGCAAGTTCTTCTTCGAATATCGGATATGGAACATTTAACATCGTAAAACATGATAAAGACTCGACGGGCACTCTTCTTTCCGGTGCGACATTCCGCATTTCCTCCGCGGTTCTTTCAGGGCAGACTGTTACATCTACGAGCAGCATCGGAACAAAGAATACCGACAGAAACGGTAAGGCGACATTTACTTCTCTTGTCCGTGGCACCTTGTATCAATTCGTAGAGACTTCCGCTCCGGATGACTATGAACTGGATGATACTCCGTTCTTCGTCATCTTCGCGGAAACATCCACGTCCACCTATCCTTCCACCGTAAGTTATAACGGAACGGATTATCCGGTCATGGTAGTGGATTTCTCACATTATTCGGCAGATAAGTATGTAAGCAATGAGCGCACACCGGTAACGCCGAATCCTCCGGCACCGACTACTCCTACAACTCCGAGTAATCCGACAGATCCGACCACTCCGAGCACTCCCACCACTCCGAGTACTCCGACAGAACCTACTACGTCAACAACTCCTGCGACAACTGCAGATCCGACGACAGCAGCCGATCCTACGACTACTTCTGAGCCCGCTGCCACAACAGAGGCGCCTCAGGAACCGACATCTGCTCCGGCTTCCACCGATCCGCAGGAGCCGTCGGAAAGCACAACCGACGTCGAAGTCGCGGATGCGCAGAGAAGAATCGTTTCCGAAGAACCCACTACTACCACAACAGCTTCTTCCGAGGAGAAGCCCGGTGGAATCGTAAAGACCGGTGAGACCGTAAGCTTCCTGGCTGTCATCGGCGCATCTATGCTCGGCATATCTTTCCTGGCAGTACTTCTTCTTCAGAAGAAAGATCGGAAGATCGAAGAATAGTCCTTCCTGACGGAAGAATCGTCATCCGAAATAAAGTGGAAATGGAGCCTGCAGAATCTGCGGGCTCCATTTTCGTATTGCATGGTATATCAGTTTAGTAGATCGTTCTGATCGTTTTAGGGTCTGTGTCCGTCCTTTGGCAGAACTCCTGAAGATCCATCGGAGTCTTGATGACCTGCACATCCCGGAAATGACCTGTGGCACGATCCAGAAAACCGGCCGTCGCCTCGCCTGTGCAGATACTCTTCTTAACAGCAGGCTCTTCTTTCGATGGATCGAAAGGAATCGGGGCAAGTGCTTTTCGATGAAAAAGACTCATATCGAATTAAAATAATCAGTTGTAAACTGCTCCATCTTCTTCTTTTCTTTTATCATGCCGTAAATACCGGCAACAAAGATAAGTCCGGCACCCGCGCCTAAAAGCCAGATTCCGATCTCATTATCGACATTGCTGTATTTATTTACCTTTGTGATATCATACCAGCGGTAGTAGAGTTCCGCCGCAGCGGCGATTGCCGAAAGAAGACCGACTATGATGACCGCAATATTTTTTCCGGAGAAGGCAAAAACCATCGCCAATGCAGCGAGCGCAAGGAAGCCGAAGCCATGATAACTGTCGATCAGTTTCAGTTCCTCCTTCACGCCGTTTACCTTGTATGTCATGATATTCGTAAATACGGAGATCGCCATCGCAAGTGCCGCCAGCATCGCAAGGATATTCGTACTCTTTGCGGAAAGAGAGGCAAGCGCTCCGGCTTTCGGGAACTGGTAACCGCAGTTCTTACAGGTCTTCTCGGAACTGAAGCAGCGGGAACGGCAGCTCGGGCAGATCCGGACGGTAACGGAGATCTCTCCGGAGCCGGAAGATGTGTCGATGCGTTTTTCGGGATTTGCCGCAACATCCACAGAAGCTCTTCCTCTCGGGACATTAGGAGTACTATCTGATGTTACCGGATTCTTTGCCGGCACAAACGGTGACGGACGATCAGCTTCTTCTGCGGTGACAAACGGCGGAATCGGCTTGAAATGATCCTCACTCTCTTCTGACGAAGTATCCAGATCCCACTCAGGATGATTTCTCTTCATGAGTCTTTCCTGCATGGTCGGGGCGATGTGGCCCGTCGATGACGATGCTTCATGGGATGCGCCGAGGGTCGTCTCCGAAAGAGATTCGGAGGTATCCGGTGCGAAGTGCGCCGCTTCTTCCGTCATCGAAGCCTGCGCATCAGATTCCGCAGGCTTGAATCCCGGCGTAAAGGAAGCAGCATGATTCATATCTTCTGAACGCTGCTCGTTAAGTTCTCTTTCTTCCTCTTCCGCCTTACGTCTGGCATTCACACCTGCAGGCGTACTTCTTCTTGCTGCTAAAGAAGCTCTGGAAGGAGTGGATCTAGGATGGACCGGTCTTGCCATGGATCCCGGTGTGCGCGGACCTAATGCGGATGGGGTCCTTCGCAGAGGTCTCTGCATTTCTTCTTCTCCGACCATATCCACCAGGTCGGCACCGCAATTCTCACAGGTTGTGAATGAGTCATCCATCTCCTGCTGGCAATTCGGACAAATCTTCATATCTAATACCCTCCAAGATATCAAGTATCTTTCTATTTATTATCTATCAGAAACTCGTTTTATTCAACATTTTTAACAAATAGAAAAACACATAATAAAGGAGCTGCATTTTACTGCAACTCCTGATATACGACAGATGATTTTTGAAATCCGGATCAAAGATCACGGAGGGCATCCTTCATGCTCTTTACATATTCTCCGACGTGTCCCGGGGCATCTTTGCCGTACTTTTCGACGATCTTTACGATCGCGGAACCGACGATGGCGCCATCTGAGATCTTCGCCATTTCGGCCGCCTGCTCGGGCTTACTGATCCCGAATCCGATCGCGACAGGGGTATCCGTTACACTTCTGATGTGCTCGACGATATCTTTTAAGTCTGTCTTGATCTCGGATCTTTCACCGGTGACTCCGAGGCTGGATACCAGATAGATAAATCCGTCCGCTTCTTTCGCGATCATTCCGATACGGTTTTCAGATGTCGGTGCGATCAGCGAGATCAGATCCACGCCGTGTGCTTTACAGACCGGAAGGAAATCTTCTTTTTCTTCAAAGGGTACGTCCGGCAGGATGATGCCGTCGATGCCTGCTTCTTCGCAGGTACCGATAAACTTCTCGGCGCCGTAGGAAAAAACGACATTCGCATAGGTCATAAATACCATCGGAACGGTCACATCTTTTCTCAGTTCACGAACCAGCTCGAATACATCCTTCGTCTTCACACCTCCGGCAAGTGCGCGGATATTGGCGCCCTGGATAACCGGACCCTCTGCTGTCGGATCCGAAAACGGGATCCCCAGCTCGATGAGATCTGCGCCATTCTTTACGGCTTCACGCACGCATGCGGCAGTTGTCGCTAGGTCCGGGTCTCCGCAGGTGATAAATGCGATGAATGCTTTTTTGTTTTCAAAAGCACTTTTAATTCTACTCATGGATATCCTCCCCTCTGTAGCGGGCGATGGCAGCACAGTCCTTGTCGCCGCGGCCGGAGATGTTTACGACAATGATCTTATCTTTTCCCATCGTCGGCGCGAGTTTTCTTGCATAGGCGACGGCATGGGCCGACTCGATTGCCGGGATGATGCCCTCGGTTCTGGAGAGATACTCAAAGGCATCTACCGCTTCGTCGTCTGTGACCGGCACATACTGTGCGCGTCCGATATCGTGGAGATGTGCGTGCTCCGGACCGACACCCGGATAGTCGAGGCCGGCGGAGATGGAATATACCGGAGCGATCTGGCCGTCTTCGTCCTGGCAGAAGTATGACTTCATGCCGTGGAAGATGCCGAGTTTGCCGGTATTTACCGTCGCTGCAGTCTCAAAGGTATCGATACCTCTTCCCGCTGCTTCACAGCCGATGAGCTGCACATCCTTATCTTCGATAAAGTGATAGAATGCACCGATCGCATTACTTCCGCCGCCGACACATGCGAGTACAGCATCCGGGAGGCGTCCTTCTTTTTCCAGCATCTGCTCCTTGATCTCCTTGGAGATGACCGCCTGGAAATCACGTACGATCGTCGGGAACGGATGCGGTCCCATGACGGAACCTAAGCAGTAATGGGTATCGCTGATACGTGTCGTCCATTCACGCATCGCCTCGGATACGGCATCTTTCAGTGTTCTGGTACCGGTCTTGACCGGAACGACTGTCGCTCCGAGAAGACGCATACGATAGACATTCAGTGCCTGACGGATCGTATCTTCTTCACCCATAAAGACGACACACTCCATTCCGAAGAGTGCCGCGGCAGTCGCTGTTGCGACGCCATGCTGGCCGGCGCCGGTCTCCGCAATCAGGCGGGTCTTACCCATCTTCTTCGCAAGAAGTGCCTGTCCGAGAACATTGTTGATCTTATGCGCACCGGTGTGGTTTAAGTCTTCCCTCTTCAGATAGATCTTCGCGCCGCCGAGTTCCTCCGTCATCTTCTTTGCATAGTAAAGAAGCGACGGACGGTTCGCATAGTTATTGAAAAGATCTGTCAGTTCACGATTGAATTCCGGATCGTTCTTATAGTGGTTGTATGCTTCTTCGAGCTCGATCACGGCATTCATCAGAGTCTCGGGGATGTACTGTCCGCCGTGAATACCGAATCGTCCTGCTGGATTCGTCATAGTGATTCTCCTTCCGTTATTTCCACCGCGTCCCCCGTCAGTTCCTACGAACCGCTTCGACGAACGCCTTCATTTTCTGTATGTCCTTTTTTCCGTCTGTCTCGACATTCGAGCTTACATCTACGGCAAAAGCACCTGTCCTTGCGGCTGCTTCTCCCACATTCTCCGGATCGAGTCCTCCTGCGAGGAAGTATTCTCTCGGAAAATCTTTCAGAAGATCCCAGTCGAATTTCTTTCCCGACCCCATGCCGGAATCGATCAGCACATAGTCTGCCGAGCTGCTCTCCGCTTTTTTCAGGATCTCCTCCGCACTTTCTTCCGCGCGGATCTGGAACGCCTGTATCAAGGGCTTTTCCGTCAGGTTCCGGAGCCTGGAGATATATTTTTCATCTTCATGTCCGTGAAGCTGCGCGATGTCGATTATACCACGGTTTAGCAGATCTGACACTTCCTCTTCGGGAGCATCTACAAAAACTCCTACCGCCGTGATCTTCGGATCGAGCTGTTTCTTCAAGGCTTCCGCCTGCTCCGATGTCACATATCGTCTGCTTTTTCTCCAGAAGACGAATCCGATAAAGTCCGGCAACAGGCCGTTTACCGCCTCGATGTCTTCCATCCGGCGCAGTCCGCAGATCTTGATCTTCGTTTCACTCATCTTCTTATCTCCTGACTTCTCATCCATCCGTCCTTCAGCATTTCTGCTGAGCCCGTCGTTTCCCGGTCAATTCAGCCGTTTCCATTTTTTTCGGTCAATTTAGGCCGCGCAGTTCTCTTAGTTTCTGTGACTTATCGGATGCCCGCATCAGCGTCTCGCCAACGAGCACGGCATCTGCTCCGATCTCCCGGAGAAGTCTTACATCTTCCGCGGATGACACTCCGCTCTCTGATACGAACAGGACATCATGCGGGATAAGGTCACGGAGTTTTCTGCTGTTTTCGGTATCCACGGAAAAGTCTTTCAGATTCCGGTTATTGACACCGATCACTCGTGCGCCGATCCGTACGGCAGCTCTCACTTCTTCTTCATTATGTGCCTCCACCAGTGCCGAAAGGCCAAGAGAATCTGCAATCGAAAGATATCTGGCCGCCGTCTTCTCATCTAAGATCGACATGATCAGAAGCACTGCCGAAGCTCCCAGGACCTTCGCCTCATAGATCATGTAAGGATCGACGGTAAAGTCTTTCCGAAGGCATGGGATATGCACTTCAGATGTTATCTCCGCGAGGTACTGATCTGCGCCTAAGAACCACTTCGGTTCCGTAAGAACGGAGATGGCATCCGCACCGGCCGCCTCGTAGTCTCTCGCGATCTGAAGATACGGAAACTCCGGAGCGATCAGGCCCTTGGACGGAGATGCCTTCTTGCACTCGCAGATAAAGGCGATGTCAGGGTCTGCTTCCAGTGCTTTTTCAAAAGAAAAAGACTGGTCTGCGAGAGCTCCCGCACGCGATCTCATCTCATCAAGCGAGACATGTTCTCTGGAATATGCCACACGCTCTCTCGCGTGATCTGCCAACTGGTCGAGAATAGTCATCTTTAAGCCTCCGGACGATTGCTGACTTCGATCATCTTATTCAGTGTCTCCATCGCTTTACCGGAATCGATGATCTCGGCTGCGAGCCGGACGCCTTCCTTCATGGAATCTGCCTTGCCGGCGATGTAGAGCGATGCGCCTGCATTCAGAAGAACCGCATCACGCTTCGGTCCCTTCGCGCCACTTAAGATATCTTTCGTGATCTTTGCATTCTCCTCCGGAGTACCGCCGACGAGTTCATCCTTCGAACAGGTCGTAAAGCCGAAGTCTTCCGGTGTGATCGTCGTTGTTCTGAACCATCCGTCTTTGATCTCGCAGATCCTGGTCGGGCAGCTAATGGAGATCTCGTCGAGCTTATCCATGCCATAGACGACCATGCCGCGCTTGATGCCGAGTTCGACAAGAACCTGTGCCAGCGGCTCGACGAGGTATTCGTCATAGACACCGAGGAGCTGCATCGAAGGTTTTCCCGGATTCGTCAGAGGCCCGAGGATATTAAACACAGTACGGAATCCGAGTTCTCTACGGATCGCACCGACATATTTCATCGAAGAGTGATACTTCTGTGCGAAGAAGAAACACATACCGGCTTCATTCAGCATCTCCACACAGCGCGCCGGGCTCTGGTCGATATTTACACCGAGCGCCTCGAGGCAGTCAGCCGTACCGCACTTACTGGATGCCGCACGGTTGCCGTGTTTTGCTACCTTTACACCGCCGGCCGCCGCGACGATCGCGGAAGTCGTGGAGATATTAAAGGAACCCGCATGGTCTCCGCCTGTTCCTACGATCTCGAATACCTCCATGCCGGTCTCAACCTGTGTCGCGTGCTCGCGCATCGCCGCCGCACAGCCTGCGATCTCCGCAGTGGTCTCCGCTCTCGCACTCTTTGTCGACAGTGCGGAAAGGAAGGCAGCATTCTGTGTCGCCGTGGTCTCACCGCTCATGATCTCGTTCATTACGGCATATGCCTCTTCATAGGTCAGGTCTTCTTTGCTTACGATCTTTACAATTGCTTCTTTAATCATTTTCTTAATCTCCTTTTCAAGTTATATTCCCGCGGTGCGGGTTTATCTTTTTTCTTTTTTCTGTTTCAAATTCTCCTGCTCAGGTCTGTCAGCGAAGAAAGTTTTCCAGTATTTTCTTTCCGATCGGTGTCAGGATCGACTCGGGATGGAACTGCACGCCGTAGATCGGATACTCCGTATGCTCGACAGCCATGACTTCCTTATCGTCCACGGTCCGTGCCGTGACCTTCAGCTCTGGCGGCAATGTCGATTCATCCGCGGCCAGAGAATGGTATCTTGCCACCTGCGCCGTCTTCGGGCAATGCTTAAAAAGCACTGCTTCGGTGTCCAGATCACAGTTCGATCTTTTGCCGTGCATGAGTTCTTTTGCATAGGTAACGGTCGCACCGTAGGCCGCGCAGATCGCCTGATGGCCGAGGCATACGCCGAGGGTCGGGATCTCTTTACTTACGGTCTTTGCAACCTCCATGATGATCCCCGCATCCTCCGGACGTCCCGGACCCGGGGAAAGGATGATGCGTCTCGGATTAAGTTTTCTGATCTCATCGACGGTCATCTCATCATTACGGATCACCTTGATGTCCGGATCGATCGCTCCGATAAGCTGATAAAGGTTATAGGAAAAACTATCGTAATTATC
>DFFH01000026.1:724-7161 GCA_002368805.1 Mageeibacillus sp. UBA3781 | reverse complement strand
TCGCATCCGGTCCTAACATCGCACGAACATCCCCCGCTTCCATATCGCTCTGTCCGACATGCACACCATCAGCGCCCATTCTCTTTGCGATATCGACGTTATCGTTTACTACAAAAGGTACGCCGTACTTTCTGCATAGTTTCTGGATCTCGACCGCTTCCTCTTCAAATGCGCTTTCGCCGAGGTTCTTTTCCCGAAGCTGGATGAAAGTCGCTCCTCCGAGGATCGCTTCCTCCACCTGCTGATAAAGTGTCTTCTCACCGGTCCAGCGGCGGTCAGTCACAGCATAGAGCAGAAGGGATTTTTTCAGGTCATGCTTCTTTTCATCCGGCATACGGAAGCTGATATCACCGACAGTTCCCTTCCCGCCGGCGGCTTTCTCCCCGATCTCGAGTCCGAGGTTCATGCCCTGCTTCATGGCATCAGACATACCGAAGAGATTTACCTGTGTCTCCAGGTCCATATTCTTATCGGATTTCATATTTCGCACCTTCCTCCAGTGTCTTTGCATCGATATTAAAAATCGCATCGATAATCCTGTTTCTATATGTCGAGTTACCATCGCCTTCCTGCATACGTGACCAGCCGATCTCGCCGGCAAGGCCCATGAGGCAGACAGCAGCGGCAACCGCATCTACTTTGTTGTCCGGATTTGCTACCGCATAGGCTGTCGCCATACCCGACAGCTGGCAGCCTGTACCTGTGATACGGCTCATCTCCTTGCGGCCGTTGCGGATCACATAGCAGACCTCAGCGTCCGCTACCAGATCGATCGCACCGGTGATCGCGATCACGGCACCGGTCTTCTCGGCAAAAGCCTTCACAAATGCGACCATTTCATCGAGATTATCGTCTGTTACAGTATCTGCCGCATCTGCATCGACACCTTTTGTCGTCCCGGATCCCTTGGCCAGGGTCTTGATCTCCGAGATATTTCCGCGGATGATGTCCGGCTTCACTTCCTCTACGATGCTCTGTGCCGTCTTCGTACGAAGAAAGCTCGCACCAGCTCCGACCGGATCCAGAAGCACAACATGTCCCAGTTCTTTTGCGCGCATACCGGCGATCATCATCGCCTCGATAGAGCGCTCATTCAGCGTGCCGATGTTGATATTCAGGCCCCCGCAGATCGAAGTTATGTCATAAACATCCTTCGGCTCATCCGACATGATCGGGCTTCCGCCGCAGGCAAGAAGCACATTCGCCACATCATTGACCGTGACATAGTTCGTGATGTTATGGACCAGCGGAGTGGTCGCGTGTACTGCATTCAGACATTCACCAAGTGCTTTTCGATTACTCATATGTGTATTCCTCCAAATAAAAAGAGTTACCTCATATGATTTGGGTAACTCCTCGTAAACACCTATATATCGGGCATCCCTACGTTGGCATTATCCAAATCAGGTTACGGGTCGAAGGTAAGATCCTTCCTCTCAGCCTGTTACACAAGCTCCCCTGCTTTGTTTTGTCGGGTGTATTTTAGCACAAGCCCATGTTCTTCGCAATGAGATCCTACGATCAAAGAACTGAATTTCACAAAATAGGATCAAATGCTTACATTTTTCGATCAGATCCTATCATTACAGGAACAAGATAGGATCGTTTCTTTGTTTTATTCCCAATGATCCTACATAAACAAATAGCAGATAGGATTATTCCTTTGCTTTTCGCGAAAAGATCCTACATTTTCAAATGCAATGTAGGATCTTATGTTGATTTTACATGATTTGATCCTACCGGTCCCCCTCTAAGATAGGATTATCATCGAGGTTTAAAGGATTTGATCCTATCCAAGCCAAAAATTGATAGTATCATTTTGAAGATTCTTCTCAAATGATCCTACTATTCGAAATACGATAGGATCTTTTCCGTGTTTTATCTCAAAAGATCCTATTTCTTACACATCGTCCTTGCAGACACGGTTACGGCCGGTCTCCTTCGCAGTATAGAGGCGGACATCCGCGACGCTGATATTCTCTTCGATCGTTTTCTTCGGATCAAAGAGAGCGACACCGAAGCTCAGGGTACAGCGGATGATCGTACCTTCCGCATCAATATCGGAATTCATCAGTTTCACACGGATCTCCTCGGCCTTTGCCGCAGCGCCCTCAAGATCAGTATCCCGAAGCACCATGACAAACTCCTCGCCGCCCCAGCGGTAAACACTTTCCTTTTCTCCGCAGAAAGACTCGATGAGATTTGCAGTAAAGGAAAGAACATCGTCACCGGCATTGTGGCCGTATGTATCATTGACACGCTTGAACTTATCGATATCGCAGATAAATACCGACATGGTCTTGCCGGCATTCGGATCGAGATAATCCTTAAACTCACCGCCGAAATCGTAGAAGAATCCCATTCTGTTCTTAAGTCCCGTCAGACGGTCGTGATGTGAATCCTGAAGGAATGTCTCGGACTCGAGCGCGATACCGCAGATAAGCGCTGCCAGCGACAGTTTTTTCACATCTTCCACTTCATCAAAGCCTGTGCCATCGAGCTTATTGAGAAGCTGCAGTGCGCCGATGAAGTTGCCGTTTACGTCCGCAACCGGAAGAACGAGGACAGACTTCGTGACATAGCCGGTCTGCTTATCCACATTGCTGTTAAAGTCCGGATCGGAATACGGATCGTTCGTGACCACGGTCTTTTCGGTACGGAGTGCTTTTCCGACGAGGCCCTTATCATCCGGAATCTCGATCTTATCGACGTCGATCGCCGTCATCGTCCAGAGCACGTGCTTTCTTTTATCCCATTTCCAGAAGCTCGCACGGTCCGCATTCACAAGCGTCATACTGAGTTTGGTGAGATAGGAGAACAGAAGTCCGTGGTCTTTCGACTTATTCATGCACATGTCCTTATAAAGGCTGTCCGTGATCCCGAACACCGCATCCATGATCATTCCGTTATCGTTCATAGTATCCTCCTCCAGCGGGGCGAATTCCGCTCCCGTTCCTTCCATGATTATTCTAATTACCGTCTCATCATCCATATGCATGAGATAGACGTGGATCCCCTGCTCCACGAAGTTTCTGACCTTCTCCTTGATATCCTCGCAGTAAAGGTGCACTTCCGTCTTATACGCGGACACCTCCGTATAGAGATATACTCCCGGGAACAGGTACTTCTCATAGGGCGCAAGCGTATTTGAATCGCCCGTGTAGATGACGGTATTCCCGTCCAGGATCAGCCGGTAGCCGAAGCATTTGCCGGCAAGCTGTGCCGCGTGTGTCGTCGGGATCGCTTCTCCCATCCAGTCCTTCTTGATGTCAGAAGCAAGTATCATGTCATACCAGTCATCGCCGCATCCTTCGAGATTCGAAAGCCAGTATTTCAGGTCACTCTCCACCTGTTCCGACGGCGCGACTACCGTCACCTTCGAGTGGAAGACGAAGTGCGTATAGTCGACCAGCATCGCCACACCGCCGATATGGTCGCCGTGTGTATGCGTGATCAGGACATAGATATTCTCATATGCTTTGAGGGCTTTTTGTTTTAATTTGGTAAAAGCACTCATCGGGCAGTCGAGGAGCACGAGGTCATCGCCTGCGGTAAAATACGCACAGTTATGCTCATCTGCAAATGCGGATCCTCTTCCAAGAAAACGAAGCATCATTCTTCCACCGGTCCTTCGAGTCTGAGGACTTCGAAGCCCTCTGCCTTACCTTTCAGTTTAATAGAATCTCCGAGCGATGTAAATCGCATACGGCCTTCGAGTTTATCTGCGACGGCACGGCTGATATAGACCATTCCTCCCGGAGCGTTGGCTTCCAGGCGTGCCGAGGTATTGACGGTATCGCCGATCGCCGTATAGTCCATGCGCTTTTCCGATCCCATGTTACCGACTACGGCCGGTCCGTAGTGGACGCCGACACCGACATGCAGTTCTTCGTTGATCTCTTCTTTCAGTTTCTTGGACAGTTCCTCCGCGCCCTTTACGATATCGAGCGCAGTCAGCGCAGCAAGATATACCGGATCCTCTTCCGGAAGAGGAGCGCCCCAGAATGCCATCGTCGCATCACCGACGAATTTGTCGAGTGTGCCCTTATTCTTTTCGATGCAGGCCGATGTCATCGACAGGTACTGATTGAGGATGTGAACGACTTCTTCCGGCGAAAGGCGCTCGGACATCGTCGTAAATCCGCGGATATCCACGAAAAGCACTGCGATGTCGCAGAGTTTTCCGCCGAGTTTCAGGCTGTCGGTACCCTCCTTCAGGATCTCATTTACGATACTCGGTGCTACATATCGCTCAAATGTCTTCGTGACATTCTGCTTGGCGATCGCGGCACGGATATAGTGGGAGGCGACAGTGATGATAAACAGCATGAAGACGCCGGCCGGGATCCACACGGCATGTGTGATATATCCTCCGGAATAGAGCATCATCGATCCGCCGATCCCCAGCAGAAGGAACAGTATCAGAAGCGGAACGGATACGCGAAGTTTCTTGTTATTGCAGAAATAGAAGAATGCAAAGCAGACGATCCATAATACCATCAGCTGGATATAATCAGGCACCGACTCCTTATAATTCCCATCCAGCAGGAACTGGACGATATTGGCCTGTATCTCGACTCCGTACATACGGGACGACTTATCGATCGCGGTAAAGTACGAGTCCTGGAATGCTGCAGCATACGGTCCGATCATGACGATCTTTCCGGCAAAGAATTCCGGCTTCACAGTTCCGTCAAGGACCTCATGGATCGATACTCCGTCAGAAAAATCACCCGGCTTTCCGATGAACTGGACGAAATACTGTCCTCTCTCATTGGTCGGCGGCATCGCGATCGAATAGCCGTTCTTCTTTGCATACATACTTGCGGCCTGATATGCCATTGAGTACACTCTTCTTCCATCCGGCTCCACATAAAGAAGTGCATGTCTTACCACACCGTCGTCATCACTCATGGTGTTGATATGTCCCTGGGTGGTGACCTTTTTCAGTTCTTCATATGGTTCTGCATAGTCCACTACCGAGTATGTATCTACTACGACGGAATCCGATCCGAAGCGGATATCCGTTCCGAAATATGCTGTAGATGCCACGATAACATTTCCAAGTTTTTCTGCCGCTTTTGCCAGATGTGTGTCCGCGGACGGATCCGTCGTTCCCGCATACAGGGCGTCGATCGCGACTGCAGCCGGGCGGTGATTCGGGTCCGGATCCTCCGCAAGCTTATCCAGAACAGATGCGATCATATTTCTGTCCCAGGTGTTATACGGACCATATTGCTTGATATCGTCCTCATCGATCCCGATAAGAACGATATCGCCGGGAACCGAGGCACGCTTTTGGTAAAGCGCGTCCTGCATCATGATGTCAAAACGCCGAAAGAGCCCTTTGCCGCACAAAAATGTAACGACAAGGGCTCCGATCAGCGAGAATATCAGTTTTTTATTGCTTTCACTCATCCGTTAAGTCATCCCCAGAAATCCTGATAATATACAACCTTCGAACCATTCTTCGTGTAGCAGTAAATATCGCTAGCCGGAGTAGTTTCTCCCGGGACATCGGTCGGCTGCCCGCCTGCATCATGCTCTTGGTCAAGTTTGATCCACTTTCCATCGACATAGCCTACAAAACCCATTGAGTCGCCTTCCGGTTCATTGGGATCATGTCCGGCATAAATGAAGATCTTGTTATCCTCATCCCACTTTACTTCTTCATAATAGCCATCCGGAACGCTGTCAGGATCCGGGATTGGCGGCGGAGTCGGAGTCGGGATCGGCGTAGGCGTCGGAGTCGCTGTCGGTGTTGCCGTCGGTACCGGAGTCGGTGTCGGCGTTGCTGTCGGTGTAGCTGATGGCTCCGGGGTCGGTGTTACCGTCGGCTTCGGCGTAGGAGTCGATGTATTCTTCGGAGTCGGAGTCGTTGTTACATCCGGGTCCGGTGTTGGAGATACTTCCGGTGTCGGGGACACTTCCGGAGTCGGTTCGGGAGTCGGCGTCAGCGTTGCCTCCGGAGTCGGTTCCGGTGTCGGAGTAAGATCCGGATTATCAATTGGCTCTCCGTTTTTCATCTTCTCCACCAGTTCCAGGATCTTTTCCTTCGACCAGCCGGTATCCGCACATACTTTATTGAGCAGTGCTTCATTCTCGGCGAGCATCGTCAGAGAGAATGCCGGGATCTCATCTTCCGCAAGTTCTTCGAGGAAGAATTCGACACTGTTTTCCGTACGGTCATTATAGTGATAGACTTTGATCTTTTTTCCGGCAGGAACGTCTTCTTCTTTGACTTCTCCGGTCACCGGATTGACTGCAACGACATGAACCACACCATCGGTGATGACCAGTGCTTCTCGGCCGTCTTCGTCGTAGAAGACATAGCCGGAAGTACCACGGATACCGACTGTCATGGTCGAGGTCTTGATCTCAAACTTCTCATCGTCCGAAAGTTTCTCCGTGACTTCGAAGAAAATCGCACCCTTGGT
>DFFH01000026.1:0-609 GCA_002368805.1 Mageeibacillus sp. UBA3781 | reverse complement strand
ACGATCTTGGAATCATCGAGGCCGACAGAAGCAAGTCCGTCCACACCGGTATTCAGTGCGTCACCGCTCTGGAAACGGATATTATCGATAACCGGCTTTGAGTTTCCCTTGGAGTCTTCAATATTGACAGTTCCTTCCACGCGAAGGAGACGCATCGTCGTTGCTACATAGCCCTTCTTTCCGAAAAGAAGGACGCAGGTCACAATAGCAGCGATAATAACCACTGCGATCACGCTAATGGAAATGATCTTCTGTTTCTTGGTTAAACCCTTGATTTTATCGACCAACGACATAGCATACCCCCCTCTTTTACTTATTCCATCTGCCCTCGGCTTTCACTTTTTCCAGACGCTTCATCTTACGTACATGCTCGAAGATAAGCATCAGGATCTTGATGATAATGATCTCCGCGATAGCAAAGACCGCAAGCACACGAAGTTCTTCTGTACTAAGACCGTGCATCATATAAAGATCACGGGTAAAGGGCACAAGCAGGAACAGGAAGAATCCGAAGAACATCAGCTGCACGACGATCGACCGGTACGTATTGAACGGTCGCGAGATATGGACTAAGAGCAGATATGCCGCGATCGCCATAAGATACGTCGC
>DFFH01000062.1 GCA_002368805.1 Mageeibacillus sp. UBA3781 | reverse complement strand
TTCTTCGCCGGCACAGAAGTGTTAAGTAAAATGGCACAAATGTGTTAAGTAAAATTGCGCATATGTGTGAAATGAGGTATTGTTTCAATAGGAGATAATAAACATGGGTACATGGAACGCAAGTATAAACGGAAATGATACGGCGCAGGATCTGCTGGATGAATATAAGGCAGCATTCTTCTATTACGATGTGCCAGCGGCGCTTCTGAAGATCGATCAATATGTCCGGACTATGGTTGATGAAAGTGACGAAGATGAGTGGTGTGCCTATATGTATTCCCTTGCGGAATTCATGTGGAAGAAAGGGATACTTACCGACGAGATCCGGGATCGTGCCGTAGAGATGGTGGACAGTGATTTTGGCATGGCGGAATGGACCGCTGCCGGCCCCTCAGAGGAAAAGAAGCGCAGGAAGGTGCTGGAGAAGTTTAAAGAAACGATCACCTCTGTGCAATGCGCCCCGAAAAAGATAAAGCTCGACCTTCATATGGAGGATATCTTCGAGGATGGGGAATATGTGGCTTTCCAGCTGCAGACAAAGGGGAAGAAATATGTCACTTCGGATGAAACATCAAAGAAGCTGACAGAGGAAGAATACCTTTCCTATGACGATAAATATGTGGTGGTGCAGAAGATCCGGACAGATATCTCTTACAGATCTTCGATCGTTCCGGAGGTCTGTGACAAGTGGGCTGTCTTCCGCATATTTGATGGTGTATATGGCTCGCCGGAAGAAATCGACATTCATCAGCTGAAAGAGATAAGTTTCAATGGATGCAGCTGCTTTTCTACGGCCAGCAGCATGTTCTATTTTAAGAAAAGAAATTTCCGAATCGTCGGGAAAGGACCGGTACCGGAGGATGCTCCTGAGAGAGCTTTTACGGGTCTATATTTCGGTATCAGCCATGCGACATATGATCCGGATTCGAATCTGATCGATAATCTATATCCGTTTGAAACCGAGATCCTGCCGTTTACATGGAGCCCTGAAGTCGCTGATGGCATTATCCGCGAGCATACTCAACGTGAAAACGGGTATGGCAACGGCCTTGATAGCAGGCAGCGCGAGAAGTACCGGGAGAAGATGAAAAAGTAATTTTACGCTACATGAAACAACAGTGAAGAGCATGGCTGGGCAGAATTCAAAAGAATCGCAAAATGCTTGAAAATACAGCGTTGCAACCGTAGGTTGACAAAGTTCAAGCTACAGCTGGTGGTTTTGTTAAGAGGGATTTTGCTAGTCTTGAGACAACAAAACCTTGGAGGTGAAAGAAATGACAATTGCAGATAGGATCCAGAGCCTTAGAAAGTCGAAAGGTATGTCTCAGGAAGAACTGGCAGACAGAATCGGCGTATCCCGTCAGGCCGTTTCGAAGTGGGAAAGTGAACAGGCGACTCCCGATCTTGAAAAGGTCGTGATCATGAGTGATATTTTCGAAGTAACTACAGATTATCTCCTTAAAGGGATCGAACCGGTCAAGGCGGATGAGCATAAGACCATGGCCGATGTGATCGACCAGAAGATCCTTACCGAAAAGAACGGCAAGCGCATGAAGACCGCGCTGAAGTGGTTCCTGATCGGCGCCGGAGCTTTACTTGCCATAGATCTGATCTCGATGATCATCTATTTCCTCGTAAACGGATTCCCCGGATAATTTCCATATAAATACTTAAATCTGAACTGTACGAAAGTCCGATATGTGAGCGGACCTTCTATTACTGCGCTCAAAAAAGGAGTTTTACCATGCGAAGAATAAAAGAACTTATAAAGAACATCAGCCCGTTTAACAACCGTACTGACATGCCGAAGATCCTTTACATCATTAAAGTGATCCTGATCTTCTGGGCATTTAAATTCGGGGCGGAACTGATCGGTGAAGGCCTTGTGATCGCACTTCACTTTGCCTGCGGGAAGAACCCACTGAAAGGTGAAATGTTCAGCAATAACACGATCACTCTGATTACTTACTTCGGCTACGGCATCATGATCGGTATCATAGCGCTTTTCTGGAAACTGTTTCAGAAGAAGGGACTGAAAGAACTCGGATTTGTAAAGCCGGCGGCGAGTTATTTTGCCGGAGTATTGGCGGGCATGGTCCTTCTTTTGATCTCCGTGGCGGCCATTACTCTCACGGGAGCGATCGAGTATAACGGAGTATTCGGTAACATCGACTATAGGATGGTGGCAGCCATGTTTATCTGCTTTGTTCTTCAGGGCGCGCTGGAAGAGATCCTCTGCAGAGGTATCGTTCAGCAGCTCCTTCAGAAAAAGACCTCCGTCCCTTCTGCGATCTTCGTAAGTGCAGTCCTTTTTACTATCCCGCACCTCTCGAGCATGGACTTTGGAAACCCTGCTATTGCTTCGATTGCGGTCGTCAATCTTTTCCTGGTTTCGCTGATCTTCTCGCTTCTGACTCTTCGCTTTAAGAGCATCTGGGCAGCCTGCGGCATGCACTCGGTCTGGAATTATATTCTGTACAGCATCTTAGGACTCAACCTGAGCGGAAATGGTGAGATCGTCTCTTCCGTCTTTGACATGAGAACTGCAGGAAGCAGCATCTTAAACGGCGGCGTGTACGGAATCGAAGCGAGCATTATCACCACAGCAGTATTGGGAACCGCGGCCGCTTTATTGCTTGTGAGCTATTGCAGTGTTTCGCGCTTCAGCTCGAGAGCGGCCAGACTTAAGGGACGGACCTTATCCTGAAGGAGCGAGATGCTTCTTAATGGCAGTTTGTCGGTCAGCGGAATCGGAAAGATCGTCTTACGCTCAATAGATGGCAAGGCCAGTTCTTTTGGCACGAATCCGAGACCCATACCATGCTCGACGATCGGGAGGATCTGGTCAGTCGTGGTGACTTCGATCGAAGGCTTGAGGGTGATACCGGCTTTTAGGAAAAGGTCGGTAAGATACTGGAAAGATGTTGAGTCATGGCTCTGGGTAATGAGCGGATATTGAGAGATGTCCTCGAGGGAATGCTTCTTTCTGGATAGGGACCGGTATGGTTCGCCGCCGATGAGGATCTCCTGGAAAGATTTGACGTGGGTCGCTTCGAGTGAATCGGAGACCTTCAGGGGCGAAGAAATGACGGCAAGATCGACAAGACCCTGTTCCAGTGCTTTTACACCTTGAGGAGTCGAATGGTTATATACGCGGATCCGGATCCCGGGATGCTTGGCTTTGAAGCTCTGGAGAATCGGAAGCATGAGGACATGCAGCGCGATCTCACTGATGGAGACAGATACACTTCCGCTTTGAAGGAGCCGGTCGGACCGGATCTCGTCTTCTCCCTTTTCGATCTGCTGATATGCAGATTCAATATGCGCGAAAAGCCTTTCGCCTTCCGGCGTCAGAGTCACGCCCTTCTGGGAGCGGGCGAACAGGCGGCATCCCAGGTCGGACTCGAGCATGTTGATCACGCGGGTGATATTCGGCTGGTTGTTGTGAAGAAAACGGGCCGCCTGCGTGAAGCTTCCGTGCTTGCCGACATAATAGAAGATCTTATAGTATTCCCAGTTGCTGTTCATAATTCGCACCATATAAATATTGTATGACTGACATATAAAATATACTTTTTACATATATATGCACACGCATTATAATCTAATTGAAAAATAAAAATCAAGGAGGACTGCATTATGGCACGTTTCACATTACCTCGCGATATTTATCACGGCAAAGGCGCACTTGAGGCACTGAAGAACTTCAAGGGAAAGAAGGCAATGATCTGCGTCGGAGGCGGTTCCATGAAGCGCTTCGGATTCCTCGATAAGGCAGAGAGCTATCTGAAAGAAGCAGGCATGGAAGTCGAGATCTTTGACGGTATCGAGCCGGATCCGTCTGTAGAGACAGTCATGAAGGGCGCAGATGCGATGCTGAAGTTCGAGCCGGACTGGATCGTAGCGATCGGCGGCGGTTCTCCTATCGATGCAGCGAAGGCTATGTGGATCAAGTATGAGTATCCGGATTGCACCTTCGAAGATATGTGTAAGGTATTCGGTATTCCGGAACTCCGTAAGAAGGCACACTTCTGCGCGGTTTCCTCCACATCGGGTACAGCTACTGAAGTTACTGCTTTCTCGATCATCACCGATAATTCCAAGGGTATCAAGTATCCGATCGCTGACTTTGAGATCACACCTGATGTCGCTATCGTAGATCCGGAACTTGCCGAGACCATGCCGAAGAAGCTCGTTGCCCACACAGGTATGGATGCGATGACACACGCAGTAGAAGCATACGTTTCTACCGCCAACTGCGACTACACAGATCCGCTTGCGATCCATGCGATCGAGATGATCATGAAGGACCTCGTTGCTTCCTATAATGGTGACATGGCGGCAAGAGACAGAATGCATAATGCACAGTGCCTCGCCGGCATGGCATTCTCCAATGCCCTTCTCGGTATCGTCCACTCCATGGCACATAAGACCGGCGCTGCTTTTGCAGATTACGGCGCGCACATCATCCACGGTGCGGCAAACGCGATGTACCTGCCGAAGGTAATTGCTTTTAATGCCAAGGATGAGACAGCGAAGAAGCGTTACGGCGTGATCGTGGACTACATGGGTATCGCTGATAAGAATGCTTCCGATGACGATAAGGTAAAAGCGCTTATCGCTTACCTCAGAAAGATGAACGATGACCTCAATATCCCTCACGGAATCGGAACCTATGGTGCGGACAGCTACCCGGCAGAGAAGGGCTTCGTACCGGAGGAAGTATTCCTCGAAAGACTCCATGACATCGCAGTCAATGCAATCGCAGATGCATGCACAGGATCGAATCCTCGTCAGCCTTCCGTCGAAGAGATGGAAAAGCTCCTGAAGTGCTGCTACTACGATACTGAAGTAGATTTCTAATCCCAATCCCAAATACTTAGTGAAAGAAGGGGCTCTCCTCAAAAGGAAGGCTCCTTCTTTCCATTTAGGATGAGATACATTTCATGGTACAATATAACTGTTTCAGGTTGGGCAAAGTCAGAGTTAAAAACGTGCAAACATAGATTTGGTTCGGAGGAAATGTACATGAACCGGCGGATAGCGGTATTTACGAATGGATACAGCAACGAATTCATCGAGCATGTAATTACCGGATTGCGGAAGAAAGCCAGAGAAGATGGCGTAGATATTTTTGTGTTTGTTACGTACTGCACAGTCAACGATCATGAACTGCAGAATAAATGCCAGCTGAACCTTTTCCATCTGCCGGATCCGAATGATTTTGACGGGGCGATCATGCTGACGAATACCTTTAATCTTCCGCATGAGCAGGAAAGAGTCTGCGCCCGTTTCCAGAGAGAGGGCGTTCCCATGATCTCTCTTGAAGTTGATGTCCCGAAGATGTCCTGTATCAAGTCTGAGAATTACCAGGGTGTGAGAGAGCTGGCGATCCATCTGATCGAACACCATCAGGCGAAGAAGATTCTTTATGTTAACGGCATCGAAGGAAATGAGGAGAACCAGATCAGACGCCAGGCACTCGTCGATGTTCTCTCTGAACACGATATGAAACTATTTGCTGAATTCCAATGTGATTACGGATTTTATACCGCATATCTTCAGATGAAGGAATATCTCGATTCCGGAAAAGAACTTCCGGATGCGATCGTCTGCGGCAATGATAACATGGCCCTCGGTATTAATTCCGCTTTATATGAGAAAGGATACAGCGTCCCGGAAGATGTCCTTCTGACCGGTTTTGATATGACCAAGATCGGACAGCAGATGTTCCCGATTCTGGCGACAGTCTCCAGAGGATGGGAGACACTTGGCGAACTGGCATATGAAAAACTGCAGTATCAGATCAGAAATCCGCAGGAGATATTTACGGAAGAATGTAAATCGCATTTTATTTCCTCCGAAAGCTGCGGATG
The DNA here is from genome assembly GCA_002368805.1 of Mageeibacillus sp. UBA3781. Taxonomy (GTDB): domain Bacteria; phylum Bacillota; class Clostridia; order Saccharofermentanales; family Saccharofermentanaceae; genus Scatonaster. The sequence continues at coordinate 326 of DFFH01000062.1, read as the reverse complement.
TTCTGCATCGGAAGAGGCGGAAAAGAGCCGCTTTGATGCCGTTCGGAATTCGTACTATTCCACGCTGAAGCAGGATATGATGGATATCTTCTTCCGCCGGATGCAGATCCCGCTGTCTATGGCTACGAAGAAAGAGGATTTCGTCGAAAAAGGAATGAAGGATAACCCGGATCTTCCGACTCTGGGCCCGAATTACTGTCTTTGCACAGAACCGGTGTTTTTCGATCTGGATGATGAACAGTATCCGGAAAGGATCAGAGGATACAGTTCGGATATGGATGTCCTGTATGAGCTTCGGGATGGGAAGAGGATGCCGATGAGAAGCT
>DFFH01000101.1:2277-6647 GCA_002368805.1 Mageeibacillus sp. UBA3781 | reverse complement strand
AATTTATCCGGGTAATCGACCAGACGCACATCCTGATTAAAGTTCGGATCCGTGCTGGTATAAGAACCGTGATTCTGCATCGTGACATTAAAGAGGAACAGCGGATGTTTCGGATCTCTATCTTCATACAATTCGATCAGTTTCTTATATGAACTTCTATCCGAGATATACGAGCGGATATACTCGCATTCCTCAGTAAAATCATCGATCGAGACGAAGCGGTCAAAGGCCATGCTGGTATATACACTCGGGCGGTTCCATCCGCTGGCCAGATAAGGATGCACGGCGACCGTCTGATATCCCTGGCTCTTTAAGAACCTCGGGAGAGATCCTGTGGTCGATCCGATATACTGCTGATACGGGATACTTCCTGTCGGGAAGAATGCCATCGGGTTACCTGTCAGGAATTCGAACTCGGAGTTCGCGGTACCGCCGCCATATACAGACACACAAAGATCACCGTGGATCACGTTCTGCTTCTGGTACAGAGAGTCCATATACGGATGCATCGGCAGGTTCGTCTCGAAGGATCCGACCGTGGACATATCCGAGTAGGACTCGTTCATGATGCAGATGATCGTCGGCTTCTCGCCTTCCTTCAGCTGGCGTTCACCGCAGGCTTCACGGATCTTCTTTCCGTTCTCGTGCTGCAAGATGACCTCATTCGGAAGGATATAGTGGGCATACTGATTCTCGATCTTTTCCTCTACTCTCTGGACCTGATCGACACTGTAGTTTCCCGGCTTTTCGACCGCCAGGTGCTGCGCATTCATGGTCAGCGCCACGATCATGCCGTTCTTACTGAAGTTCTGCGCCGGATTTCCCGTGTTATTAACAACGCCCATCTTCTCCATCAGGCTGAAGTTTGCATTCTGATACCGTCTGGTATCGATAAGCGTCAGCGCCAGGAAGATGATCAGGATCACGCAGACACCGCCGATATAGGCACGGTTTCTCTTCATGACGATCGCATATCTGCACTTGGAGATAAGAAGGATCGACAGCACGAAAAGAAGCGTCGCGATGATCAGTATCGGTGACAGTTCGATGTGATAGTTATCGGAAACATTCATCGCCGTCTTCAGCGTAACGACATCCCACAGCTGGACCGGCTCGCCGCGCCACAGGAGCTTGAAGTAATTAAATATCGCCACACCGAAAAGGATGGAATTGACGATGATCGTAGTAAGCCGGAACCGATTGAAAATAACCAGCAGTACGACATAGATCACCAGATAGTAGATGTAGTTAACGATAAATGCCGGCATGGATTTTTTCAGCACGGAATTACCATTCAGAAGTTCCACGATCGTGAACATAAGGATCGGCATGAAGTACATCACGGAGATCGTCAGATGCTCTCTGTTCTTCTCGGAAAGATCGAAGTGCAGGACCGCGATCAGACCGCACAGGAACACCAGAAGGATACTGATGATCATCGCCGGATAATTCATATGGGAATATCTGATCTGTGTATTGCACTGCATATGTGCATCTGTCGGAAGTCCGGGGAAAATAATATCATTCAGCTCATCCGGAACATTGGAAGAGATCCATACGGACGGAACTTCCTCACCGATGGTATCGACAGTCTCCAGGACTATCATATATTCTTTCTGGATATCCAGATCTTTTCTGACGCGGAAACGCAGATACTCATTATCTTTGATGTTACGGATCGGGACCTTCTCCTCATAGAGGACTTTGCCGTCTATTCTGGTGAGCTTGAAGTGGAGATATCCCTGCGGAGCCAGGACATTTCCCGATTCGAGATTCGTCGCCATGCGGATCTCGATATAATCGATATGCATCTGCTCCGGAGTAAATGTCTGGATCAGCGGCGCACCGCCATTCAGTTTACCGGTCGGCTGCGATCCCTGTCCGAGGCAGGATACTGTCTTTTTTGACGCGAAGATAGAGGACCAGAAAACAACGATACACAGCACCACCAGCATCACCAGGATGACACATGCCCAGCGTGCCTTATTTCTTGTGAAGCTTACTGCTTTTTTCGTAAACTTGATCAAACCGGTTCTCCTTCAGGGCGAAAAGAACTGTCAGCGCCCATATCTTCCCTATTATATTTGCATCATACATATTATAAGTCGTTTTTATTTTCTTTCAATGGAGCGTGGCTTGTAATATTGCACAGTTTTCCCGTTTGAAAATGATATTCGTTAATATTTTATCGTTTTTCGATAAAAAATGCTTGCATATCGATAACGTGCATGTTATTATGATGGCAACAGAGGATCTTCCTTCGGATTCTTCATCCCGGGAAAGATGAGAAAAGATCCATATTCCCGACTTAACGGAGGTGCAAAATATGAATAATAAAGAATCTTCCAGACCCTCATATTCCATGTGGCTGAACCTGACACTTGCCGCCTGCGGCGTCTTTTTCTTCTGCTGTCTTCTCGGCGATATCTTCGGATATTCTTTCTGTAAATACTGCTGGAACGGTGGTCTTTTCAATGAAGGATACCTGCCGTTTCTTTCCTTCCTCGAGAGCGACAATGTACGGTTCATCGTTTTCCTTACCTGCTTTTATCTTTCCACAGCAATCTCGTACATCATCATCTACAGCGTCGTGAACCTTCTTATAAACCTGAAGAAAAATATAATCTTCGATAAAGCAAATACCCGCTACATGACGATGATCTCGGTGTGCTGCTTCCTCATCTGCCTGATCTGCATCATCGGAGCCTGTGCGTCCTATGCGCTGTTCCTCATCTCGCTGATCGGTCTGTTCGTAGGACTCATCGTCCAGTGTGTGCGCCTTGTGATGGATAAAGCCATCGACATGCGTACCGAGCTGGATCTGACAGTATAAGGAGGTGGATTATTATGGCAATCATTGTTAATCTCGATGTCATGATGGCGAAGCGGAAGATCTCCGCAGGTGACCTTGCCACAAAGATCGGCATCACCCCGGCCAACCTCTCGATCCTTAAGAACCAGAAAGCAAAGGCCGTTCGCTTCTCGACCCTGAACGATATCTGCAAAGCGCTGGACTGCCAGCCCGGAGATATCCTGGAGTATCAGGAAGATAAAGAATAAGTTTTCGGACGTGCACCGGTCATGCCGGCCGGTGCACGATCAATAATCTAAATTAAGTTCCCGTAAAAGGAGTCAAAAATGAATACGAACATCAGGCAGGCAGGGCTGCTGAAAAAGCTCTGTCTTGGTTCAAGTTACGTTTTTTCTTACGCATATGTCTATCTGTTCACCGAAACAGTCGGTTTCAGCGGACTGTTCACCACGGTCTATCTGACCCTTCTTTCCGCCGGCGCGATCCTCTGGCTGGAGATGTCTATGAGACAGCAGCAGCTTCTCGGGAAATACTACCCGACGAAGATCGAGCGCTGTGAGACACGCTTCTGGGAAGTGATCCTGATCCTTCTTTCGCTCAGCACCTTCTCCGGAGATATGAAGGCATTGAGTCTCTTTTTCATCCATGCCGTCGTGATCTATATGACTCTCACGGGAACCGGTCATCTCCTGTCCGGGCGTTCTTCCGTCCTGCTTCCCGCTGACATGGCAAACGGATTCTTGCGCATCCCGTTCATGAGCTTTTTCCGCCGTATCCTGACGATCGGAGAATGCATTCATCCGAGGGATGAGATGGTCGAAGTCATTCTTCCGGACGGAAGTTCAGTCATAGCGAAAAAGGCGGAAAAGAAACCGCTCAACACTTTCGGTATCTTTATGGTGCTGATCGTCATCGCCGGATTCTTCCTTGCCGCACTTAGCAATCTCGTTTCTGTAGATGCTCATTTCAGCGATGCGGTATCTTCGATCGAGCATTTCTTCGATAACGTATCCGTCGCTGATTCTATAGGAAGATTTATCATGAGTCTGCCGATCGGTGCATATCTCTTCGGACTTATCCAGGGAAGTGTAAGAAAAGAGAATACTCTGGAAAGAAATATCCATGACAAACTCGTCTCGTTCTCCCCGCGGATGCGCTTTATGCCGGACTCCCTTCTGGCCACAGTACTATCGCTCTTTGGTATTCTCTACCTCACATTCTTCGTCTCGCAGGCAAGCTACATGTTCAGTGCTTTTGCGGGAGTACTTCCGGAAGCATTCACCGCATCAGAATATGCCGTCAGCGGCTTTCACGAGCTTATCAATGTCGTTCTGATCAACTTCGCACTTCTGGCAACCGTCCGTGTTTTCGGCTCACATGACCGGAAACTTCTCCGAGGCCTTAGTGTGGGAATTATGGCGGAAAGCATGGTATTTGCAGCGATCTCCGCATCGAAGATCATTCTCTATATGTCCCGCTTCGGATACACCTTCTCCAGAACTCTCGGCCTGTGGGGCACCTCCGTCGTCTTCGCCGGATCCGTGTTCGCGGTCATCTA
>DFFH01000101.1:0-2150 GCA_002368805.1 Mageeibacillus sp. UBA3781 | reverse complement strand
ACCGCTTTTATCACCTGGATATTCGTATAAGCAAACCCGCAAGTAAAGTTTCTCGTGCTGGTCCTCGGCTTCGCCTGCGGAGGCACTTCGAAATCTTTCTTGCGGGTTATTTTTCGAATACAAATGCACGTGGCAGTAACTCTTCCAGCGTACATGTAACTGCCTGTCCATTCTCCTCTGTAACCACGGTAAAAGCACTGAGCTTCACATGTTCGGAGAGGGTCTGGCGGCAGACGCCGCAGGGGTAGCACGCATCTTTTGCTTCTTCGTCTTTCGGGGCTCCGACGATGGCGATCGCAAGGAAGTCTTTCTCTCCTTCGCTGATCGCTTTGGCCAGTGCGACGCGCTCGGCGCAAAGGCTCGGCGACATCACGGAGGACTCGATATTACACCCTCTGTAGATCTTCCCGTCTTTGGTAAGGAGTGCGGCTCCGACGGTAAAACCGGAGAACGGAACATAGGCATTTTTCCGTGCTTCTTTTGCTTCACTCAGAAGTTTTTTCTCATCGATCTTCTTTTCCATTTTTGTCCCGCCTTTCCTCTTAGTTATCACCAATATCCGGACGCTGTTTTCTTCTCCGCTTTTCGCCTGAGCTTACTTCACGAGGCGGCTCGTTCCGAGTCTGTCCGCGCCAGCTTCGATCATGGCTTTTGCATCAGAAAAGTCCTTGATGCCGCCGGCGGCTTTTACCTTGACTTCCGGCGCGGAATACTGACGCAGGAGACGGACATCTTCGACCGTTGCTCCACCGGTGGAAAAACCGGTCGATGTCTTGATGAAGTCTGCTTTTGCTTTGCTTACGAGTTCGCACATTTTGATCTTCTCTTCTTCCGTCAGCTGGCATGTCTCGATGATGACCTTCAGGATCACATCCTTACATGCTTCTCTCATCGCCAGAAGTTCGAGATATACGCGGTCGAAATTTCCGTTTTTCACATCGCAGAGATTGACGACCATATCGATCTCCGAAGCACCCTGCCGGATCGCTTCTTTTGCTTCAAATACTTTCGTCGCTGCCGTGGAATATCCATTCGGGAAACCGATGACCGTGCATACCGGAAGCTGTCCTTTCAGAAACTGCGCGGCATCGTTCACATAGCACGGCGGGATGCATACGCTCGCCGTACCAGCGGCAAGAGCTGCCTTACAGAGTGCTTTTATCTCAGGAAGCGTGGAGGTCGTACGAAGCAGCGTGTGATCCACCTTGCTTAAAATCTTCTTCTCTTCATCGGTATAGTTCGTCATTTTTTCTTCCTTTCACACGCGATTCCATCTCCGTCTTTCCGGGAGTTCACGCGGTTTCTTTTATGGTAGTTCTTACTTCATCCGTATCTCTTTCCAGAAGGATTCGCCGTCGAGCTCAGATGTGTTTATCCCGAAGTAATCCCCGATCGTTTTCGCGATGTCCGCGAAGCTTGATCTCGTGCCGAGATCTGTTCCGGGACGGACTCTGTCGCCATAAGCCAGAAACGGCACATTCTCTCTGGAGTGATCGGTCGATGGTGTCGAAGGATCGCATCCGTGATCGGCCGTGATCATGAGGATATCGTCCTTGCCCATACGTGACAGGATCTCGGGCAGGCGGTCATCAAAATACGTCAGCGCCTGTGCATATCCGTGCACGTCATTTCTGTGTCCGTAGAGCATATCGAAGTCCACGAGGTTAACGAAGATCAGGCCCTCTTTCTGCGAATCCATCGCCCCCAGTGTCTGCTCGATCCCGTCGATATTTCCGGATGTCCGCACCGTCGTGCCGACTCCTTTTCCCGCGAAAATATCGTAGATCTTTCCGACACCATAGACCGGGATCCTCGATTCGGTCAGCTTGTCGAGGAGCGTCGGTCTCGGCGGCTCGAGTGAGAAATCGTGGCGGTTCGAGGTTCTTGTGTAGTTCGGATATTCACCGGTAAAAGGTCTCGCGATGACTCGTCCGACACCGTGTTTTCCGGTCAGGATCTTCCTTGCAGTCTCGCAGTAACGGTAGAGCTCCTCCACCGGCACCACATCTTCGTGCGCGGCGATCTGGAAGACACTGTCCGCCGAAGTATAGACGATCAGGTCGCCGGTCTTCACGTGCTCCTGCCCGAAGTCACGGATCACCTCCGTGCCGGAATAGGGCTTATTGCACAGTGTTTTCCGCCCCGTCTGC
>DFFH01000018.1 GCA_002368805.1 Mageeibacillus sp. UBA3781 | reverse complement strand
ATGCTCTTCTCTGTGAAACCGGAAACGGCGGAGAAACTCAGAGCCTTTGTGGAAAAAGGCGGCATCCTTCTCGGCACCTACATGACCGGCTACGTCAATGAGAACACTCTCTGCTATGAGGGCGGCTTCCCGGGTGCGGGCCTGAAGGACCTTTTCGGTGTCATCGCGGAAGAGATCGATACACTCTATCCATCAGATAAAAATGCGATCTGCATGACCGGGGACAAGTGCTTTTCCGTAAGAGATTACTGCGAGATCCTGCGTGTCGCCGATGCGGAAGTGCTCGGAAAATATAAGGATGATTTCTACGCGGGTACACCTGCCATCACGTGCAAAAAGAACGGGCAGGGCAAGGCTTATTATCAGGCGGCAAGGATCCTTCCGGAGGAACTCTGCGGATTCCTCGACATGCTGATTTCAGATGCAGGGATCAAGACGCGGGAGCTTCCGTCGGGCATCGAGTGGCATAGACGGATCGGGGAAAATGCGGCCTATGATTTCTATCTGAATCTCACGGAACAGGATGTAACTCTTTCTGGACTGAACGGGACCGATCTGGTTACCGGCGAGACGATCGATGGTGCCGTTACGATCCCGGGAAGAGGGAATCTCATAGTGAAGACAGTTTGAGGTTAGTTTAAGGTTCGCCTCCTATACTGGTGTCATAAACCAGAAGGGAGACGACGATAATGATTAACCGAAAACACATAAATACCCTGTCCCTTTTGATGGCGGCTACCATGATGATTTCCATGACGGCCTGCTCGAACCGGGACGAAAAGAATACAGATACAACCACCTCTACATCGGCCGCAGAAACCGAGCCGGACGGAAGTGAGAGTGAAGATGCAGAGTCTGAATCTTCCGCACCGAAAAGCACCGGCAGTCTTACCACAGATGAAGAGATCTCCAATAGCGGAGATGGTGAACATGCCATCGAGGCAGATGGTGAAGATGCTTCCTATTCTAAAGTCCACGTAACCAAGACCGGCGATTCAGAAGAAGGCGACGAGGCGGATTTCTATGGCGACAATGCCGCTATATTTGCCACGAACGGGGCGACTCTGGATCTATCTGATATCGTAGTCAATACGGATGGAAAACATGCTAATGCGGTATTCTCTTACGGCGAAGGAACGACGGTAAATATCAGTAACTCTGAGATCACCACAAGCGGGAATTGTTCCGGCGGACTGATGACGACCGGAGGCGGCACGATGAACGCCGAGAATCTTACGATCCATACTACGGGAAATTCTTCCGCGGCGATCCGGTCAGACCGCGGAGGCGGCACGGTAACCGTTACCGGCGGATCCTATACGACGGATGGAAAAGGATCTCCGGTCATCTACTCGACAGCAGATATCACGGTCAACGATGCGCAGATGGAGTCCACTTCTTCTCAGGGAGTGGTGGTAGAAGGAAGAAACTCCGTTACACTGAATAATGTCACTCTGGTAGCGGATAACAACTCCAAGAACAGCGACAAATCATCGTGGTATCAGGCGGTCATGATCTACCAGTCCATGTCCGGTGATGCCAAAGAAGGCGAAGCTTCTTTTTCCATGAAAGACGGATCGCTGGTGAATAAAAACGGGGATATCTTCTTCGTCAATAATACCGTCACAACGATCACACTTGAGAATGTGGAGATCACCAATCAGGACAGCGAAGGAGTCTTCCTTCGTGCGGCCGCAGCCGGCTGGGGATCGGAAGGATCCAACGGCGGAAAGGTCAATCTCATTCTTAAGAACCAGAAACAGGATGGAGACATCCTGGTGGACAGTGTCTCGGCAGCGAATATGTATCTTGCATCCGGTTCAACTTATCAGGGCGCGATCAACCCGGATAACGAGGGAAAAGTATATGTTGAGATCGAGTCCGGATCGAAGTGGATCCTCAGCGGCGATTCCTATGTTACCTCGCTTACCTGTGATGCGGATGCCATCGACCTGAATGGCCATACTCTCTATGTAAACGGTGTAGCGTATAGCGAAGGAACGGCATCGACAGGTGAGGCGATCACGCTGGTGACAGAATCTTCTTCTGACAGAAGTAAGGGCGGACCGGAAGGCGGAGAACATGATGCTCCGCCTTCCGGAGAAAAGCCAAAGGGTGATCCGCCGTCCGGGAAGAAGGAAAAGAAGGAGGACTCCTGATTCTTCTTTACTTCACCGGGAAACACACTTCCGTGACGAATTCATCAGGGTTCTGTGTCTGGACCGGACCCACGTGATAGATGTTGAACATCGGGCCATTGGCTTCATAGCCATTGGCCTTGATCCAGTTCACGATCGTGGGTACGACTTCATTCATCTGCACGTAGCTGCCCTTCATGATGCAGCTGGCGACTTTCACGGCCGGAAGTGTCTGGAACTTTACGTGCTCGGTATCTTCGTAGGTGCCTTTGACGGTCATCCAGACCACGATCTCCACATCTTTTTCTTTGTGTTCATCATCCAGAAACTCGGCGGCGGCCAGGCACGGATCGGCCGGCACCAGAGACGGTCCGATCTCACTCATGTAGCCCCAGGCCATGCCTTCATCTTCGTAGCGGGGAATGACCGTGTGCACGGTGGCGGCGTATCTTTCTGGAATGGTTTTTACTGTTACATCGTAATTCATCTTTTGCTCCTTCCTCAGCCTGTCTCGGGCTGACTCCAGAAGCATCAGTTTGTAGGAAGTCTCTTCCGAAAGTTTCTGTAGTTCCTCCTGTCTTTCCAGTAGGAACTTCTCCATCTTTTCTTTATCATCGTAGTTTTCCAGGATGCGGATGATCTCCGCAAGGGAAAACCCCATATCCTTTAGGGAAGTGATCCTTCCGATGGTGAAGAGCTGTTCTTCCTGATAATAGCGGTATCCCGTGAACTCATCGATTTCGGCGGGCTTCAGAAGACCGATATCATCGTAATGCCGGAGCATTCTGATGCTGACTCTGGATAGTTTTGAAAAATCTCCTATTTTAAGCATTTGTACTTACCTCCATGGATGTTTTCCTTGAGCTCAAATCAAGGATAAACCCTGACACGATGTGAGAGTCAATACCACATATATAAAAAATCCGAGAAAAAAGCAAAACAAAGCTGTTTCCATCGGAAAATGAAAAGAGACGGAATCGGAAGGAACGGTTCCGTCTTTTGCTTTGGTATGGTTTCAGGGAGTAATTTATGTCTGATACCGTCAAACTCCATTATAGACATATCGGAAGCGGACACTTTTATGTCTGTATCTTTGTTTCGAAGATTTAGACATATGTTTTCTCCTGAAAAATATGTCTGTAACCGATAAAACCTAAAACAGACATAAATCAGGAGCCGTTTTTTATGTCTGTTTTTCCAAAATGTCGATCCAGACATAAAATCTGGCCATTATCGTATGTCTGGATTT
>DFFH01000027.1 GCA_002368805.1 Mageeibacillus sp. UBA3781 | reverse complement strand
GGATTTGGAAATCTATTGGAAATCCGGCTGGGAAAGTGCTTTTCGCGAAGAAGTTCACCTGAACGCTCACCTGTTTGACGTTTTAGGTGAGCAATCTGCGAACGAGGGGCTGGGAAAGTGCTTTTCGCGAAGGAATTCACCTGAACACTCACCTGTTTTGAATCTTAGGTGAGCAATTTGCAAACGAGGGGCTGGGAAAGTGCTTTTCGCGAAGGAATTCACCTGAACACTCACCTATTTGACGTTTTAGGTGAGCAATCTGCGAATGAACGCCTATTTCCGCTCGAAAAGCACTCAGTCAATTCCCGTTTATTGCGTTTTTTGGCTTACTTCGTCCTCCGGCACCGTTCGCCGAGCCATACTCCCGATCTGTACTCCGGATCATCCTCTCGGTACCGTATCCGAACTGCTCTCCTGTCATGAAAAAGAAGGATCGGATTCTTTCTTTGACATTCTTCAAAATAGCGCAATTCTTTGTCCGTCAAAGCACTCAAAAACCGCTGATTTTTGCGTTATCCGGACCACTGTGGTAAAATAAACACAATTATGCTTTAAGATGCACACATATGCGTGCGCAACAAAGCGCGATAGTGCGCGAAATGAAATATGAAAAGAAAGGAGAAAGCCATGAAGTTTTTCGGATGGAAGAAGAACGCTTCTGAAACGATGAACAGCCCGGAAGCGGAGACTGCTTCGGAATCGGCAACTGCTTCGGAAACGGTGAACAGCCCTGAAACGGCGACTGCTTCGGAATCGGTAACTGCTTCGGAAACGAAGACTGCTTCGGCGCCGAAAAAGCACCATAACGGCAACCGTATGTCGTACGGCATCGGTACCGCTATCATCATTCTTCTCGCTTTCTCCTGCGTCGTCGGCGCTGATTCTTTCCTGACGGAAAATGCGGGCACCGAGGGCGAAAACTACGATATGGTTACCCCGGATTATTACTCCTATTCCGAGAATCAGGCCGGCGGTGCGGTAAGTGAACCCGACGAGACGACCGCCGCCGAAACTACTCTTCCGGAATCTTCCGAGACCACGATGCCCGAGACTTCCGCTGAGACTGTTCCGGATACTACGACCACGATCCCGGATATGACGGAGTCCCAGGATCCGTCCGCAGAAACCTCAGATCCGACCGGCGAAAGCACCGTGCCTTCCGAGCCGACGGAGCCTGCTACACCGACTCCTACTCCGAAGCCGACTCATATGCCGACTCCGACCGCAACTCCGATGCCGACACCGACACCGAAGCCGCAGTGGACCGAGAAGCCTTACAGCGACACCGTCTATGCGACCGGTGAAGTCAATGTCCGTAAGGGTCCGGGCACAGAGTTCGAGATCACGAAGACCCTGAAGCTCGGCGATCCGATCGAGGTCGTCGCAAAGACCAGCAACGAATGGTTCAAGACCATTAAGGGCACTTACGTCAAGTGTTCTCTCTGTACCGCTTATAAGCCGGTCACACCGACTCCTAAGCCTACAAAAGCACCTACCCCGATGCCGAAGGCGACGCCTACTCCGAAGCCGAAGAGTTCCAGTGCGACTCCGACTCCGAAGCCGAAGGCCACGCCTACACCGAAGCCTTCCGGCAACGGTGGAAATAAAGAAGGAATGACCCTCATCGGATCTGACTTCAAGATCACATTCTACGGACCGGACTGGGCAGGCCCGGGCACCGACAACCGTCAGACTGCGACCCGCACCACCTGCGTCGAGGGCCGCACAGTCGCTGCTGACTGGGGCATCCTCCCTGCCGGCACGAAGATCTACATCGAGAACGATCCTCTCGGTGGTGACGGTTACTACGTCGTCGAAGACCGAGGTTCCGGCGTCAATGGCCACCACATCGACATCTTTGCCGAGAATGGTGAGCACATGAAGTCGAAGACCGGCTACAAGGTCTATATCGTCAACTGACGGACGGCGCGGTCCTGATCGCGCAGGCAGCGCGGAGCAAATGATCGCGCTTTAAAACTTATGACTATTACGTTCCTTTTCGAACGTGCAAAAATACAATACAGTTTCCGTGAAACTACTGCTGTTACAGCGTTTCCGAAAACAGAACAAGAGGTATAAATGGTAAAAACTCAAAACCGAAACATGTCCGTTCCGGACACTTCGGATGGCGCGAAATATGGTAACGCCGTCCGGCTTCCGTCTGCGTCCCTGAAGACGTCAGACAATTCCAGCAATTCCGGAAATTCCGGCAGCACCGGCAAGTCCGGCAGTTCCAGGCGCTCTTCCCGCAGTTCATCCGGGAAGTCCGCTTCCAGAGGCACCGAGGGCGCCCGCAAGAAAGATGGCGCAGCTTCCCGTAAGCTCACAGGCGCGGCTCCCCGCAACATGTCCGGGAACTCGAAGAAGAAGTCTTCTTCTAATTCCGCTCCAAAAGCACCCGCCAAAGCAGCGATGTCCAAGCCTTCAAAGAAGAGCACCCTTTCGGGCAGCACCAAAGGCGCGAAGAAAAGTGCTTTTGCAGAGGAAGCGAAAGACATCAAAAACAGCGGATCCGCTCTCGAAAAGAAAGGAGCTTTTGCATCGGTACCGGACGACGTGCTTTCGCAGATCAACGACACCTTCTTAAAGACCGTAAAAGACGCGGAAAAGGCGTTTGCGAGCAAGAAAGAAAAGCATAAGCTGAAGGTCATTCCGCTGGGCGGCATGCAGGAGATCGGCAAGAACATGACGCTTTTCGAGTACGGAAACGACATCATCATCGTCGATGTCGGCGTCGCGTTCCCGGAAGAGAGCATGCTCGGCGTCGATTCCGTCATCCAGGACTATACTTACGTACTTCAGAACAAGGATAAAGTGCGCGGCATCTTCCTGACGCACGGACACGAGGACCACATCGGTTCCCTCCCCTACCTGATGCGCGAGCTCAAGTGCCCGCTCTACGGCGGTAAGCTCACGATCGAGCTGGCGCGCCACAAGCTCATGGAAGCGGGCGTCGGCACCAGAGGCATCGAGCTCGTTTACTGCGCCGCGGGAGACACGATCAAGGCCGGTTCTTCCTTCGCGGTCGAGTTCATCCGCGTCAACCACAGTATCGCGGACGCATTTGCATTCGCGATCAGAACACCGATCGGAAACGTCATCCATACGGGTGACTTTAAGATCGACTTCACACCGATCAACGGCGATCCGATCGACCTCGGACGCTTTGCCGAGTACGGCCGCCAGGGTGTCCTGCTGATGCTCGCCGAGAGCACGAACGTCGAGATCCCGGGCTCCTCCCCGTCTGAAAAGCACGTGGGCGAGTCGTTCCAGCGGATCTTCCAGAACACCACAGGCCGCATCATCATCGCGACATTCTCTTCGCACGTACACCGTATGCAGCAGATCTTCACCGCCGCGGAGATGTACGGCAGAAAGGTCGCGCTCATCGGAAGATCGATGCTGAACACCTTCTCCGTCGCCAATTCCCTGGGCTACATCACCATGAATCCCAGCACCCTGATCGATATTAATGACATCAATAAATATGAGCCCGAGGAGGTCGTGATCCTCACAACAGGATCACAGGCCGAGCCGATGTCCGCGCTGTCGCGTATGGCATTTGCATCGCACCGCGTCGTCGATATCCACGAAGGCGATACGGTCATCCTCTCCGCGCACCCGATCCCGGGCAACGAGAAGCCGATCTACCGAGTCATCAACGAGCTGTTCCGCCGCGGTGCGCACGTCATCTACGAGTCACTCGCAGACGTGCACGTATCCGGCCATGCCTACCGTGATGAGCTCACTCTGATTCATACGCTGGTCAAGCCGAAGTTCTTCGTGCCGTGCCATGGTGAATACAGAATGCTTTTCCGTCACGCAGCGCTCGCACAGCGTCTGGGCACTCCTGAGTCCCGGACTTTTATCCTGAATAACGGCGATGTGCTCGAGGTTTCGCAGGATTCTGCGAAGATCTCCGGCTTCGTGCCGGCCGCGCCTGTTCTCATCGATGGCGCCGGCGCAGGTGACATTGACAACCGCGTTTTCCGCGACCGCCGCATCCTCGCAGATGACGGTGTCGTATCCGTTTCGATCGTACTTTCCAAGGTCTCCGGCAAGCTTCTCTGCCCGCCGTCCATGCAGTCCGTCGGCTTTCTCTTCGAGAGCGAAGCGGGCCCGATCCAGCATGAATGCTCGCAGAAACTGTACAACTATCTGCACCGCCTCGAGTCGTCCAAATCCACGAAGTCGATCCGCGATGCGGCAGAGTCCCACCAGATCCGCGACGCCCTGAAAAGCATGCTCTACGAGAGCACGAAGCGCCGCCCGCTGATCATGATCAACGTGCTGGAGATCTAAAGATTTTAAATCTAAAGCACAAGGTCCTGAAGAATGAGGATCTGAAGTCTAAGGATCCAAATCAGAAGGCCCTGTCTTTCATCCTTTAAAAAGCAAGCTGAAAGGCGCAGAAACAAACCCATAAAACAACCTTAAGGCGCAAGCTGTCCAATCAGCTTTGCGCCTCGATTTTTGCGCTGTGATCGGTGATTAGGAAAAAATGTCGGAAATCAGATTTATAGTATTCGGAAACAGAATTATGACCGCCTTTAGTCTGTGGTAAATGACGAACTCTCTTTGTAAAATCACAGATGAAAGGTGTTTGTCATGAGTGAATTGTCGTCGATAGTAGGTCAGAGAATACGTACTTACCGCATTCGCCGCGGTCTGAGCCAGGAGGCTCTGGCGCGCCTTTGCGACCGTCATCCTACATATATCGGTCAGCTCGAACGTGGCGAGAAAAACCCGACCCTCGAGTCGCTCGAGAGAGTCTGCGAAGCTCTGAAGATCCCTATGTCGCAATTACTCGAAAAAGTGGAAAAAGAACCCATCCGCACTGATGACATCGCGCTTCAGTGCTACGATATCATGTGCAGCAAAACCCAGGACGAACAGAAGGATCTGATGGATCTGATCCTGGCGATCGAGCGCTACAAAGACGTCGAGTAAGCACTCACCTCTATGCTCACCGAAAAGCACTTTCAGTTGAGCATTTCGCGAACAGAAGGCGGGATCAGTGCTTTTCGAGCATAAAAGCGGGGATCAGTGCTTTTCGATCATAAAAGAGGGGGATTAGTGCTTTTCGATCAGGCGCCGTTGCCGCCGCGCTTCTGTCTCTCTTTTACAAGCTTGTCGAAGTTCTTCTTCTCGATCGGATTCGTGATGAACTTTCCGGGATTTCCATTAAATTCATCCATCGAAATCGTCTCCTTATACCAGGGATACTGCTTGTACTTCGTCTGATTCTCGGGCTTGCTGAACTTGACGCCGTGAAGCGCGCAGATGTCGTTGATCGCGACGCGGATCTCGTCCGTCGTAAGCGCTGCGATCTTATCGTCCGGGATCTCTTCGGTGTCGATCGTCGGGAAGATAAAACCCGCGCGATCCGCCGGAGCGGGATTCTCAGGTAACGGCTGAATCAGATGAGCGTCAATATGCTCATCCGACTTTGCATAACCACCGGACTGGAGTGCTTTTTCAGCAACAGATCTGGCCGAGTCGAGCGTGGAACAGCCACGGACGGTCCATCCGCCGTGAGTGAACTCTTCATTGACCCAGGCACCGCCCTCAAGGTCCATCGAACCATCATCATTGACTCCGAAAACTCCGTCATACCAGAAGTACTCGACATATTCACCCGTCGCCTTATCCTTAACGATCACCTGATAGAAAAGATAAACACAGCTCCGGATATCGCCCTCCGGCATTGTCTTCGACACAATGAGCGTGCCAAGGAACTGGGATGAATACATCTCAACCTTCGACTGACTATTTACGTCCGCTTCCAGATGACTCTTCGAGAGGTCCTGCAGTTCTGTCATCTGTTCAGGAGTGATCTGGGAGCTGGAGGTGACCCCGTTAATACTGGTATTTCTGGTAACGCTCGGATCCGTGTCTGACGGATCAGACGATGTGGCATCCGTGGTCTGCGAAGGATCCTCCGTTTCATCTGTGTCATCGGTCTCTTCGGTATCATCGGTGTCTTCTGTATCGTCGGTTTCATCCGGATCAGAAGTTTCATAGTCATCATCTCTGTTGCGGCGCGTCATCTTCTCGTCCGAATCATCGTTCAGTTTCGGCATGATCACAAACAGGAAAACCGCCATCAATGCCGCGATCACGGCAAGGATCGTCGGGAACAGGATGTAGAAGAGTTTCTTTTTACCCTTTTTCTTCCCTTCCTCTTCTTCCTCGCAAAAGTCTTCGTCATCATCCTCCTGCTGCCATGACTGCGAAGCGTCATACTGCGAAGCGTCATACTGTGGGGCCTGCGGCTGCGAAGCGTCGTACTGCGGGGCCTGCGGCTGCTGGTAATTCGTATTCTGTGCGGGATATCCATAAGCAGGCTGGACCGGTTGGATGCCCTGGGCATCTATTTCCTGCTGAAAGCTCGCAAAGTCCTGGATCTCAGGGACACCTGCGTTCACCGGGGCTTGCTGGAATTGAGGATATACAGGCGCCTGCGGATAACCCGGCACCTGTTCTGCATATTGCTGTGGCGCCTGTGGATAATACGGCGCCTGCTCTGCATATTGCTGTGGCGCCTGTGGATAGCCTGGCGCCTGTTCTGCATATTGTTGAGGCGCCTGCGGATAACCCGGTGCCTGCTCTGCATATTGCTGTGGTGCCTGTGGATAATACGGTGCCTGGTTTGCATACTGCTGCGGCGCCTGTGGATAATACGGTGCCTGCTCTGCATATTGTTGCGGCGCCTGTGGATAGCCCGGCGCCTGGTTTGCATACTGCTGCGGCGCCTGTGGATAATACGGTGCCTGCTCTGCATATTGCTGTGGCGTCTGCGGGTAACCCGGCGCCTGGTTCTGAGCATTTGGATCAGGGAACTCTTCAAACCAGCTCTGTTTCGGATTATTCCCGCTATTTAGATTGTTCATTGGATCATTCATCTGATTCGGATCGTTCGGATACATACCCATTCTCCCATCCCCCAAAAGAATTCTTTCCATTCAATTATGCTACAAATCAAAGAATTTTGCACCCTTTTCATCCGCGCCTCAGAGCTGGTTAAGTAAAGGATGAGTTTTCGCACTTTGTCTTGAGAGCGCATACTTTATGTCTATTTTTTCAAACAGCAACTTCAGACATATCTTCTCTGCGATGTTTTATGTCGTTTTTTCGATTTTTGAAATTTAGACATATTTTTTCATTCTGTTTTTATGTCTGTTTTTTCATTTTTGAAATTCCGACGTATTTTCAGGAGTGTTTTTTATGTCTATATGCAAGGAATCGATTTTTAGACATAATAACTGGGGCATTTTGTATGTCGGAAATTGAGTTTTTCAAAATCCGACATACAACAGGGAAATCAGAGTATGTCTGAAAGTGCTTTTCGCGAATATAGACATATAACATGAGAACCAAGTATGTCTGAAAGTGCTTTTCGCGAATTCAGACATATCATGAGAACCTAGTGTGTCGGGAAGTGCTTTTCGCGAAGCGATGTATGTGTTTTTCGCTCTTTGTCTCGAAAACTCATTCTTTTCGAAAAGCACTGGTAAATCAGTTGCCTTTTCTTACCTCGATGACGTCGCGGATCGCCTTGATGCGGCCGAAGACGCGGTCAAGCTGTTCCTGATCCTTGACCTCGATCGTCATGGTGAAGCGGGCAGTGATGTCCTTCATCGCGGACATGGAAGCCGATGTGATCGGGATGCGCTCCTCGGCGATAGCATTACTGATATCCGCCAGCAGATGACGGCGGTCGTGCGCGATGACGGTAAACTCCACCGGATAGATCGCCTTCGTGTGCTCCTGGTTCGCCCAGTACACTTCGATCAGACGCGACGCACGCTCCGCCGCACGCGCGGAAGCCGTCGCATTACGCATGATATTTCGGATATTGCTGCAGTCTTTTCTATGCACACCGACGCCGTTTCCGCGCGTGATGTAACCGATGATCTCATCGCCCGGGACCGGGTTGCAGCAGCGGGAAAGATGCACGAGGCAGTTGTCGATGCCGGTCACGACGACACCGGTATCCTGATGTGCCCGCGCCGAAGCCTTCTTGCCGGATGTGTGCTGCTGTTCCTGCGAACTTGCAGACAGGGTCGGGCCGGAAGTCAGGCTCTTCTCATCGAGGATCTCCTTCGCGATCGGCTGATAAACCACCTGACCGTTACCGGTTACACGATAGCCGAGCTCGAACCGCTCGTCCTCCGGAAGTGCTTTTATATATTCATCACGAAGACGTCCGACCACCTTCTGCGCAGTGATCACGCCGTAGCCGATCGCCGCATAAAGGTCGTCGAGTGTATTTTGTGCCGTCTTTCGAAGGATCGTCTCCACGAAAGGCTTCTGCAGAAGCTGATGCGGAGCAAAGCCGAGCTTCTTCATCTCGCGCTCGACAGACTCCTTACCGAGAAGGATGTTATCGTCGCGGGATTCCTTCTTAAACCAAGCGTTGATCTTCGACTTCGCGGCGGAAGTCTTGACCATTTTCAGCCAGTCACGCGAAGGTCCCTTGATCTGCTCGGACGTCAGGATATCGACGATATCGCCGTTCTGAAGCTCATACGACAGCGGCACGAGACGGCCGTTGACCTTCGCGCCGTACATACGGTTACCGATGCCGCTGTGGATCGAGTACGCGAAGTCGATCGGGCACGAGTGCAGCGGCAGAGAGATGACGTCGCCCTTCGGCGTGAAAACGAAAACTTCCTCGGCAACGAGGCCGGTCTTCAGGGAGTCGAGGTACTCGCCGGCATCCTTTGACTCGCCCTGCCAGTCCAGGATCTGGCGCAGCCACGAAAGCTTGTTATCGAAGGAAGTGCTTTTCGCTTTGACATTGGAATTGCCGCTCTCCTTATACTTCCAGTGCGCGGCGATACCGTACTCGGCGGTCCGGTGCATCGCGAGGGTCCTGATCTGGACCTCGAACGGGATGCCCTCCTTGCCGATGACCGTCGTGTGCAGTGACTGGTACATGTTCGGCTTCGGCATCGCGATATAGTCCTTAAAGCGCCCCGGCATCGGGTAGTACATCTCGTGGACGAGTCCTAAGACCGCGTAGCAGTCGGACACCGTATCGACGATGATGCGGCATGCGAAAATATCGTAGATCTGATCCAGGTGCTTGTCCTGGTTCTTCATCTTGTTGTAAATGCTGTAGAAATGCTTCGGGCGGCCTTCGATCTCGGCATGAATGCCCATCTGTGTGATTCTTTCGGACAACTCGCCGACGACATTTTCGAGGAATTTCTCGCGCTCGGATCTCTTCTGGGAGATCGCGCCGACGAGCTCGTAGTACGCGTCCGGATCGGTGTATCGGAGGCAGAGGTCCTCGAGCTCCCACTTGATCTTATAGATACCGAGACGGTGGGCGAGCGGCGCGTAGATGTCAAGCGTTTCTTTCGCGATCGCGCGCTGCCTCTCGGGGCTCTGATGCTTCATGGTGCGCATATTGTGGAGTCGGTCGGCGAGTTTGATGAGGATGACGCGGATGTCCTTTGCCATCGCGAGGAACATCTTGCGCATGTTCTCCGCCTGCTGCTCTTCCTTCGACGAATACGGGATCCGGCCGAGTTTGGTGACGCCATCGACGAGAAGCGCGACATCTTCGCCGAAGATCTCTGTGATCAGTTCCTGCGTGACCGGCGTGTCTTCGACAGTGTCATGCAGAAAAGCAGCCACCAGCGTGTCCGCATCGACTTCGAGTTCCGTCAGGATCTGCGCCGTTGCGATCGGGTGGATGATATACGGTTCGCCGGATTTTCTCTTCTGGGAGCTATGGGCTTTATACGCGAAAACGAAGGCGCGGCGGATCCTGTCCGTCTCGTCTTTCTCCGAATAGGACTTGTAGCGCGTGATGACTTCTTCGAGCATGTCGAGGATCTCTTCGCTCACGTCCTCCGGCATGGTGTCATCGTGCAGATCGTCGAACATCGCCTGGATGTCCGGCGCAAGCTCTTCAGTTTTCTTGTTCTCGCCACTCATTTCTTCATATCCCCGGCCTTACCGGCCATTCCCCTCGATCCGGGCGCGCGGCCCGCTCTATTCTGCGGTTTTCGCGCTTATCGTCAGCGCCCGCCCGCATCAGTCCGCTTCAGGTGCTTTTGCCGTATTCGCGAAAAGCACTTGGAACGTCTTTGTATTTTCGAGTTTAACCCTTTCTTGGACAGATAACAAGGTAAAACATACTCTTTCGTCATTTATGCGCATCAGTTCGATGAGCCCCGCCTCGCTGAAAATGTCGAGCGCTCTAGAGATTTTGAACGCGTGCAGGGGCTTTCTGAACTTGCCGGTCAGAAGCCGCGCAAGGAGGTTCAGATCGACGATATTCGTCTCGGGCTTCGCGGGCGCCGCGGTACCTGCGGCCGCGCTCACACCATTTCCTGCAGCACCGGAGCCGTTTCCTGCGGCCGCATTCCCTGCCCCGCCGGCCGCTGTTGCTGCGCCTGCATTTCCTGCCCCGCCGGTTGCTGTTGCTGAACCCGCCGCGCTCTGCTGGAAATACCTATACAGGATGCCCATTTCCTCGCCGGTCGGCCGCAGCTCCTCTTCCTTGCACTTGCCAATCATCGCGATCTGCTTCAGCGGCAGGCCGTTTCTATAAAGGTTCTCGAGCACCTGCGGCTTGTCCCAGAGGATCCGCCCGATCCCCGCAAAATGCATGTCCACGACGCGCATCGACAGGCTTTCCCTGTTATTCCAGACGTTCACGCCCATCTCGGCGAGAACATCGACATTGCTGCCCTCGGCGAACATATCCGCCCACTCGCCCGCGCCAAATGCAATCGCATCGAAATTCCGGATGGTCCCGTCTTCATCTTTGCAGCTGAGGAACATCTTCAGATGGCGGTTCCCGGCGCCGACGGCCTTCGGCTGCAGGACTTTCATGTCCTTAAGCAGGAACACGGGTTCTCTGTTGCCCTCGCCAAAAGGCTCCAGCCCGGCGAGTTCTTTTGCCGTATCCAGAGACAGATCGTGGTGCGAGATGACCATGTCCACATCGGTGAACAGGATGTCGTTCTCGGTATTTCTTTCCTCGGCAAAAGCACTTACCTTCGCCTTGAATTCTTCATAGTTCTTCTTCTCGACGGAAACGCCGGCCGCGCGCTTGTGGCCGCCATACTGTAACACTGTTACACCGCAGTATTTCAGGCATTCCAGGATCGGGAAGTCACCGGCGGTGCGGCAGCTGCCCTTTAAGATCCCGTCCTCTTCGGCGAACACGATCGCCGTTCTCTGGTAGCGGTTCACGAGGCGGTTTGCCACGATGCCGAGGATGCCGAGGTGCCAGTTCTCCCCGACGACGATGATCGGCATCGAGTAGTTCTTCATGTTCGCGATCAGCTCGGGGTCCGACTCGATTTGAGCGACCGCCTGGTCCACCAGATCCTGTTCGAGCTCCTGGCGTTTGGCGTTCTCCTCGATCAGCTCTTCTGCGAGCATGCCCGCCCGCGCCGGATCCTCCGTCAGCAGGAGCTCGAGCGCGCGGTCCGCTTCGCCCAGGCGGCCGCAGGCATTGATCTTCGGAGAGATCTGGAAAGAAATGTCGCCTGTGCTTATCGGGATCGGTGTATTCATATCCGGGGCATCAAAAGATCCTCTTCCGGCTCCCGGGGCCTGGCCATATCCCGCGCCGGAAGACGCTCCGGTAGTACGCCCGGATCCGGAAGCGCCCGGGGCAAGTGCTTTTGCAGAAGAAGCCGGCTTCGCGCCGTTTCCTCCCTGCTTCACCTGAAGGAGCAGCGCCCGAAGGCCCGGCCGCTTCGTCGTGCTAAGAGCCAGAAGCCCCTCCTTCACGATCGTCCGGTTCTCGCCCGTCAGGCTCACCACGTCCGCGATCGTGCCGATGGTAACGATGTCGAGGTAATTTCTCCACTCGTCTTTTGCCACCTTCTCCGGGAAGTTCGGGCTCAGCGCGGCAACGAGTTTCAGTGCCACGCCGGCGCCACAAAGATGTACGAAAGGATATGTATTGTCCGGCCGTTTGCAGTCGATGACCGCAAGCGCCGGCGGCAGCTCGTCTTTCACCTCATGGTGGTCCGTCACGATGACGTCCATGCCCTCGGCGATCAGCTGCTCGACGGCCTCGGCGTTCGCGACGCCGCAGTCCACGGTGACCAGCAGGTCGGCCATTTTCTCGCGAATGCGGTCCAGCAGGCCGTCGGAAATTCCGTAACCCTCGCTTAGGCGGTTCGGGATCACGTAGTCCACGTCCGCGCCGATCTTCCGGAAGAAGATCATAAGGACCGAAGTCGCGGTCACGCCGTCCGCGTCGTAGTCGCCGCAGATCAGGATCTTCTCGTTATTTCCCACCGCCCGGGAGATGCGCTCGACGGCCGGCTGCATGTCGTTCATCAGGAAAGGATCGTGCCATTCCAGTGCTTTTCCCGAAAAAAAGGACTCGGGATCGATCCCGCGGCTTTCCAAAAGGCGAACAAGCAAAGAAGGCGCAGACTCATCTGCACCCGCCATATCGCCGATATCCGGGGTCTCCGGCAGCCGCCATTTCTTCTCAAGAAGGATCAAAAAAATCACTCCAAACTATCTCTTGCATCTATTGTAACATTAAATCTGCGTTTTCAAAGAAAGATAGTGACAAAAATCATGCGCGGTTTTCGAATACGCGAACAATGGCCAGGCGCGGCTTTCGCGGTTTCCAGAATATTTCCACTTTCCGCCCTGGTTTTGGAAATCCTTTGGAAAAATCCTTCAAATCAGCACTTCTGGCGTCGGATTTCCAAATATTTTCCACTTTTAGTGTCTTTTTTGGAAATCTGCTGGAAAAACTTTCGAAACAGCTCCTCTGGCGCCAGATTTCCAATATTTTTCCAAATCCGCTATGTTATTTGGAAATCCTTTGGAAAAAGCACCCGTCTTCGCAGTTTCTGCCTTGTTTTTCCAGATAATTTCCACTCAACTAGATGCTTTCGTCTTTTTCCCAAAAAGGAAAATTGACTCCACCCCCACCAAAACTGCTGCGACTACAAGCACCACAATAATAGTACGAATGGTTGAATTCTTCTTATTTTGTTTTTCTTTTTTCAGAATATTATCAACGTCAGTATCCTCTTTGTTCACACTTGGGTATTCTGTAGTTAGAACAATTCGTCCCACATATTGGCCACTAATATCTATATAGTCATACAGAGGTTCAATACCATCCGGTACTGGATTATAACAACCGGGAACAAAATGAAATTCGATTTCTTCATTTCGAGCCAATGCTCGCAACAAAGAAACTTTTTCGCTGTAAGACAACAGTTTTGTTCCGGATTTCTCCGACAGTTCTATTACTGACTTCTCTATATCAACGTAAGAGCTGTTTAGCGAGACTAATACTCTATCGTCTTCTATCGACCAGAAAAGGATTGGTTCTCCTTTATCGAAGCCTTTGACACGGAACTCACTTGGTGACACGCTTACTGAGAAGACATCTACATCTTTAAGCAGATGAATGCTTACCTTTTTATACTCGGGCTGTCCAAGATAACCAAAATGTTTAGCTATACAGATAAACAAAATTACCCAAAACAAAAAAGACAACAACAAGATGCACCACCTTTTTTTCATCGTTCTTCTCCTTTATTGTTAGTCACTTTTTCGTTCGGACGATCGAAATCACGATAAGAAGGACCACCAGGATCAGGCACGCGACGGCAGCGCAAAGAACAGCCTTTAAAAACAACTCGATATCGAACGTTATACTTTTGTCCAGAGAATGTTTATTCGTCAGAGAAGCCGGAACCCTGCAGACATGTTTGCCATGGTTCGCGTATAGAGTAAACTGCCCTTCATACTCTCCATGGATCTCAAATCTGGTATACTTGATTCTCTCTTCAGTAACCGATGTCCGTGCTCCGGTCAGCTTGCACTCCCCGCGTGCGGATGAGGCCAGAAGATCGCCCATCTCCTCAGCAGATAAACGAACCCCGTTTTTCGAGATCTCGCTACTGGCAAGATCCACCAGGCGTGTATCCATAAAACAGATCTCATCCGCCGCTTCATCATAGCGGACAAAGCTAAACGGTCCGTTTTCCCTTTCCACTTGAAGAGAGCCGTCTTCCATCTGTTCGATAGTGAACAGGTCCGCTTCATCAGTGGCCCGAAGATCCGCAAATTCAGTATCCGGATCGACTGAAGTATTGCGATCTCCCACGAAATAGAAAACAGCAGTTAGTATCACGAACAATATTCCTACTGAAACAGCTATAATCTTTTTACTCATGAGCAGCGTCCTCGCAAGAGCAAAAGTCCAAGAACCGTTTGGTACCTTCTCATAATCCATCTTTCCTTCCGAATGAAATCGCGAACTTGCCCGATTTCAGCCGATTCCCCAACTGCATCACATATGTCGTGATGCTACAAACGCCTCTTTGCTTACCAATTATAGAGTACACCCAAACCTCTCCCGTTGCAAAAGCACTTCTGACGCCGGATTTCCAATATTTTTCCAAATCCGATATGTTATTTGGAAATCCTTTGGAAAAAGCACCCGTCTTCGCAGTTTCTGCCTTGTTTTTCCAGATAATTTCCACTTACGGCATCGTTTTTGGAAATCCTTTGGAAAAAGCACCCGTCTTCGCAGTTTCTGCCTTGTTTTTCCAGAAGATTTCCACTTGCGGCATCGAATTTGGAAATCCTTTGGAAAAAGCACCCGTCTTCGCAGTTTCTGCCTTGTTTTTCCAGAAGATTTCCACTTGCGGCATCGTTTTTGGAAATCTGCTGGAAAAGCGGACGCGAGTGCTTTTCGCGAATGGCGGGCGAGCTCCACAAAAAAGCCAAAAAGGAAAAAACAAAAAGAAGAAAAACCAAAAGACCAAAGAACAAAAGGAAGAAAATTCAAAAGGCAAAAAGAAGGGCCGCCCGGATTAGGCGGCCCGAAGAGGGTATATTGGAGGGTATTATGAAATGTGGGTCATTCGTT
>DFFH01000163.1 GCA_002368805.1 Mageeibacillus sp. UBA3781 | reverse complement strand
GAAGCGTTCTTTTGCATGACCGATGAAGAAAAAGTCATCGGAACTGTTGCATTAAAAAAGATCGACGCGTATACTGTTGAACTCAAAGCCTTATATCTTGATAAGGCATACAGGGGACAACATCTGGGAAGCCGCCTTATCAGGGCAGCAATCGACGAAGCTAAAGCACGCGGATTTAAGAGCATGGTTCTTGACTCAATGTCTCAGTACAAAGAGGCATTAAGGCTCTATGAAAAGTGCGGATTCAAGAACACGGAGCGGTTCAACGATAACGTCTATGCCGATGTATTTATGAGGTTAGAACTTTAAAAGAATATAAAAATCTGAAAGCCAAAGGGGGATAATATGGCACAACAGAACATCTACGACAACGACGCTTTTTTCGACAACTTCAGAAACTCAAGAAGTGATGAGATCAACTTCAACGAAGTGATCGAGACTCCGATCATAACAGCGATGCTTCCCGACATGAAGGGTAAGAAAGTCCTTGATATCGGCTGCGGCATGGGCCAGCACGCGCTCCAGTATTCCAAGTCAGGTGCGCTATCTGTCCTCGGCACGGACATCTCTGAGAAGATGCTCGGATTTGCACAGGAAAACAACTCGGCAGACAACATCACTTATAAGCGCATGGCCTTTGAAGACATCGCGCAGTTAGATGAGAAGTTCGACATCATCACGAGCTCTCTTGCTTTCGATTATTCGGAGGACTTCGGCAAGCTCATGAAGGATATTTATGCGCTCATTAACGACGGCGGATATCTTGTCTTCTCGATGTCCCATCCGATCGCGACAGCATACGACGGCGTATACGACAGATATACAAGGACCGAAGATAAGGTAAGACTTTACGCAAACCTTCATAACTATGGCATCGAAGGCGTTCGTCATTTCAAGTGGGTCGTGGAAGATTACGAGGTCTATCACAGAAAGTTCTCCACGCTGATCAACTGCATCGCAGGCGCAGGATTTATTATCGAAGAATGTCAGGAATCCACTGTTCCGGATGAGATCTTAAAGAAGCATCCTGATAAGTTCGGCGGCGTCATCCATCAACCTGACTTCATCTTCTTCAGGTGCAGGAAGTAAACACTCTTTTCAATACTTGGTATAATAACTTCGTGGATAATTGGTTTTGCTTTGAGCCTGATCCTTGTGATGGTTCAGAGCTGGTTGGGGAGAATGCTTTATGGATAATAACGAAAAGAACTTCATCCGCTCTTGTTATTTAGGATTGGAAGCTTCGATCCTTGCGCTGATATTCTTTTTCTTTTGTTCGAATCTGGTTATTGATTACCCCAGTCCTTTCTTCATCCTGTTTTTTGTTTTGACATTTGCTTCTCCTGTGATCGGACTTGTTTTTTCGATTATTGGTATTGCTAAAACAAAGCAGGCAGAGAAGAAAGACATCGTTGTAGGTTCTGTTGGCATGACAATTTCTGCACTGGAAGTATTGCTTATGATCATTTTGGTTCTTCCA
Source organism: Mageeibacillus sp. UBA3781 (assembly GCA_002368805.1). Taxonomy (GTDB): domain Bacteria; phylum Bacillota; class Clostridia; order Saccharofermentanales; family Saccharofermentanaceae; genus Scatonaster. The sequence continues at coordinate 1,186 of DFFH01000163.1, read as the reverse complement.
TGGATTTCGGACATGATCTATTTAGCACAACATCCAGGGATTGTACAGCCACATTCTCATAATGTTGAAATAAATAATGAGGATTGGGAGCGGATGGAACTCCAGGGTAAAGGCTACCCCACAAATTATCCTGAAGTGCCTCTTGAAGAGAACTTTCACCTGACATTGGAAGATGATTATACAATCACGCGTGATGAATCGGATGCTTTCAAAGATATTACCTGGCGTGTTATCCGCAACGGGCATGTCATACTTGAACGCAATGCAAATGGCGAATTAATGCTTGAAACTCATTCGCAATGGATTGATGGAGAAGACGGCGACTTTGCCATATATCTAATTGCTTTTGTTGATGGCCAATATCGGAGAGTAAGCAATGTTATTGTATACACGCATTTTCCGTCCGATTGCTGAGGGAAAATGGTGATGGTTACAACTATTATTTTCGTGCGCCATGCTAAAGCTAAATACGGCGAAGACGACAGAATAAGGCCTCTTACTGAGGCAGGCTTGAAGAGCAGGGAAGTCGTTGTTGAGACATTGAAAAATATCCACATCGACCGCTTTTTAAGCAGCCCATATAAACGAAGCATTGATACCATTCAGACAGCGGCTGATTACTTTGGAATGAAGATAGAGACGGATGAACGTTTTCGAGAAAGAAAAGCCGGCACGTGGGATGATACCTGGCTTGCGAAAAGGTGGGCTGATTTCTCGTGCGCGGAAGAAGGCGGTGAATGCCTTGCATCCGTACAGGCAAGAAACATAGAAGCGCTTAAGGAAGTGCTCGCGAAATACGCCGGAGAGACAGTGGTCATAGGCACTCATGGGACAGCGCTGTCGACGATGCTGAATTACTACGACAAGTCGTTCGGTCTGTCAGATTTTCTAAGGATCGTCGGGTGGATGCCATATGTTGTCGAGCTGACTTTTGAAGGCGATAAACTCGTCGCAAAGAAAGACCTGGCGCATGTTGCGACCAAGGTGGAATGACTGATTTTCGAGCCTGTTTAGGCCGGTTCCTGATTGTTGAAAATCAAATGATCTTGTGATATTTTCAGTTCTGGAATATGCGGTAATTACCGCGCAGAAGGGACAGAATAATATGAGATTTGAAGACGGCCGGATCGACCAGTTTGTCAGTGAAGAAAAAACGATTCCACAAAGTGAAAGGGAGAACCTGATC
>DFFH01000041.1:71546-103163 GCA_002368805.1 Mageeibacillus sp. UBA3781 | reverse complement strand
TCCGCTGAAGGTCAAGGATATAGATGCTCTGATAAAAGAACTCGAAGAAGACTCGATACGGGCGGAGAAGGATCCGGTCCTTCCGGAGGCCGCGGATATCCCTGGAAACAGTATGGATATATCGGAATCTTCTTCCTATCGGCAGGGACACTTCTCTGTACAGAGCCTGTCTGCTATGCTCGTCGGAAGGATCGCTGATCCAAAAGAGAACTGGGATGTTCTGGATACATGCAGTGCACCGGGAGGGAAAACAGCCCATCTTGCTGAATCGATGGGGAATAAGGGCCATATCGACGCGCTTGATGCCAATGAGGTCCGGCTGAAGATGGTGGATCAGACGGCAGAAAGACTCGGCCTTTCGATCATATCGACGATGCACTATGACTGCACATATCTGAAAGAGGAGACGGAGAAGCTCCTGCGGGAATATGATCTCGTACTCTGTGATGTTCCCTGCAGCGGGCTCGGACTCCTTCACAGGAAACCGGACATCCGCCTATCCATGTCTTATGAAAAGATGCAGGATCTTCTTCCGGTGCAGGAATGCATACTGGAGAACAGCTGCCTGCGTGTAAAGAAAGGCGGATTTCTTATCTACAGCACATGTACGATAAACCCGAATGAAAATGAGAAACAGGTAGAAGCATTCCTTTCCCGGCATGAGGACTTTGAATGTGTGCCGTTTACGGATCTTCTGCCGGAAAAACTCGAGAATAATCCGAGACTTGCCATGGAAAGCGGCAAAGGAATGATGACGATCCTTCCGGATGAAGAGGGAATGGACGGATTCTTTATAGCGAAAATGAGGAGGAAAAACTGATGCCGAAGAGATTTATCCTGGACCTGGATCTTCCTTCCTGGGAAGAATATATGAAGGAGAAAGGCTACCCGAAATTCAGAGCATCACAGGTCTTTTCCTGGTGCAGCAAGGGTGTGATCGATCTCGATAAGATGTCAAATGTCCCCGCGAATATTAAGGATTCTCTGCGGGAAGACTTTGTCGTGGAGAGCATGAGTATTGAAAAGCATCTCGTATCGGAGATCGACGGAACACAGAAATTCGTATTCCGCCTTTATGACGGCCACTGTATCGAAACAGTACTGATGCGCTATAAGACAGGTCTTTCGATCTGTATTTCCTCCCAGGCGGGCTGTAAGATGGGCTGCCGCTTCTGTGCATCTGCACATGCGGGCTTCGGAAGATCGCTGACAAGAGGGGAAATGCTGGGACAGGTGCTGCTTGCCGGTGCTTTTGCAGGAGAAAGGATCCACAGTGTCGTTGTTATGGGCATCGGGGAACCTTTTGACAACTATGAGGAACTGATTGGTTTCCTGCGTCTCGCAAATGACGAAAAAGGGCTGAATCTGGGCGCTAGACACATCACGGTGTCAACTTGCGGACTTGTACCGCAAATGATACAATTTTCTTTGATCGATATGCAGGTGAATCTGTCTGTTTCTCTACATGCACCGAATGATGAACTCCGAAAGAGCATCATGCCGATCGCGAACCGCTACAGCCTGAAGGAACTGCTTGAGGCCTGCCGGACGTACGAGAAGAATACGAATCGAAGGATCACTTTCGAGTATTCACTTTTCGATGGAGTGAACGATACTCCCGAGTGTGCCAGGGAACTGTGCCGGGTACTCAAGGGGATCCACTGCCATATCAATCTGATCGCTGCCAACGAATTCGATGGCAGTCCGTTCCACAGAAGTAAGCCGGGATCCGTTCGCGCATTCCAGGATCTTCTGGAGAAGGCCGGGATGACTGTGACGCTCCGGCGCGAGATGGGAACGGATATTATGGCCGCCTGTGGTCAGTTACGCAGAGGCCTGCAGGAGAAGAAACTGACATGAAAGTAGTGAGTGTATCCGACAAAGGTCTGGTGCGCACAAACAATGAAGATTGTCTCTCTGTGTTTTCCGTCGGCAAAGACGAATGCTTTGTTATTGCAGACGGTATGGGTGGTCATGCGGCCGGCGAACTGGCAAGCAAGACCGCTGTCGAGTATGTGACCCAGTCTCTCAATGATTATCTCTTTGAGGCGGATGATGCTCAAAAACTCCAGAAATTGCTGGCATTTACCCTGGAAAAAGCAAATGTTAAGGTATATCTGGCTTCTCTCGGAAGCTTCCGCTATCGTGGCATGGGAACGACCCTGACTGTGGCTGTCCTTCGCGATAAGACGCTGTATCTGTCCCATATCGGGGACTGCCGCGTATATCTGCTTCACGGCCAGAAAATGAGAACACTTACGACAGATCATACGCTGGTACAGAGAATGGTCGATAAGGGAATGATCACGAAAGAAGAAGCCAGAAGTCATCCGAAAAGACATGTGCTTCTGCGTTCTCTGGGGGTCAATGAATATGTCAAGCCGGATACCTTCTCGGTTGAAATTAGCAACGGAGATGTTATACTGTTATGTTCAGACGGCCTTTATGGCTGTGTGGAAGATAAGACTATTAGAGCGGTGCTGCGGAAGCATAAGGATCTGAATTATTGTCTGCAGCTGCTGAAGGACCTGGCGGAAGCTGCCGGAGCTCCTGATAACATATCGATGATCTTGGCGGAATGCGAGATCCGTAAAGGTAAGGAGAAAACATGAGTGCAAATATGAGCCCTGAGGGCATGATCTTAGGCGGACGATACAGGATCATAAAACTGATCGGCAGCGGCGGTATGGCGGATGTGTATCTGGCATCCGATCTATCCTCCGGCATGAATGTGGCGATCAAGATCCTCAAGCAGGAATTCGCGACCAATGTCGAGTTCATCAAGCGTTTTGACACAGAAGCAAAAGCCGCTTCATCACTTTCGCATGCCAATATCGTTCATGTATTCGGTGTCGGTCAGGAAGGAAATATCCGCTATATGGTACAGGAGTACGTCGAAGGTATTACTGTCAAAGATATGATCCTTCAGAACGGTCATCTTGACTGGAAGGTCGCGGTTCCGATCGTTATCCAGGTGGGTATGGCACTTGATACAGCGCATCAGAATGGCATCGTACACAGAGACATTAAGCCGCACAATATCCTTATTACCCGTGACCGTATTGCCAAGGTGACGGACTTCGGTATTGCGCATGCTTCCACGAATCATACGATCACACTTACTTCCGGCGGAGCGCTAGGTTCCGTACACTATTTTTCTCCGGAACAGGCCAGAGGCGGTATCGTAAGCCCGAGCTCTGACATCTACTCGCTTGGTGTTACGCTTTTTGAGATGGTGACCGGCCGAGTGCCTTTCGATGGAGAAAACTCTGTGGCGATCGCAGTTAAACACCTTCAGGAGCCTGTCCCGTATGCGACGAACTTCGTGCCCGGCATTCCTCAGGGACTTGATGCGATCATCCAGAAAGCGATGCAGAAAGATCCGAAGCTCCGTTATAAATCCATCCGTGAAATGGTTACCGAGCTGGATGCTCTTATGGTAGATCCTAATGGTTCTTATGGAATAGTTGATGCCAATAGTGCGGAAACTCCCAAGGAGCCGCTGGATGCCACCGGTGTTTCTCCTGTCATCCGTCAGGAACCGAACTATGGAAAACTGAAGGATATAGAGCGTTCTATCAAGACAAGAAGAAGATCAAGATGGAAGGATAACCTCATCGTAGCAGTGGTGGTGGTTCTGATTATAGGTATTCTGATCGGTCTTACTTATCTTGTTACCGATACTCTGAAAAAATCCGTAAAGCAGGAAACCCAGAGTGTTTTTGTAGTTCAGGACTATGTCGGGAAAAAGATCTCCGAGGTTCAGCAGGCATTCACGGAACACGGATTCACTACTTATAAGATCGAATATGAAGTCAGATCAGACTATGCTGAGGATGTTGTAATCAAGCAGAATATACAGCCTGGCATGGAGATGAAGAATAACAGCTCTGTGAATGTGCTTGTTCTTACTGTAAGTAAAGCGCCTAAGGATGTTGCACTTGAGGACTATTCCGGCCAGGAGTACTGGAAGGTCTGCGAGAAACTGAAAGTTGACGGCTATGTTGTACGAACGCGTCCTGAGATCAACAATGATGTTGAAGAGGGTTTGATCCTTCGTACAGATCCTCCGGCAGGAACACCGGTAAAACCGAATTCTGAAATCACGATCATCTTCAGTGCAAAATCATCTGAGATCGAAGTGCCGGATATTATCAAAATGGATCTGGAAACAGCAAGAAAGACTATCGATGAGGCTGAACTTGTACTGTCATCTGTCGAAATGAGCCCTGAGCTTCAGGCGCAGAACCTGAGTGAGAAGGATCTGTTCGTTATGCTTACGGATCCTGCTCCGGGAACTAAAGTACAGAGAAAGTCTGCGATCCGTATCTATGTCGGAAATGCCGAGGATGTTGCCCGTGGCGGTACACCGACGCCGACTCCGGAAGTGATCGGCTTTAATGTGAACCTTGTTGTATCCGGTCAGGGTTCTGTCGGTGGTGACGGTGTTTATGCACCGAACTCCGCAGTTACGATCTCTGCTGTTCCGAGTATCGGTTATCAGTTCGTCTGCTGGGTAGATGAGACGAATACTCCGATAAGCTACTCATCGACATATACATTTATCATGCCGGATAAGGAGGTCACGCTGACGGCTGTCTTTGAGCCGACTGCGACACCGACGCCTGTTCCGACAGTCACACCTACTCCGGCGCCTACACCGACGCCGACCCCAACACCGCCGCCAACGCCGACTCCGGTACCGCCTCCGCCGGATGATCAGGAGCCGGATGTGATCATTGGCGGTTGATCTGATGGTTACTGCATGCATGGTAATGGGAGATATAAGCTGATCTATGGAGGATTCCAGAAAAAAGGGAAGGATCATGAAAGGTGTCGGAGGTGAGTACACGATACTTCTTGATGAAGGAGCATCTGTTCTTGCTAAGCCACGAGGCATTTTCCGAAATAAGAAAGTGATCCCGACCGTGGGAGATTACTGTGAGGTGGAACCATCGGGGGATCCCGATATTCCTTTTGTGATCGTTTCTATCGGGGAAAGAAAGAATCTTCTGGTACGCCCGAGTGTAGCCAATATAGATGTGCTGATCATAGCCGTTTCCACATCGGATCCCGAACCGGATCTGAAGCTTCTGGATAAGCTTTTGATTCTTTGCCCGAAACTGGATATCGAGCCCTTGATCTGGCTTACCAAGACCGATCTTTCCAGACAGAAAGCAGATTCTCTTATAAAAGAATACACAGATGCCGGTTTCCATGTTGTGGAGTCTTCGCACGATCAGATGCTTCCGGACGATAAGATACATGAGATCTTCAGCGGTCACACGGTGGGCATCGCAGGACAGTCCGGTGTTGGTAAGTCCACACTCTGTCATCGTCTGACGGGAATGGATCAGATCGAAGTCGGCAGTATCAGCGAACGTCTCAAAAGAGGAAAGCATACGACACGTCATGTGGAGCTTTTCCCGTTTGAAGGAGGTTTTCTGATCGATACTCCCGGTTTTTCCTCTCTTGATGTCGATCGGATCGGCTTGGAAGAAGGGGATCTTGCCGGCGGATATCCTGAACTCCTTCGTATAGCGGGAAAATGCAGGTTCCAGGATTGCCGTCATACCGGTGAACTGGGCTGTGCTATTGGAGAATGCGGAATTTCTGATGGAAGACTTGAGCGTTATCGTGAGTTTTTGGATATAATATTAGTGAATTCGAAGAAATACGGAAAAAAGAAGGAAGGTCAGTAACATGAATGATGTGGTGATCGCGCCATCCATACTGGCTGCGGATTGCGGCCGTCTAAACGAAGAAATTAAAGAGGTCGAAAAAGAAACTTCATTTCTTCATATCGATGTTATGGACGGACATTATGTCCCGAATCTCACATTTGGAGTTCCGATCGTCGAGTCTATCCGTAAAGCGACGAATATGGTGTTTGATGTTCATCTTATGGTGACCAATCCGATGGATTTCTTTAAACCATTTGCGGATGCGGGCGCAGATATGCTTACGTTTCATGTCGAAACAGTAGAGGATCCGGACGAGGCGATCGAAGCGATCCGAAAACTCGGCAAAAGAGCGGGTATCTCGATCCATCCGGATACACCGATCGAGAAAGTATTCCCATATGCCGCCAAATGTGATCTGGTTCTGGTTATGACGGTCCGTCCGGGATTTGGCGGACAGCACTTTATGGAGAGTTCTATCGACAGGATCAAAGCTGTCCGTAAAGTGATCGATGATGCAAAGGCGGATACCATTATTTCCGTCGATGGGGGAATCTGCAAAGAAACCGCGCCGCGCGTCGTTTCTGCCGGAGCCGGATATCTGGTTGCCGGTTCAGCCGTCTTTTCGAATAAGGATCATGCTGCTGCTATAAAGGAGCTTCGCACGTGTGCTATGTCGTAATCGCAGGGGGACCGAATAAAGACCTTTCGAGGATCCTTCCGCGCATTATTGCTTCGGAGAAGATCATCTGTGCCGACAGTGGCGCGGATGCACTGCTTCCATATAATATCGTCCCGGATGTGGTCTGGGGAGATATGGATTCCATCCACTCTGATACAAGAGCTTTTCTTGAGAATAATAAGGTTTCGAACCGCGTTTTCCCGGTGGAGAAGGATATGACGGATTCGGAGCTTTGCCTTCGCAGTGTTCCGAAGGATAAGAAGATCCTTTTCGTAACTTCGCTTCTCGGCCGGCTGGATCATGTAATATCCAATCTGCTTCTTACCATGCGTTTGAAGGAAGAAGGATATGATATCGTGACTACTGATGGCAATACCTGGGTGTTTCCTCTTTCCGGGAAGACCCGCTTTGTCGTACCGGACGATCTGTCCCGGACGGAAAATACCTGCTCGCTGATCCCGCTCGGAAACGGTGCTATATCCGTAGATACCTTCGGGATGAAGTATTCTTTGAGTGATCGTGATCTTCTTCCGGGAAGCTCCCTTACTGTCAGCAATGAGTTTGATATGACAGAAAAAGAGCATGGCCTCGACATGATAGACGGAACCATGCTCGTGATCGTTACCGAGAAAGTCTGAGCTTAAGATCAGGCCTTTAATCCGAGTTCTTTTGCAATCGCTTCAAAAGCATCTTTCGATCCGAGGATCGTCTTCTCGGATACACAGAATGCAAGTCGTACATAACCTTCACGCTTGAAAGCGGAGCCCGGTACGACGAGAACATTATATTTCGCACAAACTTCGCAGAATTTTGTATCTTCGATCGGAGTCTTCATAAAGAGATACAGCGCGCCCTGCGGTTTGGTGCATGTAAAACCGGCTTCCGTGATGATGTTGTAAAGCAGATTTCTTCTTCTTTCGTAGTTCGGAACATCGACCTTCGCATTCAGCGCTTTTGCAACGACACGCTGCATAAGGGCAGGAGCGTTAACAGCACCGAGGATACGATTGCAAAGAACTAATGCCTGAGTGAGGAGCTCGAAGTCTTTGTGATTCGGGCTGACGCATGTATAACCGATACGCTCGCCCGGAAGAGAAAGAGACTTACTCCAGGAGAAGCATACGATCAGGTTATCAAAGCAGGCGAGGGAAGAAGGCACCGTCATTCCGTCATATGCCAGGTCGATATACGGTTCGTCGGAGATCACATGGATTACATGATCCTGCTTCTTCAGGAGAGCATTGAGCTCGATGAGCACTTCCTTCGGATAGATCGCGCCGCTCGGATTGTTTGGAGAGTTGATGATGATTGCTTTTGTTTTGGGTGTGATTGCCTTTTCGATTTCGGACATGATTGGCAGGAATGTATCCGGATCAGTATTTACAATAACGGGAACACCCTTAACATTGCTGATATAGTTTAGGTACTCGAGGAAGAAAGGAGCGAGAAGGATGATCTCGTCTTCCGGTTCCATGATGGCACGAAGGATGTTATTCATACCGGACGCGGCACCACATGTCATGCAGATCGAATCGATTCCGATGGAAAGACCGCTTTCCTTGGACAACTTGTCAGCGATCGCTTTTCTGGTCTCGGGATATCCTGCATTTGCCATGTATCCGTGCATGCCGGGAATATCTGCATTAGCAAGCTCGATCAGAGCATCTTTTACTTCCTTTGGCGGTTCAAGGTCAGGGTTTCCGATGGAAAAATCGAAGACTTTATCGTCTCCGTAGATCTTTTTCAGACGGGTTCCCTCGTCGAACATCTTACGGATCAGGGAACCTCCGGAGATCTTGCTTTCTATTTCTTTTGCAATCATCTTATTCACTTCCTTTAATAATTCGCATTCGATATAAGCGATTATAGCATATAAAATAAATGCTATTTCGCTGTTTTGACAGAAATAGAATCGTTTTTCCGTCTTGAAAACGGAATTTAACAGGGGAAAGATTAGTGATATTATCAAAGCAGGTTTAGGTTTTGTTGTTTTAGTTGGAGAAAAGGTTTTATGAGAGGTCTGGGTTTCTTATTTTGGCTGGGTTTTCTTGATGAAGGAGATCTGTCTCAATTTATCGGTGAATTTTTCAGGGTTAAGGATGGCTGCCTGACCAGAAAACAGTTTTATGTCGGGCAGATCGTTGTCTCTACGATCATGCTGCTGATCATAGGTTCGATCCTGTTTCTGGTGTGGATCAATCATCCTTCCTGGCTGCCATCGAGCGAGTCGATGGCGACGAAAGTGGCTCTGATAACTGCATACATAACATTTACTCCTGTTCAGCTTTCCGCGTTCATGCGCCGGATGAATGATGCGGCGATGACTAAATGGCTGGCACTTATACTGGCTTTCCCTATAGTAGGAAATGTCCTGGCTACGGCTCTGGGGATCATTTTTCCGTCAAACTATGGTGTCGAAAGATATTATTGAGTATAATTCTACGGAAAGACCGTCGGGTTTCTGAAATTATCGCATATTATGCTTGACAAGCCAACTTTGAACAGTTATTATGTTGAAGTTACAGCAAGTAGGAGTTTCCGCTTCTCACCTCAAGTTTCGATGAAGAGGTTCACTAAAGTGGCTTATATCAGGTAAGTTTTGACGGAGTGAAGCGGGAAAGTTTCGCTCCGTTTTTGTATTAAGGAGGTGGGTTCTTATCGCCAGACAGAATAATGGGCAGCCTATCAACGAGGAGATTCGTTTTGAGAAGGTGCGACTGATTGATGCAGATGGTACTATGGTCGGTATCGTTCCGATCGAGCAGGCTAGAAAGGCCGCAGATCTTGCAGGACTGGATCTTGTATTGATAGCAAATAATCCCGATAACCCGGTCTGCAAAGTAATGGATTACGGCAAGTATCTGTTCGAGCAGGCAAAGCGTGAGAAGGAAGCCCGTAAGAATCAGAAAGTGATCGAGACAAAAGAAGTCGGTATGAAGCTGACCACAGAAGATCATGATCTGAATGTCAAGACGAAGAATGCCTGCCGTTTCCTTAAAGATGGAAACCGAGTGAAGGTCATCGTTAAGTTCCGTGGACGTGAGATGGCTTATCAGAACCAGGGATATGCTGTAATGGAAAAGTTCGCATCTTTGTGCGAAGAAGTCGGTCAGATCGACAAGCCGGCAAAGATAGAGGGCAGGAATATGGTTATGTTCCTTGCTCCGAAGAAAAACTGATTGTGATTAAGGAGGAAATAGAAACATGCCTAAGCAGAAAACACACAGTTCATCTAAGAAAAGATTTAAGGTAACGGGTACCGGTAAGGTGTTGTACTCCCAGGCTTTCCGTCGCCACATCCTGAGCAAGAGACCGAGCAAGAGAATGAGACATCTTCGTCACACAGCTGTCTGCGCTGCTCCGAATGCGAAGATCATCAAGACAATGGTTCCGTATAAATAATCGGTACCGAACGGATTTTGATAAGTTTGATTGTTTTAAGGGAGGATTAATACCATGTCCAGAGTAAAAAGAGGTATGCGTACAAGAGCGCGTCATCATAAGATTTTGAAGCAGGCTAAGGGCTATTTCGGTCACAAGAGCAAGCTCTTCAAGGTTGCTAACCAGCAGGTTATGAAGTCCGGTAACTATGCTTACCGCGACAGAAGAAATAAGAAGAGAGATTTCAGAAAACTGTGGATCCAGCGTATCAATGCTGCTTGCCGCGTTAATGGTCTTTCCTACAGCCGTTTCATGAACGGTCTGAAGAAGGCGGACATCGCTCTTGACCGTAAGGTTCTGTCTGATATTGCTATCACTGATCCTAAGGGATTTGCTGCACTCTGCGAGCAGGCAAAGAGCGCACTCTGATTCTTTCAGAAGTGGGACGCTATCTAGAGATAAAAAGCAAAGATAACCCTCGATTCCGATCACTTGCTGCCCTGCACGACCGTAAGGTCGCGCGGACACAAGGAAAGGTCTTTATCGAGGGTTTGCGTTTGTGTGAAGATGCGATTATTTCAGGTCTTGTCCCGGAAGTGATCCTGATCCGCTCCGGTGAAGAAGCCGTTGCGGAGAACTGGAAGAAGAATTATCCCGGACTTTCGTCAGTTGAAGTGATCGTATTGAGTGAAGCACTCTTTTTAAAGCTATCTTCGACTAAAAGCCCGCAAGGTATGGCTTTGGTCGTAAAGTCGCCTGAGACGGATAGTGCTTTTCCATATGAAGAGGGGAAGAGCCGGTATATCGTACTGGAACATCTTCAGGACCCCGGAAATATGGGAACGATCATACGTATGGCAGATGCTTTTGGCTATACGGCAGTGCTTTTCACAGAGGATTCTGTGGATCCGTATAATGAAAAAGTCCTTCGTGCCTCGATGGGATCCTGTTTTCATATTCCGCTGATCTCTTTTGCCGATAGTGCGAAAATCTTCGATGTTCTTAAGGAAAAAGGCATTCCGTCCATCGGCGGACATCTTCGCGGGATGGATCTGCGTTCAGTGGATCTGCCGCGTTCATCAGCGCTCTGGATCGGAAATGAAGCCAACGGCTTAAGTGAGTTGACTTCTTCATGTTGTGATATACTGATTACAATACCTATGCCCGGTCGTGCAGAATCTTTAAATGCTGCTTCTGCGGCATCGATCCTGGGATATTTACTGGCGTTTCCGCCGGATAACTGATAATTGGAGGCCGTATTCATGCAGATCATGATTTTGGGTGCTTCGCGCTCAAGTGTCTTTCTTATGAAGCGTTTGCTCGAAAAAGGACATACATGTGTTCTTGTTGATCCGAAGGCGCAGGAGATCGAGCGACAGTTCAATCTGGGTGTTCTTACCTTTAACGGGGTTATTATCGATATTGACGTATTAAGAGAAGCGGACATCGGATCCATGGATATCGTATGTGCCATGAGCGACAGTGAAAACCAGAATCTGATGGCTTCCGAGATCGCCCGTGATATGTTCCATGTAAAGAGTGTTATCACGAGAGTTTTTGCCTCTGAAGATTATCATCTGTTCGACGATGCGGGTTTCCTGTCGATTTCATCTACAGTTCTGACTGCGGATGCTTTTATCCGTGCGATCGACGGAAAAGCTGCAAAAGAGGACTATACCGGTCAGTGCATCTCGAATATTTTCGGCAACAGCATCTCATTTACGATCCTGGAAATGGATGAAAACTTTGCAGGCGCGAAAGTCAGGGATGTCGAAGATACGGAAGGCCGTCATATTTTCGGAATCGTACGGCATGATTCGTTTATGACGACTCTGCCGACTATGAAACTGGAGAAAGGGGATAAGCTGATCCTGGCCGAGAAAAAGGTCTGATCAGGAAAGCATTACATGAAGATCGTTATTGTTGGTGCCGGAAAGCTTGCCTATTACCTGATCCATGAATTGGAACAGGCAGATGAGATCGTTGTTATTGATAAAGATTATGACGCCGCTATGAGATTTGCGGATAACCAGGTATCTGAGGTTATCCATGGTGACGGATCCTCTTATCCTGTATTAAGTGAAGCATGTAAGGGCGCGAATATGATCGTTGCTCTTACAAATGAAGATGAAACGAATCTGATCGCATGTCAGATCGCGAAGAATCATCTCGGCGTCGCCAAGACGATTGCCAGAGTTAATAATCCGAAGAACCGTGATATCATGGAACACTTTGGTATCGATCGTGCTTTTTCAGGTACACAGATCCTCGCCAGCATGATCGAGCAGGAGATCGATTTTGAAGGACTTCGTATCGTTCACCGTATCAAGAATTCGGATCATGTGCTGATCGAGTTCGTATTGTCGAAGAACTCGGATGCCTGCGAAAAGTCAATGATACAGTACAAGTTCGTCCATGGTGCGCGTGTCGTAGTTATGGCCGGTGAAGATGGCGGAACGATCACTCCTGTCGGTGAAACTGTCATGCATGCCGGAAACCAGATCATGATGGTTTGCGCGAAGAAGGATATTGAAGCTATCTGGAAAGCGATGGTGCAGTAAATGCTGGTTCGAAGGAGTAAGACAAAGAAGATCATCCAGTGGATGATGGATCGTCCGGCTCGCGTGATAGTAGCGAGTTTTCTTCTTATCATGGCAATCGGAACTATTCTTCTTATGATGCCTTTTGCCACAAAGTCCGGAGAAAGCATCGGTTTTTTTGATTCGCTCTTTACTACTGTTTCTGCTACGTGTGTGACCGGTCTTATCGTTCGGGATACCGCATCGACATTTAATACTTTTGGACGGGTCGTTCTGATGCTTCTGATCCAGGTCGGCGGTCTTGGCCTTGTAACGATCTATTCTTTCGCTGTGAATCTTTTCCGCAGAAAGATCTCTGTAAAGACGCGTGTTCTTGCACAGGAAAACAGCGGCAGTTTCACATATTCGGAATTAAAGGGACTTCTTAAAACGATCGTGCTTATGACGTTCGCTTTTGAGTTTATCGGCTTTTTACTGTTTGCTACACAGTTTGTTCCGGAGTTCGGCTACGGAAACGGGTTATTTAAGTCTCTGTTTACGTCTGTTTCTTCCTTCTGTAATGCCGGATTCGATCTTATGGGCGACACAGCATCCGGACCGTACTCCAGCTTTACAGCCTTTAATTCCAATACAGTGGTCATGCTTACTGCGACATTCCTGATCTTCTCCGGCGGACTTGGTTTCCATGTGTGGAAAGATCTGATCGATTATTCGACTCAGAAGATCAAAACGCTGATCAGACATGACAAAAAAGAACGCACGAATATCCATATGAAGTTTCATACCAGACTTGCTTTCTATATGACGGTATTCCTTCTTGTTTTCGGTGCGGTGATGATCTTCCTGATGGAGATGACGAATGATGCCGGTCTTACGATAGGAAATCTATCGATAGGTGAGAAGCTGAATGCATCGATATTCCAATCGATGTCTCTTAGAACCGCAGGTATGAATTCTATCGATCTTCTTGCGATGCGTGACTGCACGAAGATCCTTTGTGTGATCCTGATGTTTATCGGTGCAGGCGCAGGTTCGACCGGTGGTGGTATCAAGGTGCAGGCATTTGCTCTCCTTGTGAGTGCCGTCAAGTGTGATATTACCGGTAAAAACGAAGTGGTTATCCGAAACCACCGTGTCTCCGGATCCACAGTGCAGCGCGCGCTGACGATCTTCTCCCTCGGATTCCTGCTTATGATCCTTCTGGCATGTATCCTCTCGGTGACCGAACGTGATCTTATAGCATCCGGCAAGTTTACCTTTCTGGATCTGTTGTTTGAATCCGCGTCCGCTTTCGGCACGGTAGGCCTTTCCTCGGCAGCGACACCGCAGTTTTCGTTCTTCGGACAGATGGCGATTATTCCTGTCATGTTTTTAGGCCGTGTCGGTCCATTGACCTTCGCTATGGGACTTGTGACCAAAGAGAAGAAAAAGGTGAAGAGTGTTTATCCGGAAGCGAAGATCCATCTCGGCTGATCCTTTTTTATAGAAATAAAAAGTGGCGGTTCCTTTTGGAGACCGCCACTTTCTATATAGAAACTACAAGTAGGAAAGAGTCAGATCCTTCCCGGAATCAGTCGATTGAGAGTGTCCCGGCAACCGGGTTTCGGTATCTGGGATCATTTTCAGGAAGAGCTGAATACCGTGTGCCATAGTATTCATCTGAGAATCCGTTAGGGGCATAGTATATCTCGCCTGTCTCGTTATCAACGACACGCTCTCTGCCAAGCGTAGAATCACTACGCATCTGAGACAGGATATCATGCGTTTCGCTCGATTTATTCCAGGTATCCATAATCATATCGCCCATCTGATCCGCCATCTTGCCCAGGTACTGGGACGTTCCTATGATCTGAGCCCATTCACGGTTTCTATCCTGCATGAACTGCTCACTGAAATAAATGGAGTTAAACATCTGTGTCATTACAGGGATCCAGTTAGTATAGTCCTCTTCCGGAGCTGCCATGACTAAAAGATTAGATACACTATACCAGCCGCAGTCAATGCCGCTCATCCAGTAATCCATGGTATTCCAGACCGAGCCGCCAAAAACACCGGTTACATAGTTTCCGTTTGGAGATTTGCAGGTTCCTTCTATAACATCCCCGAACAGCGGGTTGTTTTCCTCAAGTTTAGTGATCATCGCAAAATCATTAAGATTCATGTATGCTCCGCCACACTCAGCGAAGAAGCCTTCTGTAGTAGGAGTAGTTAAATACGGGTGATCTACAAATGCATTGGAAGAACCCATGTAGTTGCCGCCGGCATTTTTGGCCCAGAAGTCATGGGACTCTTTAGATTTAACAAAAGGCGATGCAAGAAGTTGGAATATAAAAATACGGTCAGGACATGTTTCATCTTGAGCAATCAAGCCATATCCGATGAGATCTGTCATGATGAATTCGACTTTCCAGGTGTCGGGTACAGTGACAGATGTGTAGCCGTAAGGATCTTTGACTTCGACCCATTTGATCTTCTTGGTATCTGCCGGTTCGATAGATATCTGCTGGACGGAAGTGGTCGGTTCCTCTGTGGTCTCAACTGTGGTCATAGTTGGCTTTTCAGAATCAGAGGTATCGATATCTTCAGTAGATTCAATAGTTTCTGTGATATTGGTCTGACTTTTAGTCTTCTTTTTCTTTTTTGATGTTTGCGTGGACTCTTCTTTTGAACTGCAGGCACAGAGAAGATTAAGAAGTAAGGTTAAACAAATGAAAATAGCTATTTTTCTCTTCATGTCACTCCTCCTTTTTTGGGGGAAATACTTGATGTCTATAGCTTTATTTTATTGAATAGATGAAATTTCATTTTTATCAAAATATGAATTTTCTGTTTTTTTATCGAAAACAAATACTAAAAGACAGGAGAAACTCTATATTATTAATTATTTTGGTTTCCAATAAAGTGAATATGTGAGAAAATACTTACGAAATAAAGGAAGAAGGGTTTCTTATGCTAAAAGATTTCTTCAATATCTGGTCGATACTTCGTGTCGCTACCTATTACTTTTTCTTTATGCTTCTGTTCTGGGGCAGTTCCAGTAAACTTGGTAAAAAAGACTTCCATAAGGATTTCTGTTCACTAGATATGATGAAGTCGCTTCGCGGATTTGCCGCGATTGGTGTTATCCTGCACCATATTTCGCAGGAAGAGGCTTTTCAGCGGAGTAGAGTATTAAGCCCGTTTGTAAATGCCGGAGCTTTTTTCGTCGCGATATTCTTTTTTTGTTCCGGCTATGGACTTCTTAAAAGCTTGAATACAAAAGAAAACTACCTTAAAGGCTTTATCAGAAACCGTATAGTTAAGTCGATACTGTTGCCTTTTTATGTAAATGTGATCCTGTATGCGATCTATTATGCTTTTGTCGTAAAAGTGAAGTGGCCGGCGGCGCAGTGGATCTGCAATTTTACGGGACTTACCATGATGAATCCATATGCCTGGTTCCCGGTGGTACTGGCGATTCTCTATCTGGTATTCTTCCTGACGTTCCGCTTTATTAAGAATCGTCCGGTATGCTTTACCATCATTGGGCTTGTGATCATCGGTATGGGCATCGGATTCTGTTTCAACGGACACATGGCCTGGTGGCATGGACCGAAGAACTGGTGGCTTTCTGGAACTAAAGTCCCGTGGTGGTGTGAACAGAAGATCCTGTGGTTTAACGGTGAGTGGTGGGTAAACTCTGCTATTGCATTCCTGTCAGGACTTCTGTTTGCGCAGTTTGAAACTGCGATCGTTTCCCGGTTCCGTCGCCTGTATGCGCTGAAGTTCCACATTGTCCTTCTTTTGACATACCTTGCATATCTTCTGTCTAACTATGGTCAGACAGCTTTCGGCTACTGGACGGAATATAGCGGAAAAGGACCCGGAATTGAGAATAAGATCCGGACATATTTCTGTCAGCTTCCGCTCTTTGCACTTCTCGGGTTCCTCATTATCATCTTTATGATGAAGTATCATGTGGATAATCCGGTGACCCGTTTCTTCGGCAAATTCTCACTGGATACATATCTTATGAATCTGATGGCACTGGAGATCTCGAGATTCCTGATGGATAATAGGAAGTTCCCGTTCAAGGTGCAAAAATACAATCTTCTTATCTTTGTATTTACTACGTTCGTACTGACGATCCTTCTGGGAGTTATCGAGAAGTACATCACGGATGGTATAAAGAAACTGCTTTTCCGTAAAAAAGATACGGAAAAGCAGCTCGCAGCAGATAAAGCATAAAAGGATCTCTTAAATAAGATCCTCGATCTTAGGCTCCAGTCCGAAAGGGGAATGGAGTCTGAGATCATCAAAAAGATCATCGACCTTATTCAGCCAATCTTTATCAAGGCGTTCAAGCTCGGATGCGGAAAGAACGATGGAAGAATAAATAATGATATCTTTTCTGATCTGAAGACACTCAAAATTGTATGTCAGCTCATCCTTGGTGGATACTACCACGATGTAATCATTTCCTGCTTCGGATTTATATGTGTTCGGGTTAGAGATAACGTATTCTTTTTCCGAATCAGCTGTTTCATTATAGAATTTTCTGGCATCCGATTCATTCTGATAGTCATAGTAAAGCATGTAAAGCTTGCCGACCGTTCCGTTTGTTGCGCTGAAATATACCTGAGAGTAGTGGTCAAGAGGATAAGAAGATACGTTTTCTGAGTGATCATCAAGAGAATAGTAGCCATCTGAACTGTCAAGGGTCTCTCTCTTCGTGATCCCGAGATCGGAAAATACATATTTTTCAAATGTATTTATATCCAGACTTGGAGTGCGGGAACATCCTGCTGTCTGTATGGCAAAAATGACCGAAATGACAAGTGCCAGTGCTTTTTTCATAGTATCCTCCAAAATAGCCTGATTTATCTATGCGTTCCATCATATCACAACAGGGAACGGGATGTGCTATAATTTTCTTGGGAAAGAGATAAGTATGAGGGATCCAATATGAAGAGACTGTTTTCTAAAGTAATAACACTTTTGCTGGTAATAGGAATTCCATTGTCTGTTTGCACCTGTAAACATGAAGAGGGAGCGAAAAAACTGACGAGAAGGACCGGAATCAAAACGGAAACCATGACTGAAACGGATCCGCCCACAAGTACATCGGAACCGGAACTTAGTCCCGAACCCACGGATAGTGTATCTGAACCGACCACGAAAGAATCCCTGTCGAAAGGCTCTGAAAACGCGACTTCGTTTGATTGTGATGTGGAAGTGCTTCCCCCTCGTGAAGTTCCTGCATATGAGTATGAAGAAATCAAGATCGAGGATACCGAGATCCTGAATAAGGACGGGCTTTCCGTTCATATATACGGTTATTCTGTCGGCATCGGTACGACGCGTTCACTTCTCATGAAGGTCGATAATCAGACCGGTCACCCGGTCACCCTTCATCTGGAAAAGATCCTGGTGGACGGGTTTACCGAAATCCCGCTATGGATGAACAGTTTTGAAAACGGAATGACAACAGAATGCGAACTGGAATTCTTCCTGACGCTCGGACCGGATATCGGTCTTTGGAATCCGGGTAAGTTCGATATCACGTTCAAGGTGGAATATACGGATACGAGTGAAACATATATCGCTGCACCCGGTTCTGTCCTGACTTCTGCATATGATGAGAACAAGGTTATCGATCTTTCTTATGGATATACAGTATATGAAGAAAACGGAATCAAGATCTCGGTACTTGGCTATAATCCGCCTTCCAGAGCTGACGCTTCGCTGCTTCTTTATATCGAGAATAACTCTGAACATGAGATATTCGTGAAGACCGAAGAATCTCTGGTCAATGGCATTCCGGTAAGTGTTAATATTTTACAGACTCTGTTTCCGGGAGAGAAGACCGCAACTACACTCACGATCTATAAATCCAGACTCGAGGAAGTCAAGATCAGTACGATCGAAACGATCAGCATGATTTTAAGGATCCAATTCGATAATGATTTCAAGAACTATATCATTCTCGATCCGTTTGCAGTCTCTGTGAAATAGAATAGAGGGCTAAGAATATGAAACTGGTGGATATGACATGCACCGGGTGCGGTGCGAACGTCACTGTTGATTCGGCCGTAAAGGTTGCGACCTGTACTGTTTGCGGCAAGCAGATGCTCATTTCCAGAAGCGGTGACTTTGGCGAAGGATACGACCGTGAACTGGGGCGTATCCAGGCGCAGCGTGATATGGAAGAGGAGTGGAAAAAGGAACGCGAAGAGAAGCTCCGTCTTATTGAAGAAGAGAAGAAGCGTAAAGCGGAACAGCAGAAAATGGATCATATCCGTAAGCAGCTGAATATCGTCTGCATCATCGAGAGTGTTATCTGTTTTCTGTTTATGGGATCTCCTCTGGTGATAAATGACGGTATCGCGACTTCCTGGATCCGTTTCGGATCGGGATTTGTGCAGCTGGGTCTTGTTTCTGTGGTGAGTCTCTTTTTTACCAAAGACGAATATTATAGGAAAGTAATACTCGCTTGTATTATCTGCGCGCTATTAAGTGTCGGAACTTCTTTCTTTTCCGGCTCTATTCTTTGCTTCGTGGCTTTTAATGCCATCAAGCTTACCTGGATGATGCGTGTGGAAAAGGTCCGTTATTCCTGGAAAGATATACTTAAGCGTATGATCGGAAAAGAAGTTGGGTCATAATGCAATACGTTCTGCTATAATATCTTTATAGGGGAGGGTGGATTATGGATAAGACAAATCTTCCGGAAGATATTTCGAACGCTGTTTGTGAACGTGAAAAGTATTTGGATCGTATCCGCGGATGCATTTTTGGCGGCGCCTGTGGTGATGCGCTCGGATATCCGGTCGAGTTTAAACAATATGAGGATATTCTTGAAAAGTACGGTTCTTCCGGGATCTCGTCCTATTCTATCGATCCCGCGACCGGGCTTGCACTATTCTCTGATGATACACAGATGAGCCTTTTTACAGCGAATGGACTTCTGTATGGACAGACACGCTCGGCACTGTCGGGCATTTCCTCCCAGCCGAGGTACTATGTATATCTGGCATATCTGGATTGGCTCGAAACCCAGCGTGGCGGAGATCATGAAGAACGTATCTGCTGGCTGTCCGATGTAAAAGAACTCTGGAGCTGCAGAGCTCCGGGTGCTACCTGTCTTGACGCTCTTTCCAGTGGGGAACAGGGCTCTACGGAGCATCGGATCAATCACAGTAAGGGATGCGGCGGTGTTATGCGAATCGCTCCTGTCGGTATCGCCCTTCGTGACTCGGAGGATGCTGTGGCGGATATGGAAGGCGCTGAGATCGCAGCACTTACGCATTCGCATTCACTCGGATTTATGCCGGCTGCTTTTCTTACCCATGTGATTAAACATATCGTTTCTGAAACTGCTGAGGTGGATCTTCTTTCTCTGATCCAGGATGCGTCGGACATGATCCGCACATTGTTCCCGGCTCGTAAACATCTCGGTGTTTTTATGGATCTTATCGATAAAGCAGTCCTGCTTTCTTCCAATAATCGTCCGGATATCGAGAATATATCGTCGATCGGGTCCGGATGGTGCGGTGATGAGGCACTCGCGATCGCCGTATATTGCTCGCTGAAGTATCAGAATGATTTTTCTTCTGCCATCGTTGCTGCTGTTAACCACAGCGGTGACAGTGATTCGACCGGTGCGCTGACCGGTAATATCGTCGGTGCCCTCTGCGGGTATGAGGCGATCGATCCGAAGTGGAAAGAGAATCTGGAACTGAAAGACACGATCCTTGAGATGGCGGATGATCTCTGTTTCGGATGCCTGATGGAGGCCGACAGTGAGTATAAGGATGAAGTCTGGCTTGATAAATACGTTCGTTCGATCAGGAGACCGTAACATGGCATCAGAGGATTCTGTTAAAAATTCCGGATTGGATGAAAATGAAGAGAGCAATTCCGTAGAAGATACGGAGAAGCTTACTCCGGAGACTGTCTCCGATATGTCTTCTTCAGAAAAAGCACCCGACAATAAAGCCGATCATGTTCCTTTCTTCAAGGAACCCGGCTTCGGCAAGATGCTTGCGATCGTGCTATGTGTGGTTATTTTGGTAGGCGTTATTGCAGGTGTTGCGGGGTACTATGCAGGAAAGAAAGGATCGTCTGAGAAGCCGGCATCAGTAAGTGATCCTGAAAATCCTTCGCAAGTGCGGCCGAATTATATTACCAAAAGTGCGGAAAAGATCATTAAAAACATGAAACAGAAACGCCCGCATAAGGATATCAGCTTTACGGTGGATGATATTAAGAAATTCTGTACGGACAATGGCCTTCAGATCCAGACCGGTGAGACACCTGCCGGATTTCTTGCCATCAATGATACGATGGGGCTGATCATTACTGTCGAAGAGCATCAGGGAAAGACTTTTGATGAACTTGTCGCTCAGCTGGTTACTTCCAGTGCTCCGCTTAATTCCAGAGCCTTTGACCAGTCCGACAATCTTCTGATCTATGAGGGGTATCTTGATAAGGATCAGCCGTCCTATGGATATTGCTATCTGGAACTCTTATATGGAGACAAGTATTATATCTTCCTTCAGGGACTTGGTGACACACCCTCCTCTTCGGAGATCGCACAGATGAGGATCCTGGCTTTCAGACTGGAAAAACTGCTCAAACTGAAGTGATTCTGAGAATTCTTTATATTATAGGTAAAAACCGCTTGCATTTCAGAATGGGTTGGAATAAACTGTTATTCAATTAAGACGTTGAAGAGGATATGTTTTCCGTCTATTTTCCTGACAGAGAGAAAGAACCATTGGCTGGAAGTTCTTTTACAGTGAACAACGGGAAGTACCGCCTCGGAGTTGCGCTTCGGAACGATATCTAGTATGAAGCAGCCGCTGCCTACAAGCGTTAAAAGGGGTAATGAGTGGTCCGGAAAAGATTTCGGGCAATTAGGGTGGAACCGTGCAGCCATGCATCCCTATATGCGGGATGCGTGGTTTTTTGTATTCCGCGGGAAAATCGATGACCATAAAAGGAGGAAAGCAAAATGGTTGATTTTGAAAACAAAGAAGAGAGAAACAAGTATCGCCATAGTACATCTCACATCATGGCTCAGGCGATCAAGAGACTGTGGCCTGAAACAAAATTAGCTATCGGTCCTGCTATTGAGGATGGTTTCTATTACGATTTTGACCGTGATGAAGCTTTCTCTGCGGAAGATCTCAAGAAGATCGAAGAAGAAATGAAGAAGATCGTAAAAGAGAATCTTCCGATCGAGCGCTTCGAGCTTCCGAGAAAAGAAGCAAGAGAACTGATGGTGAAACTCGACGAGCCTTATAAGGTCGAATTGATCGATGATCTTCCGGAAGATGCTGTTATTTCTTTCTATAAACAAGGTGAGTTTACTGATCTGTGCGCCGGTCCGCATATGGAGAAGACCGGTGAGATCAAGGCTTTTAAGCTTCTTTCCTGTGCAGGTGCTTACTGGAGAGGATCCGAGAAGAATAAGATGCTGCAGCGTATCTACGGTACTTCCTTCCCGGATAAAGAGCAGCTGAAGGCTTTTGTTGCTGCAAGAGAAGAAGCTCTGAAGCGTGACCACAACAAACTCGGCCGTGAACTGGAGTACTTTACAACTGTAGATTATATCGGACAGGGTCTTCCGATCCTTCTCCCGAAGGGTGCCCGTGTTATCCAGCTTCTCCAGCGCTGGGTAGAAGATGTCGAACAGGAGAACGGATGTCTTCTGACCAAGACACCGTATTTTGCTAAGCGTGACCTTTATAAGATCTCCGGTCACTGGGACCACTATCGTGATGGCATGTTCATCATGGGCGATCCTGATGATGAGAGCAAAGAATGCTTTGCACTCCGTCCGATGACCTGCCCGTTCCAGTATCAGGTATTCCTGAACCGCCAGAGAAGTTATCGTGATCTTCCGATGCGACTGACTGAGACATCGACACTGTTCCGTAATGAGGACAGCGGTGAGATGCATGGCCTGATCCGAGTCCGTCAGTTCACGATCTCTGAAGGCCATTACATCATCCGGCCGGATCAGCTCGAGCAGGAGTTCTCGAACTGTCTGGAACTTGCTAAGTATTTCCTGGGTACTGTCGGTCTTCTTGAAGACTGTACTTTCCGCTTCTCTCAGTGGGATCCGGCAAACCCGAAGAATAAATACGAAGGTACTAAGGAACAGTGGGAAGAATCTCAGGCGGCAATGAAGAAGATCCTCGATGATCTTGGCCTGGAGTACACCATCGGTATTGATGAGGCTGCTTTCTATGGACCGAAGCTCGACATCCAGTATAAGAATGTATTCGGAAAGGAAGATACTCTTGTTACCATCCAGATCGATATGCTTCTTGCTGAGAAGTTCGGTATGGAGTACATCGACAAAGACGGACAGAAGAAACTTCCGTACATTATCCACAGAACCAGCCTCGGCTGCTTCGAAAGAACTCTGGCATACCTTATTGAGAAGTATGCCGGCTGCCTGCCTCTTTGGATGGCTCCGGAACAGGTTCGTATCCTGCCGATCGCAGATTCTCATCTTGATCGTGCATTTGAGATCCGTGATGCACTTCGTGCCAAGGGCATCCGTGCTGAGGTCGATGACCGCTCCGAGAAACTCGGTAAGAAGATCCGTGAGGCAAACCTCGACAAGATCATTTATATGATCACTGTCGGAGATAAAGAGGTGGAAGAAGGCACTGTTTCCGTTAGATCCCGTTTCGAAAACGATCTCGGCTCGATGTCTTTGGAATCTCTGGAAGAGAAACTTCTTGAAGAGATCAAGTCCAAGAAGGCAGTAAAGACCTGACCATTAATTTGTGACTGTTAAAACAAAAGCTTTCTTGTGCTGTCTGCAACGTTTATTGCAGCAAGACGCACTTGAAAGCTTTTGCTTTGTTTAACTTATTTCAAACGGAAATCAGTATTTCCAAAGACCGATATCCTCAAACCAGATGATGTAATCTACGCTGATATCTGCATTCGGATATTCATCGAGGGCACCAAAGACAAGGATGTTATCTTTCTGATAGATATAAAGATCATAACTGTGATCATCATCCTGACGATGCGAGGAGTAGATGTTATGTGTGTTTCCCATCCACTGATCTGTACACGTACCTTTCTGCATTTCCAGATTGTTATAGACCATGTCTTCGATCATATCTTTTGCGTATTTGTCTGCAGCAGCCTGATTGTTGAATTCTATAACAATAAGGAAGATATCATCGGCAGCGTAAGAGTATAAAGAGGTTTTATATTCGTCGTTTTCTGATGTATCAACTTTGAACCCGTTATCTTTTAAGAATTTGTCGAGTTCGGAAGGAGCCATCAGGTGGGCATCAGCCTCTCCCGGACAAGGTTTGGTATTCAGAGTTTCAGTAATCGGCTTTGAATCCGGGACCGTTGAGTCATCCGGTGGGGTAGTTTCCTGAGAGGATTCTTCTGTTGTTGACTCCGTGGTAGTCGGTTCCTCGGTTGTTGTTGTTGTCGGCTCTTCAGTCGTTGTCGGTGTATGAGTCTCCGTTTCGGTCGGCTCAAGAGGGTGGAGGTAATAACTTAGATCAGCTTCTCCATTTATGAGTAACTCGTAAATGGACGAATCATTGGTGATCATCCATCCATCGTCGTCATTTTCCAAAGAGACTTTGACGGTTTCTTTAGTGGTTTTCTCATCATTAATGGCATCGATAATGCTCTCTTTATCCGCCTCGCCATCGAAACCGTTAAGCACGGATTCCAGATCTACATATGTTACTTCAACCGTCGCCGTAGCAGTGTTTTTCTTTTTGGCAGCGGTTTCTTTTACTTCGAGCTTGACCCGTTTAAAGAGAGCAGAGAAGATCTCGGATTCCTCGGTGTCTGTATCAAGAGTTTCAAAATCCGAATCCGGTGCACAGTCCAGGATCTTATCGATTGAGAGTTTTTTTACTGCTTTTCCGTAGTTTTTAATAACTTCAACGATTTCTTCGTCAAGATCTGATTCGTTTTCTTTCTTTTTCGCACAGCCGCAACATGATGAAATAAGAAGTGCTGCGGAGAGAAAGACCGCTGCAAATGAAATTGTTCTTCTTCTCATAAAATCCCTCCTGTGTTTCTTTGAGACAGCCTGTATTCTTTAGCGTTATAATATAATCATTACTTTAGAAAATCAAATTTGTTATACAACGAGTGGGAATTTCATAAAGGTTTTGCATTATTTTTGTTGACATAACGGCATTTTAGAAGTATGATTTAGAAGTTCGCGACGGGGTGTGGCTCAGGTGGTAGAGTGCTTGCTTCGGGAGCAAGAGGCCGCGAGTTCGAGTCTCGCCACTCCGACCAGAACAAAAAAGCACAGTGATGATTTGGTCGCTGTGCTTTTTCTTTTTGCTATTTTAACGTATAATTTCTATATCATTTACAAAAATGGAGTTTTTTCATGGACGCGATCATTGACTGGATGCTTTCTCCCACGCCATATCTCTGTGTTGCAACTGTTTTGGTTTCGCTTATTGCATGGGCGATGATCAGAAGATTTGTGCATAAAGTTTTTGGAAAAACGGATAAGAAGTCCGGAGCTATCTCTATAATTCTGAATATCGTCAAGTATTTCATTATTATATTGTGCGTCCTCCTTGTATTGCAGATCAATGGAATCGATGTGACGAGTGCGGTTGCCGGACTGGGAATTGCCAGTGTTATCGTTGGTCTTGCCCTTCAGGATGCTCTGAAAGATATCATCATGGGGGTTAATATCATCAGTGAAGAGTTTTTCAGGATCGGAGATGTTATCAAGGTCGATAATTATGTTGGCAGAGTGACAAGTATGTCTTTAAAGTCCACTCGCATCGTTAATGTGGAAGATGGCTATGAAGTGCGTATCTGTAATAGAAATATCGATCGTGTCTTCCGCTATAACGATATCATGGTCATTGATATTCCTCTGGCATATGAAGAATCTCCGGATAAGATCCGCTCTGTATTCGATGAGGCTGTCAAAGAGATAGCTTCCTGGAAAGATGTGAAAAAAGTAGAGTTCCTCGGTCTTCAGGAGTTTCAGGATTCATCGGTCTGTTACCGGCTTCGTATTATGGTACCCCCGATAAAGCGCGCTGATACGAAAAGACATGCGCTTAAGACGATCGATGATCTTTTCCGTCAAAATGGAATCTCCATTCCGTTTCCGCAGCTGGATGTTCATACGGACAAGTGATTTTTGAGAGAAAATAAGCTGTTGATCGTGCGTTTTTTGTTCTCTTGTTCACAAATTGTTTACAATTTGCGTTTTTATGTGGTAATATCAAAGTGATTTAACAAAAAGAGGAACGGAAACATGAAGAGATCATATTTGCTATATTCCGCAGTGCTTTTAGTGTTGGTTATTGTTATGATCGTTTCCGGTGTGATCCAGGATCACAAGTTAAAGAGTTCCAAACTTCGTGACAGTGCAATAGATACACTTGTTTCTGCCGGCTGCGAGCAGGTGGATGAGTCCTATTTACCGGACAGCGGTCCAATTGAAGCTCTGCCTTCCGGTGAAGAAGTAGATCTGTCTCCGCTTCAGAATGTCAAAACGGTTCTTAATTCTTCCTCTTCCGAAGCGAATTCAGATGGCCAGGTGTTATTTAACCTGATTGGATCCTCGGTCCTGAAGAATTCGAAGTTCTATATCTCGGATACGTCTGTGAAGGGAAGAGATGCGACGGTGTCGGTACATCTTTTTTATGCGAACAACACAGAGGGTGATATAGAACTTGAGTATTTCTATTATGATGGGGAATGGCGTCTTTCCAATACTATGGACGCATTAAAGGTCATCCGCGTGAACGGAAAAGATTATGACAGCGCGGCTGAATCTGCATACGAAAATATCGTTAAAGAGATGAATGGCGTACTCTCATAAAGGAAAATGAAATGAAGAAAAAATATATCGCAGCTATTATATGTATCGTTTTGGCAGTGATCGGCATGATCGTATATTATTGCCTCTCCACCTATGGTCCGGGAAGTGAACGTGCGCAGATCAAAAAGCGCGTCGAGTATATTCTTGAGTCATATGGTGCAGTTAATCATAATCGTGGAACATGGTCTAATTATTCTCCGGACGGTTCGGATCTCAAGATGGGAGTATCCTGCTCAAGTCTTTGCTCGTCTTTGAGAAATGAAACCTATAATAATGAGGATGCCGCCAGGTCGGCGCTCCTTGTCGGTGTTATTTTTGATATCGATGATGTCGAGAGGAAAGATGATAAATATATCGTTACCGTGAATCTGACTCGAAAAGATAAAACGGATGGTGTATGTTATTTTATTTTCTCTCGTGAATCCGGCGAATGGAAGCTGAACAGCCAATGTGTGGAACAAGCTATATATGTCGGAAATGGACTCGGAGGTTCCGGAAGTACACTTCTGGATATTATGGATATCCTATCCGGTTTATAAGTGATAACTCAAGATTTTCAGAGACTGTGCGCTGTAAGCACAGTCTTTTTTTATATTTCACAAAGTTTCGAAATCGATTTCGGAAAAATCGTTGAAGTTCTATTTCCTTTCGGATAATATGGATAGGTAATTAAATACCCGGGCATGTCCCGGCTAGGTAAATGGAGGATATTTATATGATGAAGAAGAGGATCGGCGCCATGGCGATGACGCTGGTAATGCTTTCTTCCTTGGCGCTGGCCGGATGTAAAAAGAAGGCTGACAAACCGACGGAGACAGAAACACCTGCCATCCCGAGTATCATGGAAGAAATCGGTGCTGAACAGGTGACGTATGAGCCACGAGGAGAAGTAAAGCTGGACATCGAAGATGGGGAAAACGGTAAAGTCCTGCATTGCTCCAACCGTACAGAAGCATGGAATGGTGTAAATTTCCCGTGTAATTTCTTTGCGGGAAATACCATTAAGATCAGTACTGCTGTAAAGTCTGAAAGTGACGATGTTATCATCTCCCTGCAGTTCGATACATTAGGAAGTACAACATACTCGAATGTATTCCATATTCCCGGCTGTAAGGACAAATTCGTAGCAGGTGAGGGTACTATCCCGATCCCGCAGGATGCTGCAAATGTATTCGTATATATCGAGAGCCAGAGCACCCAGGATATCTTTGTAGATTATATGCACATTACTGTTGAAGGTGAGTACTTTGATCCTTCCAAGGCTCCTGAAGTAAAACTTGCTGATACATCTTCCTATGAATCTCTGAAAGATCTCTATAAAGATGATTTCTACATCGGATGCTGTGTTCCGGAATCCCTGGTTACCAATGATCATAAGGAACCGAAGGAGCTGCTTCTTAAGGAGTTCAATTCCATTACTTGTGAGAATGAGATGAAGCCGGAGAACATCCTGGATGCATCGACAACGATGGCAGACAAGGCGAAGTACAATGAGTGCCCGGCACTTGATTTTACAAAGTGCAAGGTCATCTGTGATTTTGCGAAGGAGAACGGCCTGAAGATGCGTGGTCATACTCTGGTATGGCACTCCCAGACACCGGACTGGTTCTTCTATGAGAACTATGATATTAACGGCAAGCTCGCTTCCCGTGAACTGATGCTGAAGCGTATGGAGAACTATATCAAGGGTGTATTCGAGTATATCAATGCTAACTACCCGGATCTTTTCTATGCGTTTGATATCGCAAATGAGTGCGTAGATGATAATAACCAGCTTCGTGAGAGTAACTGGACAAAGACGATCGGCGACGATTTCCTCCAGTTCGCTTTTGAGTATGCAAGAAAGTATGCTCCGAAGAACATCAAGCTCTTCTATAACGATTACAACGAATATGTAACCGGTAAGCAGAACAAGATCATCGAAGTTCTTAAGCCGATCGCACAGGCCGGAAACCTTGACGGTATGGGTCTGCAGTCTCACATCTCCAGTCCGGTATCCATGGAGAACTACATGGGTGCGCTGAAGAAGTATGCGGATGAACTCGGTGTTGTTATCCATGTAACCGAGCTCGATGTAAATGCTGTGAAGTCTTCGCTCAATCAGGAATATGATCAGGGTGTATATTTCAACACTCTTTTCAAGGAACTCCTGAAAGCAAAGAGTGAAGGATATAAGATCGAAAGTGTAACGATCTGGGGTCTTACAGACGCAGGATCCTGGCGTTCCTCTGAGACACCGGTTCTTTTCCGTGGTGACCTTTCCAAGAAACTTGCCTTTGATGGTGTAGTTCTTGCGAAGAAGGGCGGAGAGCTCCAGAAGCCGGCGGATTATGTTGAGCCGCCGAAGGATACAGATCCTTTCGATGACAATTTCGAAGATGGCAAGTTCAAGGGTACTGCCCGTGCCGGTCAGACACTCAAAGTAGTTGACAGCGGTGCTTTTGAAGGCAGTAAGTGCCTCCTGGCTTCCGGTGCAACAGAGACATGGGACGGCTATGTGATCGATCTCACCCGTTACCTCGGTAAGAAACTGAAGGTTTCCTTCGCAGTTAAGTCCAAGGCGGCTCAGGTTGCTTTCAGCGCAGACATCGCAGATCTGTGGCCTCATATCGTTGAAGTTGATACAAGCAGCGGTGAGTGGGTATCTGTTGAAGAAGTGATCGATCTTACAACTTCCAAGTGGGTACTGCCGACCGGTGAAGTTGAAGTACCGGCAAATCTTGATTCTCTCATGCTTTACTGGGAGAGCTTCGACTGCACAGAAGACTTCTATCTTGATGCAGTTCATATCGAAGTTGTCGGCTGATTATCTGCTGAATAAAACATGATCAGGGGGCTGTACCGAAAGGTGCAGCTCCTTTTTTATCCTTCGCATGATTATGCTATACTGATTCCGTCGGAACAGTTATGATTCCGAAATCAATTACACCGGGTGGTCAAAATGAGTATTTGTGCTATAGTCGCAGTCGATGAGAACTGGGGGATCGGATATAAGGGAGATCTGCTTGTAAGTCTGCCTGAAGATCAGAAAAACAATTTCAAAGTGAAGACCATGGGTCATCCGGTGATATTTGGACGAAAGACACTTGATACATTTCCGGGAGGACGGCTGCTTCCCGGCAGGGAAAACATCATTCTTACCAGAAATCAGGACCTTCATGTAGAGGGAGCAACCATCATGCACTCAATCGGAGAGGTCCTGGAGTATACGAAGAACAAACCGGATGAGTGCTTCTTCATTATCGGCGGTGCGCAGATCTATGAGCAGTTCCTGCCTTACTGTGACACATGTATTATTTCCAGGATCCATAAAGCATATGATGCGGATGCTTTTTTCCCGAATCTTGATAAGCTCAAAGAGTGGAAACTGTTCAGCAGAGAAGCCATTGTTCATTCCATAAAAGGCGTAAGCTTTGATATCTGGACGTATAAGCGTTCCTGAGCACATCCGCCTATCGTGATTATGTACAAACAAGGTATGTACAACATGCACAAACAAAAGCACTTTTGTATGTGCAAACTCTACAATTATCGCGTTGACTTGAATTTGCCGTAACGATATAATGTGCTCGCAAGGTAAGAAAAGACTTGCAGAAAAGAAATGGAAAAATAAATTGTTTACTTTAAAGGAGGTAGTCACCATGAAGGCTTTTAACATGAGTAACGTTGATGTTCATCAGTTCATGCAGGCTCTGGATTCCTGCTCCGGCGATGTTATGCTTATTACCGATGAGGGTGACAAGTTTAACCTTAAGAGCAAGCTCAGCCAGATCACTGGTCTGATGAAGCTGATCGAGGGCGGTAAGCTCGTAGATGCGAAGATCTACTGCTCCAATCAGGAAGATGAGGCTTTGCTTTTCAGACTGAATCTTTTCGGAACAGTAGAGGATGTCGAGCACATCGGCTGATTCGGAAACGATCAGAAAAAGTAGGATCTTAAAGATCCTGCTTACGCTTTCGAGATTACTGAGGGCTGTTGCAGATGCAACAGCTCTTTTTCTTTATAATTTCTTAGTACATTTTTCCGTTTCTAACGATATAATAGTTTTTCAGGAGGACTATGCGGGGTATGATCAAAGAGTTAAAAGTAAATTTCTATCGAATCGTTCGATCGAAGTCTTTTGTTGTCATTTTGATCCTTTTGATTCTTGGTGCCGTTATTTCTTCACTGGAGATCAAGTTTCTGGCGGATAATCCGTTTAATTGGATAGATAGTTTCAAAACGGGTTTGACTGATGCGGCTGCATCGGAAGAAGATCTCGAATCTTTTAACGTCATTTTCACAAGTATTGACTCTATAAGAGATGTGAATAAGCTTTCAGGTGTTGTACGATTGACGCTGTGCTCAGATCTTGTCTGTTTCCTGTACTGTATTTTTGTTGCTTTGTTTATTTCTGCTGAATATAAGTCCAGGTTTCATGTAAATCATTTCTCTTTGAATAATAATCCGATTCGTGTTATTTTCCTTGAATGGTTATCACTGGCCCTGACTATTATCCTGGTCGAAAGTGTACGTTTTATTTTTGCTCTTGGTCTATCGTATCTTCTGTGCGATACGTTCATTTTTGATGATATAGTTCGCACCATGGCCTATATTGTTCTCATCTTCGGAGTGATGATCACTTTTATGTCATTCTCATTTATGATTGCATATCTTCGCCGTTCCGGCGGTCTTGCTATCGTTCTGAGTTCGTTATTCTGTTTAGGATTCTTTGATTTCTTCCTGGAAATCATTTCTGTCTGGTTCCCGTTTGTCGATAAGATCTCATTAAATCAGCTATTGAATACAATTGCTATGAATAGGCTTTCTGCTTCGGATTACACCGTAGAATTAGTCATTGTGGCGATTTTCATCATGGTGTTCCTGTCCGTTCCGCTAATAGTTTCCTCTAAACGTGATCCGTACTAAGTTTGCATCTTATATGGTATAATAATATGTCACAAAAATGCAGACTTAGGAGATTATATGATCAACTACTTATATAATTCCAGAGATATAGCCGCTTATTTCAAGTGGGCCGGTGTTTCTTCCCATCAGGAGAAGGAGTATCTGAACTATATATTTCAGATTGGCAAGGATATTCTGGCAAAACCACTTACCAAAGATTACGATGTCTTTGAGAAAGCTGTTTATAGGGATCTGTATTATCTGTGGTCCGAAGGCTATGAAAATGAATTCTCCGATATAGCAACGATCGCTCCGAAAGGTGCTGTTTCTTTGATCTGCGATCAGGAGTTCATTAACCTGGAGTCATATATGAAGCTCCTTGCGCTTCATCTGATTTTTTCGCGTAATCTTCCATACGTCCATATTAACTTTACCGGACTCATGCTTCCGTTGGGGCTTAAGGGTGAATTCGTCGATTTTGAGAGAAATGTGGTGATCGCATGCGAGACGCTCCATCTTATGACGCAGGATGTATTTGCCCAGCCGTTTGATCTTCATCTCGGCATTCCGGATGAGATGCTCTGTCTGTGTCTGGA
>DFFH01000041.1:35227-71432 GCA_002368805.1 Mageeibacillus sp. UBA3781 | reverse complement strand
CTGAAAAATGCTGCTTCCAGACTTCAGGAATTAAAGAAGACCTCTGCTGAGATCCAGGAAAAGGAAGAGAAGAAGAAACAGCGTCTGCTTAAGCGTAAGCAGGCAAGAGAAGCCGCAAAGGCTGAAAAGGAAGCATTGGCCAAAGCAGCGAAAAAGACTGCGGCAAAGAAGTCAGATATAGTTGCTGCAAAAGCTGAAAATACGAAAAAGACTACAGTGAAAAAGAGTACGAAGGATACGAAATAAGAAGACATGGAACCGATAAGAAATATGGGCCTGGACATAGGCTCTACCACGATAAAGATCGTTATAACGGAAGATGAGAAGATCATCTATTCCGAGTATAGAAGACATCATTCGGATATTGCTGGAGAACTGCTGGGTGCTTTTGAAGAGGTAAACAAGAAGTTTCCGGAGCTTTCCGCACGAGTTCAGATCACCGGATCCGGCGGCCTTTCAGTTGCAAAATGGCTCGGACTTGATTTTGTTCAGGAAGTCATTGCCGAGACTGTAGCGATTAAAAAGTATCATCCGGAAACGGATGTCATCATCGAACTTGGTGGTGAGGATGCAAAGATCACCTATCTGCATCCTGTTCCGGAACAGCGAATGAACGGTACCTGTGCCGGCGGAACCGGAGCTTTTATCGACCAGATGGCGACACTCCTTCGTACAGATGCCGATGGTCTCAATGAACTTGCTAAATCATATACGACACTTTATACGATTGCTTCCCGCTGTGGTGTATTTGCCAAGAGCGACCTGCAGCCGCTGATCAATGAGGGTGCTGCGAAAGAAGACCTTGCTGCTTCTATTTTCCAGGCTGTAGTTAACCAGACGATCGCCGGTCTTGCCTGCGGACGCCCGATCCGCGGTCATATTGCTTTCCTCGGAGGACCGTTGTTCTTCAATTCCGAGCTTCGGAAAGCATTTGAGAGAACGCTGGAAGAACAGGTCAAGTCTTTCTGGATCCCGGATAATGCCCAGATCTATGTTGCCCTCGGTGCTGCGCTTGGGGCCAAGGGAGATCCGGTGAAGCTTACTGATCTTATTTCTTCATTTGCATCCAGAGAAGGATTTGAGCCGGATATCAAGCGTATCGCGCCACTGTTCGCTGATGAGCGTGAAAAAGAACTGTTTGACGAGAGACACCAGCGTGCCACTCTTGATCTCTATCAGCTTTCCAAACAGAAGGGACCGTGCTATCTCGGTATAGATGCCGGTAGTACGACGACCAAGGCTGTTCTTATCAATGATGAAGGACAGATGGTCTTTACCTACTATGCAAGTAATCAGGGAAATCCTGTAAAAAGTGCTGTAAATATCGTAAAACAGCTCTATGAGCAGATGCCGCCGGAGACCTATATTGCAAACAGCTGCGTGACCGGTTACGGCGAGAATATTATCCGTGCGGCTTTAGGCGTCGATCTCGGTGAGATCGAGACTATGGCGCATTTCCAGTCTGCGAAGTATTTCTGCCCGGACGTTGACTTTATCATTGATATCGGTGGTCAGGACATGAAGTGCATGAAGATCCGCAACGGTGTCATCGACTCGATCATGCTCAACGAGGCATGTTCATCCGGCTGCGGCTCCTTTATCCAGACCTTTGCAGAGAATCTGAATATGGATGCACACACATTCTCTATCGAGGCGTTATCTGCCAAGAATCCTGTAGATCTCGGTACGAGATGTACTGTATTCATGAACTCGAAAGTAAAGCAGGCACAGAAGGAAGGTGCGACAGTCGGAGATATATCCGCCGGCCTTTCGTATTCTGTTGTTCGTAATGCGCTCTATAAAGTAATCAAGATCAGAGATACACAGGAACTTGGAAAGAAGATCGTCGTGCAGGGGGGTACCTTCTTAAATGACGCGATCCTTAGATGCTTTGAACTGATCTCTGGAAGAGAAGTCATCCGTCCGAATGTTGCCGGATTGATGGGTGCTTTTGGCGCGGCGATCATCGCTAAGAAGCGTATGCCGAAAGACCAGAAAGTTTCCGGCCTTCTCGGCCTTGAGGAGCTCAGCCGCTTCGAGATGACGACAGAGATGACGACATGTCCTCTGTGTACGAACCACTGTAAGCTGACGATCTCTACTTTCTCCAATGGCGAACGTTTTATTTCCGGTAACCGCTGTGAAAGAGGAGAAGGCAAGGAAAAGGCGAAAGATTCGCTCCCGAACCTGATCGCTTATAAGTATGCAAGAACATTCCGCTATAAGCCGCTTGCCAAGGATAAGGCACCAAGAGGAGAGATCGGTATTCCGAGAGCTCTTAATATGTATGAGAACTATCCTTTCTGGTTCACGGTACTTACAGAACTCGGCTTCTCCGTAGTGATCTCGCCGAGATCCAACCATGAACTCTTCGAAAAGGGTATGGATTCGATCCCGTCCGAGAGTGTCTGCTATCCGGCAAAACTCGTGCACGGTCATATCGAGAGCCTGATCGAAAAGGGAATCAAGACGATCTTCTATCCGGACATTCCTTACGAGCGTCAGGAGAATAAGGATTCCGGCAATCACTTTAACTGCCCGATCGTAGCCTCCTATCCGGAAGTTATCCGTAATAATCTTGAGAATATCCGGGATAAGGGGATCAAGTATCTCAATCCGTTCCTGCCGCTTGATAACGATGAGGCGCTTGCCGAGCAGATGTCGATCGCTTTTTCCGATTTCGGAGTAACAAAGGCAGAAGCGGCGAAAGCTATTGAAGCCGGAAATAAAGAGTATGACGAATATAAGGCCGACATCAGAAGAAAAGGCCAGGAAGTCATCGAAGATCTGGCCAGAACCGGACAAAAGGGCATAGTGCTTTCCGGACGTCCGTATCATACGGATCCGGAGATCCATCACGGTATTCCGGAGATGATCAACTCCTTAGGTCTTGCTGTTTTAAGTGAAGATAGTGTCGCTGTTCCGGGAAGACTCCAGCGTCCGATCCGTGTCGTTGACCAGTGGATGTATCATACGCGTCTTTATGAAGCGGCAGCATATGTTGCCACGAACGATAATCTCGAACTTGTTCAGCTGACATCCTTCGGATGCGGTCTGGATGCGGTTACGTCCGACCAGGTGCAGGAGATCCTCGAGTCTCAGGGCAAGCTCTATACGCTCCTTAAGATCGATGAAGTCAGCAATCTCGGTGCGGCGCGTATCCGTATGCGTTCCCTTAAAGTGGCGATGGATGAGCGTGAAACTGCAAGGAAAGAAGGCACAATGCCTAATCCGGTGAAGCGCTCCTACACCATTAAGAGAGTGCCGTTTACGGAAGAACATAGAAAACGTCACACGATCCTTGCTCCGCAGATGGCGCCTATCGAATTTGAATTTGTCGAGGCGGTCTTCCATAACCACGGATATAAGCTGAAAGTCCTGAAAGAAGCTACTCAGGCAGATATCGAGTGCGGACTGCGTTTTGTAAATAACGATGCTTGTTTCCCGACGGTCATCGTCGTCGGACAGATGATCAATGCCATCCTTTCCGGAGAAGTGGATCGCGATAATACGACGGTCCTGATCACACAGACCGGTGGCGGATGCCGTGCGACAAACTATGTTGCTTTCCTGCGAAAAGCACTGCGTGAAGCGGGCTATTCGGATATCCCGGTCATTGCGCTTTCTGTGCAGCAGTTCGAGAAGAACCCGGGCTTTAAGCCGACGCTTCCGTTTGTCAACAGCGCACTTCGTGCGATCTGCTACGGTGATATGCTCCAGACACTGCTCCTTCGCGTGCGCCCGTACGAGAAGGTGAAGGGCTCTGCCAATGCGCTCTATCAGTTCTGGAACCGCTGCGGCAAGCTGTTCTTTAACCCGAAAGAAAAGTACGAGGATATCACGACCGAATACATCATGGCGGAAGCCTGCAAGAACGCTCCTCTGACAGAGGAAGAGACAAAAGCAGTCGAGGATCTGCTTAAGGAA
Source organism: Mageeibacillus sp. UBA3781 (assembly GCA_002368805.1). Taxonomy (GTDB): domain Bacteria; phylum Bacillota; class Clostridia; order Saccharofermentanales; family Saccharofermentanaceae; genus Scatonaster. Next base: position 67,505 of record DFFH01000041.1, on the reverse strand, counting down.
CTTCACTGCTCAAAGATCGGCCGTCCGTCTTCTTATAAACGTATGATCGATGCGACGATCGATACTTTCGACAAGTTCCCGATGCTCGATATCCCGAGAAAACCGCGTGTCGGTCTTGTCGGCGAGATCCTGGTAAAATTCCAGCCGGATGCGAATAACCATGCCGTCGATGTTGTGGAACAGGAAGGCTGTGAAGCTGTTGTTCCTGGTCTTCTCGACTTCTTCCTGTACTGCACGCTGAACCCTGTATGGCAGGCGGAACACCTTGGCAGAAGTAAGAAAAAAGCATGGCTTTCTAACCGTGGTATCGATCTTCTGCAGGCATATAGAAGCCATATCATAAAGAGAATGGAAGCGACAGGCAAATTCCAGCTTCCGCAGAGCATCCGTCATATGGCGCAGAAGGCAGAGACAGTTCTTTCCTGCGGTAACAGCAATGGTGAGGGATGGTTCCTGACAGCAGAGATGATCGAACTCATCGAAAATGGTGTTCCGAATATCATCTGTGCGCAGCCGTTTGCGTGCCTTCCGAACCATGTAACCGGTAAGGGTATGATCAAGGAACTCCGCCGTCAGTATCCGGAGTCAAATATCATCCCGATCGACTACGATCCGGGCGCGAGTGAAGCGAACCAGCTGAACCGGATCAAGCTTATGGTCAGTACGGCGCATTACCGCGAAGAAATGAAGCGTGAGGAAGAAGAAAAAAACAAGTAACAGAGGAGACCGCTATGTCTGAAGGAAAAAGATTACTTCTGGTTGACGGAAACAGTATCATCAACCGATCCTACTATGCGACGGCCGGCAGAAATAATCTGACGGCTCCGGACGGAACTCCGACAGGCGCGGTCAATATCTATCTCAATACTCTTTCCAAGTATATGGAAGAGGTCGATCCGACGCATACATGCACGCTTTTCGATCTCAAAGCACCGACGTTCCGCCACAAGGCATATGACGGCTATAAAGGTACCCGAAAGGGCATGCCGGATGATCTTGCTGCCCAGATGCCTGTGCTGAAGGAAGTTCTCGATGCGATGGGTTTTCCCCGTTATGAGCATGAGGGATTAGAAGCAGATGATCTGATCGGCACACTGAAGACGATGGCCGTAGCTGATGGATTTGAGGTATTTATCCTCAGTGGTGATAAGGATGATTTTCAGCTGATCGACGGAAAAACGAAGGTCATCATGCCGGTCACCAAGAAAGACGGAAGCGGCACCGATTACTATGATGAAGCTCTCTTTACAGAGCGTTACGGCATTCCCGTTTCTGATTTTGTTACGGCAAAAGCACTGATGGGCGATAGTTCCGATAACATTCCTGGTGTAAAGGGCATCGGCGAAAAAGGCGCGATGGATCTGGTAAGAAAGTATGGAAATCTCGATTCCCTGTACGAGCATCTGGATGAATTAAGCCCGAAACTTCGGGAAAAACTCGAAAACGACAAAGACAATGCATATATGTCCCTGATGCTGAGTAAAATCGTCACGGATGCCAAGATCGATGTTGCTCTTTCCGATCTTGTCAGAAAACCGATCGATTCATCTTCTGCGGCAGCATGCTTCTATAAGTATGGTTTCCGTTCCCAGATGAAGAAATGGAATATCGACGAATCTGCGATTTCAACGAGCGCTCCTTTGCAGGAAGAGTCGGAGGAAGAGAAAAACTATCCGAAGCTTTCAGGCAAGAAGCCTTTGATCATCATGGATAAGGATCCGGAAGAAGCGCTTGCCGCTATACTTCCGAATATCAAAAAAGAAAACCCGGTAGCTATGGATATAGCGGATGAACCGCTGGTTTTCGGACTTTCTGTTCGTCCGGATGAAGTATATGTCTGGACGGATATGTCTGCTATTTCGAAAATAGTCGGATCTCTTGGAAAAGAAGTGGGACATTCCCGTGACGATGCCCCCGTTGTCTATAGCGCCAAGAAGCATTTTAAAGTCCTGGAGCAGGGGCTTTCCTTTGATCATGTCTTTGATATCGAGATCGCGGGATATGTTTTAAATCAGATCGAAGGCGCCGATCCTTCTTTCGAGATGCTTGTTGAACATGGAAGTTCCCGTCCTTTTCCGCTTCTGGAAGGTTATGGAGATGAGAAAGATGCAGGGAAGAAAGCTTCCCGCCAACAGGACCTTTTCGCGCTGATAGATGGCACTGCGAAGCCGGAGAAACTTACGGAAGATGATGTGCTTGATTTCGCGTATCGTATCCTTCTGACAAGATGGGTCTCCTACTATCAGAAATCAAGAATTGTCAGTCAGGGTATCGAGAAACTGATCTATGAGATCGAAATGCCGCTCGTCATGGTGCTTGACCGCATGGAGCGTCGAGGTGTTCTGGTCGATGTAAATGTGATCGATGAGCTTCATAAGGAATTTGATTCCAAGGTAAAAGAACTCGAACAGGAGATCTATGATCTCGCGGGAGAAGAATTCACGATCCTTTCGCCCAAACAGCTGGGAAAAGTGCTTTTTGAAAAGCTGGGACTTCCTTCCGGCAAGAAGCTTGCCAGCGGAGGATACTCCACCAACTCTGAAGAACTCGAAAGACTCTCCGATAAGCATCCGATCATTAATAAGATCCTGGAATACCGTCAGATCCAAAAACTGGATTCGACATTTGTTATGGGCCTGAAAAAGAGTATTTCAGAAAAAGATGGCCGTGTTCATACGACTTTTAGTCAGGCGATGACCAATACAGGCAGACTGTCATCCTCAGACCCGAACCTGCAGAATATCCCGATCCGTACGGAATTGGGATCCCTGATCCGAAAGACTTTTGTGGCTAAAGATGGCTATGTTCTGATCGATGCCGACTACTCGCAGATCGAGCTCCGCCTTCTGGCGGCGATCTCGCATGATGAAGAGATGATCTCGGCTTTCCTTGAAGGCAGAGATATCCATACGAAGACTGCCTGCGGTATCTTCGGTGTTCCACCGGAGATGATCGATGCAGGTATGCGTTCCGCAGCAAAGAGAGTAAACTTCAGTATTGTTTATGGAGTCAGTGATTACGGTCTTTCACAGGATCTCGGTATCAGTGTCTATGAGGCGCACCGCTATATCGAAGAGTATTACCGGCAGTTTCCGACGATCAAGCCATGCCTTGACGGCTTTAAGAAGGAAGGCCATGAAAAAGGCTATGTATCGACGCTTTTCGGCCGCCGCAGAGTATTGAAGGAGCTTACATCCGCCAATCACAATATCCGAAGCTTCGGAGAACGTGCGGCGATGAATACGCCGATCCAGGGAACGGCCGCAGATATAATCAAATTGGCGATGAACCGTGCATCTTCGGCTTTGCGTGAGAAGGGCCTCGATGCACACCTGATCCTACAGGTACACGACGAACTGATCGTGGAAGCCAGGGAGGATATCGCAGAAGAAGCCGCGAGATTACTGTCGGAAGCGATGGAAAATGTTGTTTCCCTGGATGTGCCGCTCGTTGCGGAAGCGCAGATCGGGAAGACATGGGCGGAAGCTCATTAATTTTGGAGGATAGAAGATGTTTGTTCTTGGTATAACAGGTGGCATAGGATCCGGCAAAAGCACTGTTTCCGGTTATTTCCGTGACCGTGGTGTTCAGGTGCTCGACGCAGATGAGATCTCGCGTCAGGTGACGGATGTCGGAGGTGTTGCTCTTCCTGAGATTGCTGAGCTTCTGGGTGCCCGTGCGATTACCGCTAACGGATCTCTAAATAGAAAATATGTTGCATCGCTGGTGTTTTCCGAGAGGAATAAGCTGGATAAGCTTTCCTCGATCATTCATCACTATGTGCTTTCCACCATTGCTGAAGAGATTGCAAAAGCTGCAGAGAAGAAGGTAAAAATCATCGTTTTGGATGTGCCGATCCCGGTAAAGCATGGTTTTGTCGATGTATGCAATCAGATCTGGGTCGTAAGTTCCAGTGATCCGGTCAGACTGGATCGCCTTGAAGCACGCGGTATGGACCGTGAAGATGCGAAAAAACGTATGCTTATGCAGATGACCAGAGAGGAATATGAAGAACTGGGAGACGTAGTTCTTACGAATGACGGCACACTTGACGAGCTTTATGAGCAGATCGAGCGTGCAGTGAAAGAAGAACTGAACGAGCGGGGAATCCGAGTATGACACCGGCCATCATTCTCTCGTCCGTATTTGTTGTTATATCCTCGATCCTATCTATAGGATGCTTCACATATCTTAAGAAAAAGAGCTATGCGAAGTATATCGGCGCGTCTGCGCTCGTTTATGCTTCCGCTTGCATTTTTATACTATTACTGGCAGTGTTTAAGAAAGATCTGCCGATCCTTTTCTTTATTCTTGCCGATGTTCTTTCGAGCGGCGTCTTCGCTGTGACGGCATTCGTAATGGTGCTTCTCAGTACCAGGATCATGTCGCCGCCGGAACAATCGAACGAGAGTTCTAAGAAGGACGGCTGAAATGTAGGGAGGTGCCCTTATGGGAATGGGTGGACCGGGTTCTATGCGGATGGGACCGAGAGGCTTTCTTACGGAAGAAGAGAAGAAGAATAAACCGAAGGTAGATAAGAAACTTCTTCGCCGTATTGCATCTTACATGAAGCCGTATAAACTTCAATTCGCACTCGTTTTCCTTGCGATCCTCCTGTCCGCAGTGATCGGGCTTTTCCCATCGATCATTACCGGACGGATCGTGGATAAAGCACTTCTCGGAGATGATCTGGGACTTCTGATCAAGCTTCTGCTTCTGGCCTTTGCCGCACTTACCGCATCTCAGGTGATCAGTGTACTTGAAAGTTATATCAATGCCTGGATCTCCCAGCGTATCATTTTCGACATGAAAAACGAGATGTACCGGCACCTTCAGTGGATGCCGCACAGTTTTTTCACGACGGAAAAGCAGGGCGATATCATTACCAGAATGAATACTGATATTTCCGGTGTCAGCTCAGTGATCTCCAATACTCTTTCAAGCTGCGTGAATAATCTGGCAACTGTCATAACAACACTGGTTGCGCTCTTTACTCTGAGTATTCCCCTGGCGCTTGTCGGCATCATGATCATCCCGCTTCTGATCCTTCCGACCAGAAACGTCGGCCAGCAGAGATACAAGATGCTTACGAAGACACAGGAAAAGAATGATGAACTCAATCAGGTGATCAATGAGACCCTGTCTGTTTCCGGTTCCATGCTGGTCAAGCTCTTCACGAGAGAAGATAAAGAATATGAGAATTTCGTCGAGGTCAACGAACAGGTCACAAAACTTTCCCTGAAAGAGCAGAGAAGCGGTAAATGGTTCCGTGTCATGATGGGTATGTTTACCCAGGTCGGCCCGCTTCTGATCTACTTTGCCGGCGGTGTCTGCCTTATTAAGAAATATGACACCACACTGACTGTCGGTATAGTAACGGCAACCGTCGCGCTTATTAACCGTCTGTACCGCCCGGTGGAATCCCTGATGAATCTTGGTGTCGATTTTACAAGATCGCTTGCACTCTTTACCAGAATCTTCGATTACTTTGACCGCGAGAATCCCTTGAAATCTCCTGAAAACGGAGTGAAACCGGATGTGGCGAATAAGGATATTGTCTTTGATCATGTGAAGTTTTCCTATACTCCGGAAAAAGAACTCTTAAAAGATGTTACTTTTACCGTTCCGGGCGGGAAAATGTATGCGATCGTCGGGCCTTCCGGTTCCGGTAAATCCACGGTCGTGAACTTTATCCCGCGTCTTTATGATGTTCAGGACGGAAGTGTAACGATCAACGGAGAAGATGTCAGAAACTTCGATCTGACCTATCTTCGTCAGCAGATTGGTGTGGTGACACAGGAGACGTATCTTTTTAACGGCACGATCAAAGAAAACCTTCTTTATGCCAAAGAAGATGCGACAGATGACGAGATCGAAAAAGCCTGTAAGATCGCCAGCATTCACGATTTTATCGTGAAGCAGCCGGACGGATATAACACCATGGTCGGTAACCGCGGATTAAAGCTTTCCGGTGGTGAGAAACAGCGTATCAGTATTGCGCGCGTTATCCTGAAAGATCCGAAGATCCTGATCCTCGATGAGGCAACCAGCGCACTTGATTCCATCTCGGAAAATGCCATCTCGGAAGCGCTTGAAGTGCTGATGCAGAACCGTACATCTATTGTTATTGCGCACAGACTCTCTACGATCATGAAAGCAGAGAAAATCGTGGTCATCGCGGAAGGCCATGTGGCTGAACTTGGCACGCATCAGGAACTCCTCGATAAAAACGGTATCTATAGGGACCTTTATGAGACACAGTTCCGTCAGGTCCTTGAAATGCAGGATCAGTCCAAGACCGGGGATCCGGAGTGGGAAGATAAGAAAATGATCCAGAGTGACGTGTACTGAGAGATAGGGAGATACACGTTGGGTACGAAAATAAAAGGCGCCTTGGTGAGGCGCCTTTGTTTTGTTTGGTCAACACTACTGTTTATACATTGAAACGGAAGAGAACGACATCTCCATCCTTCATGACGTATTCCTTACCTTCGGATCGAACAAGACCTTTTTCTTTTGCAGCAGTATAGGTTCCACATGCCATCAGATCGTCAAAAGCGACAACTTCGGCACGGATAAATCCTCTTTCAAAGTCGGAGTGGATCTTACCTGCAGCCTGAGGAGCTTTCGTTCCGTTCTTGATCGTCCATGCGCGGACTTCCTGAGGACCGGCGGTCAGGTAGGAGATAAGACCGAGAAGCTTATAACTTGCCTGAATCATTTTATCCAGACCGGACTGGGAAAGACCGAGCTCTTCAAGGAACATGGCCTTTTCTTCCGGATCGAGCATCGCAATCTCTTCTTCGATCTTCGCAGAGATGACAACGCATTCTTCTCCGGAACGGGCAGCGATCTCCTGAACAGTCTTAACATATTCGATGTCCGGATTGGAGATGTCGCTTTCTGCAATATTCGCAACGTAGAGAACCGGCTTTAAGGTGAGAAGAGCCAGGTCTTTCAGGAATTCGGACTCTTCTTCATCAAAAGACAGGGATCTTGCCGGTTTTTCCTGTTCCAGTACAGCTGCGATCTTCTCATAGCAGTCCAGCTCAGCCTGGAACTTTTTATCTCCGCCTTTCATCATCTTTCTGACTTTGTCGAGACGGCGCTCCATATATTCCATATCGGAAAGGATCAGTTCAAGTTCGATCGTCTCGATATCGCGCTTCGGATCTGCGCCGCCGTCAACGTGGACGACATTGGAGTCATCGAAGCAGCGTACCACATGAACGATCGCATCGACTTCACGGATGTTTGCAAGGAATTTGTTTCCAAGACCTTCACCTTTGCTGGCACCGCGGACAAGACCCGCAATATCAACGAACTCAATAACCGCCGGAGTATATTTCTCCGGATTATACATCTTGGCGAGTTCATCCAGACGGCTGTCCGGAACAGATACTACACCGACATTCGGCTCAATGGTGCAGAAAGGATAGTTTGCGGATTCGGCACCCGCTTTTGTGATCGCATTAAAAAGTGTACTTTTACCAACATTCGGAAGACCGACGATACCCAGTTTCATGAAATGACCTCAATTCTGTTCGTGTTTTTGTACTAACAAGGCACTATTATAGCACATTTCGCACTTTTGTCGTCTTTTGTCGAAAAAAACACGAGATATACAGAAGACGAAAGCGTAAAATGTCGTAAATCAATAGAAAGCGAGGTGATTATATGGCGGTGGTCTCATCCCATAATGCCAGGGTCAGAACGGTCTATCTTTCCGGATTGGAAGGAATGGTTGCTGAAGTGGAAGCTTCGATCTTCCCGGGACTTCCGAGCTTTGAGGTCGTCGGACTGGGGGATTCATCCATACGCGAGGCGAAAGAAAGAGTCCGGGCAAGTATCCGTTCCTGCGGTTATACATTCCCGAACCAGCGTCTATTAGTTAACATTTCACCGGCATATCTGCATAAATCCGGATCTTCCTTTGATCTGGCTATTGCCATGGCGATACTTCTTGCCTCGGGACAGGTGGACAACAGGATAGGAGAGATCGTGATCTATGGGGAACTTTCACTTACAGGTGAGGTGCGTCCGGTTCCCGGAAGCATATCGAGATTATTGGCTTTGGAAGATCATGAGCAAATCTCATGTATCGTCCCGGAGAAAGACAGAGAAGAAGCACGTCTTTTAGGTGTCAATGTTATCGGGGTGGACTCGCTGATCCGGGCGATAAACGTCATTTCCGGTGCGGATAGTTCGTTCGGTGATACTCTTTCAGATGACAGTATAGAAGAATCTTTCCCGGAACCATCTGTGGATATTTCCTCTTTGCGCGGTCAGCCGGAAGCACTTCGGGCGATCACCCTTGCGGCCGCAGGCTTTCATAATCTTCTTCTGGTCGGATCTCCCGGTACGGGAAAATCACTCTCCGCGCGCATCCTTCAGGGGATCCTTCCACCTCTGACGCGTAAGGAAAAGATCGATCTTCTCCGGGTAGAGAGTGCCCTTTCCGTTCTGCCCAAGGAAAGTATCATATCCAGAGAACGGCCATTCCGCTATGTGCATCACACCTGCACGCCATCCGCCATGGTCGGAGGTGGAAGAAATGCCGTCCCCGGAGAGATTTCCAGAGCCCTTAATGGAATACTGTTTCTTGATGAACTTCCGGAGTTTTCGCCTAAAGTTCTTGATCTTCTCCGTGTTCCGATAGAGACAGGTGAAATGAAGGTATCAAGAAATAACTGTACAAATCTTTTTCCGGCAAGATTTATGCTGGTGGCGGCCATGAATCCCTGCAGGTGCGGTAAATGGCTCGAGTCCCCATCGGAGTGTACCTGTTCTCCGTCAATGATCTCGTCGTATCAGGGAAAAGTCAGCGGCGCACTTCTGGATCGTATGGATATTTACTGTACTCTGAATCACATTACGGAGGAATCACTTCTGGAGACGATGAAATGTGATTATGTACCCGAGAGTGATTCCTGGCGATCCAGGATAGGGGAGATATGGGAAAAGCAGTACAGCAGGTGCAAAGAAGAAGGTATTCTACCGGTAAGAAACGGAGAGTGCAGAGAAGGAAATCTCGGTGATCTGTTCCGCCTCGGAAAAAAAGAGATGGAATATGCCGCGATGGTGGCGCATCAGCTTCAACTGTCTGTACGGGGACTTCAAAGGATGGTCCGGCTTTCCAGGACAATTGCGGATATGGATGGTGATAGGGATGTGAAATGCGATCATATCATCGAAGCGGTATCCTTCCGTCTTCCGAAATGGGGCGAGAAGAAAATCTGAAAAGGAGGTGATTTGATTGGATGAACGTCTTAGGACAGATCTCTTTTGCTCTCTTCTTATGGCAAACCGTATCATGACCGGAAAACAGATCCTAAAGGCTGTAACAGAGGAGAAACTGGCATCATTAGGCGAGTTCTGGGATCGCCGCGATGAACTTATATCTTCTGATCGGATCACATCCGCACAGATGGAGAAATGGTCGCATTTTAAAGAGAGTCCCGCATATCTTCGGATCGAAGAGTATGTCGAATATGTCAGTAAAAGAAAGATCTGCTCCATGAACCGGCTGGATGATGAATATCCCGAGTATATGTCGCATCTTACGAATATGCCCCTGGTGCTTTTCTATAAAGGAGACATCTCTCTTCTTGATAAAGGAAAGACACGCGTATGCATTGTCGGAACAAGAAGACCATCCGCATATGGCAGAAGGGTAACCAGGGATTTTTCGGGAACTCTTTCCAAGCATGATCTTGTGATCGTCAGTGGTCTTGCAAGAGGCGTGGATACATGCGCGCACGAGGCATGCCTTGCAAATCACGGGAAAACGATCGCAGTAATGCCATGTGGACTCGACAAGATCTATCCGCAGGAGAATCATGAGCTGTATAACCGGATCGCGGAAGAAGGACTTCTGATTTCTGAGCTCCTTCCGGGAACAGAGCCGATCCGTCAGTATTTTCCTGCGAGAAACAGGATACTTTCAGCAATTTCCGACTGTGTTCTGATCACAGAAGCCGGAAAGAACAGCGGCACACTTCATACAGCGAGCTTTGCGGCAACTCAGGGAAGAGAGGTGTTTGCCGTGCCGAGTATTATTTATTCTGATACCGCGCAAGGCAATCTCTCTTTGCTTAAAGACGGTGCATCGGTGGCAACAGAGCCTGAAGATGTCCTGACTTACCTGGCAAAAGCCGTCTTTTTCAGGGAACTGGAGGAGATCAAGGATGAGTATGACCGCAGGAAACTTGATAAGAAAGTCAGAGAAACTCCTGAACTTCTTACTTCAGAAGATGTCCGCAGGATCTTATATGATCTATTAAGTTCATGCGAAATGAGTGTAGAGGAAATTATTGAAGAAAGCGGACTTCCGTATAGGACGGTTGTATCGGAGCTTGGGAAAATGGAACTTCAGGGTCAAATCACCAAGGAGCGGCAAAAATATGTTTTGACAATTCGCTTTTAATGAATTATATATAAATACAGTCACAATAATCTATGGGAGCATAACCAGGCATGAGCAAAAACTTAGTCATCGTTGAGTCTCCGGCGAAAGCCAAGACTATCGGCAGATACTTGGGAAAAGAATATAAGATCGCAGCATCGGTAGGTCATATACGTGATCTTCCATCTTCAACTATGGGCGTAGATGTCCGTCACGATTTCAAACCGACGTACATCAATATGCGCGGAAAAGAGAAGGTCATCCGTGAACTTAAAGAATTAGCAGCTTCTTCCGACCGTATCTATATCGCAACGGACCCTGACCGCGAAGGAGAGGCTATTGCCTGGCATATTGCCAAGGTTCTGAATATCGATCTGAATGATGATTGCCGTATCTCGTTTAATGAGATCACGGAAAAAGCGATCAAGAATGCGATCATGTCCCCGAGAAAGATCGATATAGATCTTGTTAATGCACAGCAGGCACGCCGCGTGCTGGACCGTCTCGTAGGTTATGAACTGAGTCCTCTTCTTTGGAGTAAGGTAAGAAAAGGATTATCTGCCGGCCGTGTACAGTCGGTCGCAACAAAGCTTGTAGTAGATAGAGAGAAGGAAATCGAAGCATTTGTTCCGGAAGAATACTGGAATATCAATGCGGAGCTGACTCCTCTTGATACGGATTTCCCGTTTAAAGCCAGATATCATGGTGAAAAGAAAAACGGTAAGATCGAGAAAGTAAAGATCAGCAGTAAAGAAGAGACAGATAGTCTTCTTTCGAAGATCAAAGACGGACAGTATATTGTAGATACAGTGAAAAAGGGCAGAAAGATGCGTCAGCCGTTTGCTCCTTTCACAACCAGTACACTCCAGCAGGAGGCCTCAAGAAGAATCAGCTTTACATCGAGAAAAACGATGAGTGTTGCACAGCAGCTCTACGAAGGCGTTGAGATCTCAGGACAGGGACAGGTTGCGCTTGTTTCCTATATCCGTACAGACTCTGTTCGTGTTTCGGATGAGGCGATGACAGCTGCAAGACGTCTGATTTCCGAGAAGTACGGTGAGAAATATCTGCCGAAGTCTCCGAGAAAGTATTCGAATAAGAATTCCGCACAGGATGCTCACGAAGCGATCCGACCGGCACATTTTGAGCTGGATCCGGAATCTATCAAGTCTTCTTTGAGCGTGGATCAGTACAGATTATATAAGCTTATCTGGGACCGTTTCCTTGCTTCTCAGATGGCATCTGCTGAAGTGGATACAGTGTCGCTGGATGTTATCTGTCAGAACTCTGTTTTCCGTGCTCAGGGTGAGACCATTAAATTCCAGGGATTCCTCGCTGCTTATGCGGATATCGCGGAAGATAATGCCGAAGATGATAAGAGTGTTAAGGCAAAACTCCCGGAGTTGTCTGACGGACAGTCTTTGAAACTCCTGGATATCAAATCCGAGCAGAAGTTTACTCTGCCGCCGGCGAGATTTACCGAAGCCACATTGATCAAGACTCTCGAAGAAAAGGGAATCGGGCGTCCTTCCACATATGCTCCGACGATCTCGACCATCCTTGAGAGAAACTATATCGATAAAAAGGGAAAGATCATCTATCCGACAGATCTCGGTAAAGTGGTTACACTGCTTCTTTCGGATAATTTCGCTGAGATCGTTGATGTTTCATTTACCGCAGATATGGAGTCAAAACTCGATGAGATCGAAGTCGGCAAGAAAGACTGGGTCAAGGTCTTAAGTGAATTCTATCCGCCATTCCATGAGCTGATCGTTAAAGCAGGATCTGCTGTTTCCAAAGTCAAGATGGAAGAAAAGCAGACCGGAGAAAAGTGCCCTGAGTGTGGTGGAGATCTGATCATTAAGGAAGGACGCTTCGGACAGTTTGTCGCTTGCTCCCATTTCCCGGAGTGCAAGTTTACCAGAAATGTTGAAGTAACCGTCAAGGGTTCCTGCCCGCTTTGCGGTTCCGGACTTGTTTCGCACCGTTCCAACAAATATAAGGGACGCGTATTCTATACCTGCGATAAGAAGGGTAAAGATCCGGATTGTTCCTTTATCAGCTGGTATCTGCCGGTAGAAGGCCAGAAGTGCGATACTTGCGGCAGTTATATGGTCTGGAAGAGATTCCGTGGCCGCGCTTATCCGAAGTGCGCAAATCCGGAATGCCCGAAGAACACAGCGAAAAAGTCATCTAAGTCGGAAGACGAGGAAAAGCCGGCACCAAAAGAGAAGAAGTCCCGTAAAAAAGCATCTTCAGATGCGAATGAGGCTTGATATATGGATCAGCCTCAAATTACTATCATTGGCGCCGGCCTTGCCGGATCTGAGGCGGCATATCAGGCTTCACGTCTCGGAGTGAAGGTCCGTCTTTATGAGATGAAACCTGTCCGCAAGAGTCCCGCTCACCACAGTGACGGATTTGCTGAACTTGTTTGCAGTAATTCGCTTCGCTCCAACCAGCTGGAAAATGGTGTAGGTCTTCTTAAAGAAGAACTTCGCATCCTTGGTTCACTGATCATGGAATCAGCGGACAAAAGTCAGGTTCCTGCAGGTGGTGCTCTTGCTGTCGATCGTGAAGAGTTTTCCGGATACATCACCAGGAAGATCCTGAATGATCCGAATATAGAAGTTATCTATGATGAGATCCACAGTATTCCCGAGGATGGCATCGTTGTCATTGCTACAGGGCCTCTGACCGATGGAGATCTCTACGATAGTATTATGGACAAGATCGGACATCAGGATATGCATTTTTTCGATGCGGCAGCTCCGATCGTCACAGAGGCTAGCATAGATAGAAGTATCTGCTTTGCCATGTCACGATATGGTAAGGGCGGAGATGATTATCTTAACTGTCCGATGAATGAGGATGAATACCAGAAGTTCTATGAAGCTTTGGTATCCGCTGAATTAGCCGATGTCAAAGGATTTGATAAAGAGACGGTTTTTGAAGGCTGTATGCCAATTGAGACAATGGCTAAACGAGGCTATGATACGATGCGTTTCGGTCCTCTGAAACCGGTAGGCCTGATCGATCCCAGAACAGGAGAAGAGCCGTATGCCTGTGTCCAGCTCCGTCAGGATGACAGAAGTGCATCTATTTATAATATCGTGGGTTTCCAAACCAGATTGAAGTTCCCGGAACAGAAAAGAGTATTTCAGATGATCCCCGGCCTTCAGAATGCGGAATTCTCGAGATATGGCGTCATGCACCGGAATACCTATATCGAGTCTCCGAAGCTTCTTGACTCGTCTTATCGTATGAAGGATGATAAAAATGTCTTCTTTGCCGGCCAGATCACCGGGGTGGAGGGATATATCGAGTCCACAGCTTCCGGATATATTGCCGGCTATTATGCCGCACTTCAGGCTCTTGGGAAAGAAAGCCCGGTTCATTTTTCAGCGGAGACGATGATCGGTGCGATGGCATCCTACATATCTGATCCCGGTGTACGTCATTTTGCTCCGATGAATGCGAATTTCGGACTTGTGGCTCCTTTGGGCTATAAGGTGAAGGGCAAAAAGAAAGAGAAGAATCTTGCTTATGCGGAGCGTGCCTTGGCGCAGGTCTGTGAAAACAGCAAAATAATGGAGAGTCTTTGGAAATGAATCAACAGCAGCTGAATTCGGATGATTGGAAAAAAGTAGAAAGAAAGAGAGGCTTTTTCCGCTCTTACGGTCGTGATATCGGAAAAGTATCTGCCGGAAACTTCGTTTTGCTTGTAGGAAATATGATCATTTTCGTATTGGCGCTGTGCGTGGTTATGCTTCTTTTCCCGATGATCATCCCCCAGTTCATGCCGGATAAGCTCAAGGATTACATTATCGGAACAGGACTCGTTGACGAATCTCTGGTTACTGATGAAGCAGTCAATAATATGTATTATCTTATGACAATGATCGCTTCGTTTATGCTCTGCGGTTTTAATCTTGTCGCCAATGGCCCGGTGTGCTCGGCGGTTAGCTATTATTATAAGAACGTTCTGATTGGTGAAAATTCTTTTAAAGATGATATCAAGAAGGGGCTTAAGGACAACTGGAAGAAATCTCTTGGCGCGATGTTCCTTTCTTTGATCGTCACATGTGTTCTGCTTTTTAATATCGGCTATTATCAGAATGGTCCGATGAGCGGCGGAGCCATGGGTATGGCGGCAAAATCATTCTTTTTCTGCATCCTTACTTACTGGAGCTGTATGCAGCTTTTCGTCTATCCACTTATTGCATGTGTGGATCTTTCCTTTAAAGACGTTTACCGTAATGCGGCGATTATGGCGGTGAAGAACTTCCCGATTGCACTTCTTGTATTTGCAGTTCAGGCAATTCTTTTCGGATTCTTGCCGTTTATGCTTGTGTTTGTTGTCGGTTCCCTCGGTTATGGTATTGCCATGCTTTTGTATCTTCTGTTTTCCTTTGGATTTATCGGTTATATATCGATATACCTTACATGGCGGGCGATTCAGAAGATCATCCATGCAGATGACTGATTCGTAATGTATTGAATCTTTTTGATCAGTTTATTGTACTTTTATATTCAAATACGCTAAAATAGAGTGAAATCCTTAGCGAGGTGTATGCGAATGATACAGTGTGAACGTGGTCATTTCTTTGATGAAAACAGATATGCGAGCTGCCCTTATTGCAGCCAGTATTCCAATCAGCCGAAATCAGTCAATCCCCCGGTAGCGCCTGCGAATATGCAGATCCCGACACCGTCTTGCGGTAAAACGGTAGCTATTGCCGGAATGGAACCTGAACCGGCAGTCGGCAGAACGGTGGCCATCGACGGATTCGATATTAATCCGGCACCTCTGAATAAAACTGTTTCTATCGCAGAAGAACCCCTTGATTTTCCGCCGGTAACGCCGGTTGCTGCTCAACCTCAGCCTTCTCCGGCTCCTTATACTGCGCCTCAGCCTGCTCCGTTCCCGATGGCTGCGCCTGCGTCTGCAACCCCGGTCATGCCTTCTCCGGCTCCTGCCGCTGTTGCTCCGGTTACACCAGTTGCGGCTCCTGTTGCGGCAACTCCGGTAGTTCCTATGAATATTCCTGTTCAGACTCCGCCTGTGATGCCGGCAGCCGCGCCTTCCTTTGCGCCTGCAGAGGCACCGGTTGAGAATACGCCTTCATTCCCTGAGGTCAGTATTCCGGTAACCGGTCTTGGAGTTACTGAACATCCATCTCCTATAGCGGTCGAAGAGAAGTTCTATGAGTCTTCTCCGGACAGACCTTATGCAGTTACCGGTCTTGGTGTTAAAGAGCATCCGACACCGATCCCGAATGATGTTGGTGCGACTTTTGCAATTCCTTCCGAGAATAATGCTGCATCAGCCCCTGTCGGACAGCCGGCGGAAGCAAGCGCTTTTGCAGCTTTTGGTTTCCCGGGCGGTCCGATTCCCGGAATGATGCCTGGAAATCCGGGACCTGCTGCACAGATCCCGACACCGGCACCTGTTTCTAATGAAGCACCGGTTTCCGAGCCTTCTGCTGTGTCTGAACCTGCTCCGGTCCAGGAAGTAAGTGAACCTTCGGTTTCTGCACCGGCACCTTCCGCTGTTCCTTCTTTTGCAGAGCCGGTGACACGCGATTCAAATGCGACCGTTGCTTTGACCGAGTCTGAAATGGATTATCTTCCGAGAGTGCATGCCCGTGCTTTCCTCGTTTGCATCGATGGCCCGATGACCGGCGCCAGCTATGTTTTCCAGGAATCCAGAGCAGTGATCGGACGGCAGAAAAATTATGAGATCGCCTTGTACAGGGATATTTCCGTATCCAGAAGTCAGCACGCGATCATTAATTACTACAGTGATTCTTTCCGTTATACGGTTTCGTTAGGTGATCCGGATAAAAAAGTTTCTGTTAACGGCACATTTATTGAGTCCGAGACAGATCTGAAGCTCTATGATGTTATTGGCATCGGGCAGACAAGACTTTTGTTTATTCCTGTATGTAGCGAGAAGTTTGCATGGTAAAGTTATCGAATGATTTTATCGACACATATATAGCGTATTTCCAGGAAATGCGCTGGGTCTTTCTCGGCTGTCTGGCTTTTCTGATCCTCTTTCTGGTCATCTATATTCTGATCTCAAGGAGTATCAAGAAAACTTCTTCCAATGACGGAGATAGCACCTCAAAGAGTGCATCTGTCATGGAGAACGGTTTGTTCAGGATCGATATCGGTAATTGCCAGGGCATCGGAGAGCGGGAAGAGCAGCAGGATGCTTTTGCTTTTTCCCCAAGTTCAAACTGGAAAGATAAGGGTTTCCTTGCTGTCCTTTGTGATGGTATGGGCGGCCTGGATGCAGGTGCATCGATCTCCAATAAACTTGTCTCTGATATCATTTCTGAATTCCCGTATTCTTTTGATAAACTCAAGGACGGCTGGATACTCGATGCTCTTTCCAATGAGATATACCAGACACATTTCGGGCGGGGCGGGACTACTGTCGTTATTACCTATGTCCAGAATGATAAGATGTGGTTTGCATCTGTCGGCGATAGTGATCTTTTCCTTTTGAGAAATAATCACATCTATGCAATGAATGTCCGTCAGGAATATGGAAATCAGCTGCTGCTTCGTGCGGCAGATAGAGCTATCTCTGTCGATCAGGCGCTCATTCACAGCGATGCTCCCGCTTTGACAGAGTTTATGGGCGCTCAGCATGTGAATGCGGATTACTCCATTACACCATGGCAGGTCATGGACAATGATGTCTATTTATTGTGCTCTGATGGTATCAGTGATACGCTTTCATTCGATGAGATCCGCGAGGCGATGATGCATACACCGTCTGAATGTGCGGAACTGCTTGAGAAAGGAATTATGACAAAGAATAAGAGGTTTCAGGATAATTACACAGCTATCGTATTTTCTGTTCACAGAATAGGAGGAAAGTAAGTATGAAAAAAGGGTTGAAGATCACATTGGTTTCTTTGCTGTCCGCTGCCATTGTCGGCTGCGGCGCGATGTCCATTGTTTCTGCTGTGCAGTGGGGACAGGCGAAAGATAACTTGAAGATCGCCAAGGAAAATCTTGAAGAGGTCCGCGAAGAGAGCGCAGATAATGAGAAAGAGCGCCAGAACATCAAGGACAAGATCCAGGAGGAGAAGAACAAGACTTTCCAGTTGGATAACAGCAAGTATAAGACGACTTTCTCGCCTTCGGAAAACCAGAAGTCCGTGGCGGCTGTTTTCTGTGTGGATCCGACAGGATATGGTTCTTTAGGTTCATCTTACCCGATCGCTACTGATCTGGATGGACAGGTACAGTACTTTGTTACGAACGGACACGTTGTTTCAGATTATCAGAAAGAAGGACAGATGCTCTTTGTCCGTCTTGAGGATAGGGAAAATGTTCCGGCTGAGGTCGTTTTCTTTGAGTTTGATGCGCAGATGGATATGGCGATCCTTAAGATCGAAAAGCCTACAGATCAAAGAAGAACCGTTATTATCCGTAACTCGGATGATGTAAAGACCGGTGAGAAGGTAACCGCGATCGGTTATCCGGATAAGTCTTCCGATATCGATCCGAGCATGACATATGATATGGCCAGCCAGACTGTAACTGCGGGTGTCATCTCCAAGACGGATGTCGTTCCGAGCAGTGTTTCCTATCACACTTTCCAGCACGATTCCTTCATTTCTCACGGAAACTCCGGCGGACCGCTTTTCGATGAGAACGGATATCTTATCGGTATGAATACCCTGATCCACAAGAACAGTGAGAATGTTAACTTTGCGATCCATTCCAAGTCGATCATGGAGATCCTTGATAAGAATAATATCCCGTATATTACCAGTGAAGACTATCTCGCTACTTTTGAAGATGAGATCGAAGCAGAGAAGAAAGCTTTTGAAGACGAGAAGGCAGCAGCTGTCAAGAAACTCGAAAAACAGCTCGATAAGGTCGAGAATGCGGATGAAATCGCAGAGTTTGAAGATCGTGTCGAGAAGAGAAAAGATGAAGTGGAGAACAATAAGCTCCTCCTGATCGTATTTGCAGGTGCTGCAGCTGTTTGCATCATCGGTCTTCTGGTCGTCCTCTTTGTTCGTGGCGGCGGAAATCCGGACGATGATGGACTTACATCTTATCTTGTATGCGTAAAGGGTGTTTTTGCCGGTATGCGCTATGATATCTCCAAGCATACGATGACGATCGGTCGTGACAGAAACTCCTGTACTATGGTATTCCCGGAAGAAACTCCGGGTATCAGCTCGAATCACTGCTCGATCTATTTCGACAGCAGAACCAAGACTTTTGTCCTGACAGATAACGGCTCGACATACGGAACCTATCTTGCGGACGGAAGAAAACTGACAAAAGGCGTTCCGGAGTCTCTTGAACCGGGATCCACTTTTGCACTTGCTGATAAGGCAAATGAATTTAAGGTTGAACGAGGATAAATGGATCATTATCTGTACACAAACGTAGGCGGTCATGAACCGAACTGTGATCATGCTCAGGTCATCGAACACGATGGCCAGATCCTGATCGTGCTTTGCGACGGGTTAAATGGTCTTCCTTCCGGGGATCAGGCGGCAAAGATCATATCTGATGCTGCCCTGGCCGCTTTTATCGAGGGAAAAGCACCCGGCGAGAGCTGCATCATCGCAAACCGTAAATTCCGCGAAATGCAGTTCGACAATGTCGAGCTTCGCCGCGCCGGCGCGACGATATGTGCTGTCCGCATCCGTAACAACCGCTGCGAGTGGGCGAATGTAGGTGATTCACATATCTATCATTTTTCCAAAGGGCAGCTGATGCATCATTCTGTGGATGATACTCCGACATATCGTTCCTTTGAGCGCGGAGAGATCGAGTATGAGGCGATCCGTGAGCAGGAGGGAAGGACGGGTATGACCGTCTGTGTCGGCCAGCAGGAGACGATCCAGCCTCATGAAGACTCTTTTGACCTTTCATCCGGTGATGGAATCATTGTCTGCTCGGATGGATTCTGGGAATATGTCTATGAGACAGAGATGCTGATCGATCTTCACAAATCCTTCAATGCTAAGGACTGGGCGCAGAAGATGATCCTTCGTGCAGTACAGAGAAGTCACTTAAAAGGGGATAACCTCACAATAGTGACATATTTAAGAACGGCGGACTGATAGCATGGATACAAGTAAACTTTGTTTCGGCTGCTTTGGTGAACATGATGGTGTAGGACCTTGTCCGCATTGCGGATTTGATATTTCCAAGGTCAGACATCCTTTTGTTGCGCTGCCTATCGGCACTATACTGAACGGCCGCTATCTGACAGGACGTGTCCTTGGTGTCGGCGGTTTCGGTGTTACTTATCTCGCTTTTGATATGACACTTGAGATCTGCGTGGCGGTGAAGGAATATCTTCCGTCCGGTATCGCACTTCGTGACTCCGATCATTACACGATGACGGTCACTGCGCCGGAAGAACAGCCGAAGTTTGATAACGGCGCCAGCAAATTCCTCGAAGAGGCCAGACTCCTTGCCAAACTCCGTGATGTTCCGAATATTGTTACGGTACATGACTATTTCCGTGAGAATAGCACGGCATATTTTGTCATGGAGTACATCGAGGGTGTCGATCTGATGAAATATACGAATCAGAAAGGCGGTAAACTCTCCTACGATGAGGCTGTCCGCATTTTGCTTCCGATCATCGAATCACTTGCGCATGTGCACCGTCACAATCTTCTCCACAGAGACATCAGTCCGGATAATATTATCGTCATGAATAACGGCCAGACGAGACTTCTCGATTTTGGTGCTGCCCGTCTGGCGATCGATAGTGACAAGAGCAAGTCCATCATTCTGAAACACGGATTCGCTCCTGAAGAACAGTATAGAAAGCATGGTAATCAGGGCCCGTGGTCTGATGAATATGCTCTTGCGGCGACGATGTATCTGATCATTACAGGTGTTATGCCGCCGGATGCTCTCGAACGTGTGCATGAAGATACTTTGGTGCCGCCGGTTCAGCTGGGTGTCAATATGCCGCAGTATGCCAATAATGCTCTTATGAAAGCACTCTCCGTCAGCGCTTCCGGCAGATTCCCCGACATGAATTCTTTTGCGGCGGCTCTTTCCGGAAAACAGGCTGATCCTGACGATCAGATGGTGGGCGGAAAGACAGTTATGATCGATCAGGAGACATCTGAGGTTAAGCCTGCACCGGTTTCAACTGATAACCTTAGTACTCCTGCGGTTGCTGCGCCGGTCACGACCGGTACGACAGTCAGCACTCCAAGTACTCCGAAAAAGAGTATCTGGAAACGGCCGCTTACATATATCATCGCCGGTATTGTTGCACTTGCAGGTATAGGAACTGCGGCAGGTATCTATATCAGCAAGAATTATGAATGGGGAGATCCGACTACGCAAACAAGTACCCGGAGACCTAAAAAGACAACTACCGAGCCTACGGAAACACAGGCTCCGACTATACCTGATCCGCAGACCAGAGAAGACGGAGATAATATCGTATATACCGATAGTGTCCGTAACTATTCCGTTACCGCGAATAAGGATTTTGCTTTTGAAAACAGAAATGGTTTGTACGTTTTTGAAAAAGCGGACAGATCACTGATGGTAACTACTGATGCTATATGTGGATTTGGAGATATCCGGATCGATTCACTTACGGACTTTATAGCTCAGTGCGATGACCTGACTATCCAGTATCTTCAGGATGGGCTTGGTCTAAGTAATGTCGAGCTTGCTCCCGATTATTTCTTCGTCCATTCTTTTAATAACAGTACCGTTATCGAATTAAGCGGAGTAGCTTATAACGCAGGCCAGAGACTTGATGTGACCATCCTTGCCTATGAAAGAAAAGAGGATAAGGGTATATTCATGAGTTGCGGTTTCATGCCGTGCGACGAATATGGTATGTATTCATCGGATGACCTTGAGGCGATATCCTCGATTCTTCTGAGTGTTACGGAAGATTCATCTTCGACTTCGGATTACGAGTTCTTTGATGTGGAAGACCGGCCTTGCGTTCTCTATCGGAAGTCAGATGCTTCCAATATAACGGATATACAGATAAATAATGTGACAGGAATTTGCATAGATCTGCAAAATGTAAGTGATCCGGACAGCCGTATCTACGTGTTATCCCTTGGTGATCAGGGCTCCATTACGGCTGCTTGTACTTCGACAGAACAGGCACTTGGTGCTCAGTTTAAATTCGGTGGATATGAATCCGTCACTCCAACGATCAATTCCAATCTCGAGATGCGTATCCGGAATTATACGCTCGCGATGATCGATAATAACGATAAACAGCTGGAATGTTCTTCCTGTGTGGTCAATATCGAAGGCTCGTATTACGCAGTGATTGCTATGTGTGCCGAAGAAAGTGACCGTGAGATGGTCGCTCTCAATTATTCGATGACCATTCGGTCTCTTATCAGAAATAAGTGATCACTTGTGATAGTATCTTTCGAAAAATTCATCACGGAAATCCAGAAGGCGGTCCTCAGCGATCGCCTTTCTTACGTCTTCCATAAGATGAAGCAGGAAGTGGATGTTGTGCCAGGAACATAATCTCAGACCGAACATCTCGCCGGCTTTCAGAAGGTGGCGGATATAGGCGCGACTGTAGTTCTGGCAGGCATAGCAGGTGCATCCTTCTTCGATAGGGCGGAAGTCCTCCGCACTCTTTTTGTCACGAACGATGAGACGGCCGTCATGTGTCAGGACGGTGCCGTTACGTCCGATCCTTGTCGGAAGAACGCAGTCAAACATATCGATTCCGCGGATCGCTCCCTCGATCAGGTAATCCGGTGTTCCGACACCCATCAGGTAACGCGGTTTATCTTCCGGCATAAGAGGTACTGTTTCTTCGAGCATCTCGTACATCAGTTCAGCCGGTTCACCGACAGAAAGACCGCCGATGGCATAACCCGGAAGATCAAATGATGTGATCTCTTTTGCACTCTGTTTACGAAGATCCGCATAGCATGAACCCTGGATGATACCGAAAAGAGCCTGATCCTGCGGACGTTCATGCGCCTTAATACATCTTTCGAGCCATCTGGTGGTGCGTTCCAGTGATTTTTGAGCATAACGGTGCTCGGACGGCCACGCACAGCATTCATCAAATGCCATGATGATATCGGACCCCAGATCATTCTGGATCTTCATGGAGAGTTCAGGTGTGAGAAGATGCGCAGAGCCGTCAATGTGTGACTTAAAGTGTACCCCCTCTTCCGTGATATCTTTCGGACGGGCAAGAGAGAAGACCTGGAATCCGCCACTGTCTGTAAGGATAGAGTGTTCCCAGTTCATGAAGGTATGAAGTCCGCCGGCCTTCTTTACGATCTCGTTTCCCGGACGCATCCAAAGATGATATGTATTGGAAAGGATGATACGGGCGCCCATGCTTTCCACTTCATCCGGAGACATGCCTTTGATCGTCGCCTGTGTTCCGACAGGCATGAATACCGGTGTGTCAAAAGTGCCGTGTGGCGTATGGACACGGCCAAGTCTGGCACCGGACTGCTTACATGTATGGATGTGTTCGTAGTAAACGGGAAACTTACTCATTCCTGATCCTCCAGAGGACTCTTGATTCTTGGTTTTTCAGGGGTGATGAACATCGCATCACCGAAACTGAAGAAACGGTATTTCTCAGACACTGCGGTCTTATAGGCATTAAGGACATGTTCTTTGCCGGCAAAGGCGGAGACAAGCATGATGAGGGTGGACTCCGGCAGATGGAAATTCGTGATCAGACCATCGATGCAGTGGAAGTCCACGCCCGGATAGATAAATATATCTGTCCAGCCGGAACACGGGTGCATACCCGGATCTTTTGCCGCTACTGTCTCCAGTGTTCTGCAGGAAGTGGTACCGACAGCAATGACTCTGCGGTTTTCTTTCCTGGCTTTTCTTAAGATGGAAGAAGCTTTTTCATCAAGCTCGTACCATTCGCTATGCATATGGTGGTCGGAAATGTCGTCCACTTTTACCGGACGGAATGTTCCAAGACCTACGTGAAGAGTGACCTCGCAGATCTCGATCCCCATTTCGCGAAGATCATTCAGAAGCTCGGGAGTGAAGTGAAGTCCTGCAGTCGGAGCTGCGGCAGATCCTGTTTCTTTCGCATAGACGGTCTGGTATCTTGTCTGATCTTCCAGCTGTTCGTGGATATAGGGCGGAAGAGGCATAGTGCCCGCTTCGTCCAGTATCTCTTCCCAAATGCCGTTAAAATCAAAGCGGATGATGCGGTTCCCGTCAGGTAAGACATCTTCGCACTCAGCTTCCAATTTCCCGGGAAGGAAGGTCATTCTTTTTCCGGGACGGATCTTCTTGCCGGGGCGTGCCAGCGTCTCCCAGTGATTCTCATCGATCCGCTTAAGTAAGAGAAGCTCGACGGCAGAACCGGTATCGCTTCGGGATCCGAGAAGACGGGCAGGAATGACTTTGGTATTATTGATAACGAGAACATCTCCCTTGTGAAGGAGAGACGGCAGGTCGGAAAAATGCATATGCGAAACCGCACCTGTTCGGCCATCCAGTGTCATCAGACGGGAACTGGACCGATCGGTAAGCGGGTGCTGGGCAATGAGTTCTTCCGGTAGTTCGTAGTAAAAATCACTTGTTTTCATAGCCTAGTATTATAATAGTAATTGACGTTCGTGTATAGTAGGTGGTATGATTTTATGAGGTTTTCCATGCACCTGTTTGCGCTCGGAAATCACTGAAATATCAAAAGAAATGGAGGCATGAGTTATGAAGAAGCCCGTTTTTATCGGCTCGGCTGTCGCGCTGGTCACACCCTTTAACGAAGGAGGTGTTGACACTAAAAAACTGAAGGCTTTGATCGACTTCCATTTAGCACATAAGACGGATGCTATCGTGGTTGCTGCAACCACAGGTGAAGCGGCTACAATGCCGGATGAAGAGCATCTTTTTACTATCCGTACTGTTGTTGAATATGTAGATGGACGTATCCCGGTCATCGCAGGAACAGGAAGTAATGATACGGCACATGGTATTAAGCTTGCAAAGGAGGCTACGGCGATCGGAGCAGATGCTCTATTAGCAGTTACTCCTTATTACAATAAGACATCTCAGGAAGGTATTTTCCGTCATTTCCAGGCAACTGCCGAGGCGACAGATCTTCCGATCATCGTGTATAATGTGCCGTCTAGAACGAATCTGAATATTGCTCCTTCTACTTATAAGAGACTCTCGGAGATCGAGAATATCGTGGGAGTAAAGGAATGCAATATGGGTCAGGTCCCGGAGACGGTCAACCTCTGTGGAGATGATCTGGTCCTTTATTCAGGTGAGGATGGACTGGTCGTTCCGCTTCTTTCTATGGGCGGTAAGGGTGTTATCTCCGTTGCTTCTCATATTGTTCCGGAAACGATGCATAACATGGTCGAGTCTTTCATTAACGGAGATATTAAGACTGCAGCGAAGATCCAGGCGGATATTATTCCTCTTTGTAAGGCACTGTTCATGGATGTAAACCCGATTCCG
The DNA here is from genome assembly GCA_002368805.1 of Mageeibacillus sp. UBA3781. Taxonomy (GTDB): domain Bacteria; phylum Bacillota; class Clostridia; order Saccharofermentanales; family Saccharofermentanaceae; genus Scatonaster. The sequence continues at coordinate 42,625 of DFFH01000041.1, read as the reverse complement.
GTCAAGGAGGCGCTGAACATCCTCGGCTGGGATATCGGTTCCTGCCGTATGCCGCTTGTGGACATGAGCGAAGATGGAAAGGCAAAGCTTGCAGAAGTCTTAAAGCAGTATGACCTTTCTTTCCATAAGATGGCCTGAGAATCATAATTATGAACAACGAAAGAGAGATTATATATGTCTGAAACCAGAATATTCTTAAGTGGCTGTATGGGCCGAATGGGACGTGTCATCTCCGAGATGGTCGAAGGTTATGACGATGCTGTGATCGTTGCCGGTTCGGATGTTGTCGAAAACCCGTCCTCCACATTCCCGATCTATAAGGATCCTATGGAGTGCAAGGAAGAATTTGATGTAATTATCGATTTTTCCCATGTTAGTGCTTTTGCAGCGATAACAAAACTTGCGGAAACAAAAGGAAAGCCGATCGTAATGTGTACGACAGGTCTTTCTGATGAGCAGAAGGCGGAGCTTTCCGCACTTTCTTCCAAGGTCGGCGTTTTCTATTCCGGGAACATGTCCCTTGGTATCAATGTACTGATCAATCTGGTAAAAAAGGCTGCAGCACAGCTGTATCCGGATTTTGATATCGAACTTGTGGAAGAGCATCACAATAAGAAACTGGATGCGCCTTCCGGAACGGCTCTGATGATCGCAGATGCGATGAATGATACTCTGGATGGACAGCTCGAATATGTGTATGAGCGTCAGTCCAAGCGTCAGCAGAGAGAAAAGAAAGAGCTCGGTATCCATTCGATCCGTGGCGGAAACATCGTCGGCGAGCATAAGGTCATGTTCATCGGTGGAGAAGAGATCCTTACGATCTCCCACAGTGCACAGACCAGAAGTGTTTTTGCCCGTGGTGCGGTGGCAGCTGCAAAGTATATGCTCGGAAAAGAACCCGGCATGTATGATATGCAGAAGATGATTGGTGACTAATTACGATAAGGAAATAGAAACGGGAGGAATTATTCAATGGTTCGTTATTTACTGGACGCGGCAGCGGCTACAGATGCTCAGGGTGGTGCAAATCCGCTTATTATGGTTGCGATCTTCGCAGTCTTTATCATTCTTTGGTATGTGATCGCTCTTCGCCCGCAGAGAAAAAAGGAGAAAGAGCTTCGCGCAAAGATTGATAAAATGCGTGTCGGTGATCAGGTCGTTACGATCGGCGGTCTTGTAGGAAAGGTCGCGAATATCCGTGATGATGAGGTCACGATCATGACTTCTGCCGCAAACACACTGGTTACATTTAAGAAGAATGCGATCAATACGATTGTTTCCAGAGATGCTAAGCCGGAAGCAAAGAAGGATGAGGATTCTTCTAAGAAGGATGAAAAGAAATCCGATAAGATCGTTCTGAAGAAGAAAGAAAAGACAGAAGAGGCTCCGGCTACGGAAACAGTAGAAAAGGAAGAAACAGGACTCGGCGAATTAAAGGACTAAAAAGGACATAACTAATGAGCAACGGCCGCGGTGGAATTCCAAATGAAGTAGTGGAAGAAATCATTTCCCGAAGCGACATTGTTTCGGTCGTAGGCCAGTATGTGCAATTTACGAAGAGTTCCGGACAGAATCAGTTCGGACTCTGTCCTTTTCACTCGGAAGATACACCATCGTTCTCGGTATCTGTCAATAAGCAGATCTATTACTGTTTCGGCTGCCATAAGGGCGGAAACGTCGTGAACTTCATTATGGAGATCGAGCATCTTAGCTATATCGAGGCTCTGAAGTTTCTGGCGGAGAAAGCCGGAGTCACGATTCCGGAACCGGACGATGCAAATTACCGAAAAGAAGAGCAGCTTCGGAAACGCCTGAAACAGGTGCTTCTTGAGGCTGCTCGCTATTATTATAAGAGTTTCAAGTCGGAAAAGGGAGAAGAAGCCCGAAAGTATCTTCAGAAACGTGCGATCACACCATCGACGGCGACGAAATTCGGTCTGGGATACGCGCCGAATGAATGGAGCGGCCTATATAATCATCTCGTAAGCAAGGGCTTCACGCAGCAGGAGATCCAGAAATCCGGCCTCTTCGTGACCAAGAACGGGAAGACTTTCGATCTTTTCAGAGGAAGGCTTATGTTCCCGATCTTTAATGCGATGGGTGAGCTGATCGCCTTTGGAGGCCGTATCATCGGCGACGGACAGCCGAAATATGTTAACTCCCCGGAGACTCCGATCTATTCCAAACAGAGAAATCTCTATGCGCTGAACTTCGCAAAACAGGCGAAAATGAAGCGGATCATCGTCGTGGAAGGCTATATGGATGTCATCTCGATGCATCAGGCCGGTGTGACGAATGCGGTCGCATCTTTGGGAACGGCGCTTACGGAAAGACAGCTCGATCTTCTGGAAAGATACTGTGAAGAGGTAGTGCTTTTCTATGATTCGGATCGTGCAGGACAAAATGCGGCGGTCCGCGGTCTGAAGATGCTGATGGAGAGAAAGAAAAAGCATACCGGCATGACGACGCAGGTCCGCGTGGCTAAGGTCCCGAACGGTAAAGATCCTGATGAGTTTATCCGTGAATTTGGAAAAGAAGAATTTGCAAAGGTAGTCGAGCAGGCAGTTCCTGTTCTGGATTATCTCGTGGACTCGGCGCACCGGCAGAGTATGGAAAGCGGCAGATTTGATGCTGTGGTTTTCCAGCAGCTGATCTCGACTTATCTGTCCTGGGAGGACAATATGATCCTTCGCGAGCGTGCGGCATATAAAGCGGCACAGATCCTCGGAGTATCAGCACAGTCAGTCATGTCCGAAGTCGGAAAGCTCTCCAGTCAGACACATCAGGAAGCTATCACAAGGTCTCAAAAGGAAGTTGAGAAGCAGACACAGATCCTTCCGGAAAGAAAGTCTTCCGAGACGGCCACGAGAGATGAACTTGTTCTGGTTTGTCTTCTTTCAGCGCTTGGATCCGAATATGATAAGTTTGTGGAAACATACGGGGATGAACCTCTTGAGACGGATTTCACGATGGGTTCCATGCGTACGATCGCGCGTCAGATCCTCCCGGTACTGAAGGAAGGAAAGCTCGATGCCAACAGACTTTTGCTGGCGGGTGACAATCTGATCCTGAATCAGAGACCTGCAGGAGCTACGCTCTCCGAGGCCCTGATGAGCGTGAAATACGGTGATGATGTGAATTCATTATTCGCACATACGAAGGATTATCTTTACCGCGTGCGTATGAATGTCTATACGAAGCAGAAGGATATGCTGGCCAAACGACTTGATGTCATGCCGGAAGGCCCCGACCGTGATGCGACGGAAAGCCTTCTTCGGTCCACGCTGCTTTATCTTACCGAGCTTAAAAAGAAGATGGGGAAACGATAATGGATAGAAACGAGGACTTGTCGCCCCGCCTTCAGACTGTAGCTTCACTGATCCCGTGCTGTGAAACCGTCGCCGATGTCGGATCCGATCATGGGAAACTCGGTGTTTTCTGCCTTCGCGAAAATGTCTGTAAAAAAGTGATCGCAACAGATATTCATGAGCTTCCTGCCATGCGGACTAAAAAAAGAATGATCGAAGAGAACTTCGAGAAAAGATCTGAAGTTCTCGTAACAGATGGTCTTAAAGGAGTTCCGCTTTCTTCGGATATGACGGCGGTGATCGCGGGGATGGGCGGTCTGGAGATCTGTAAGATCCTGAGTGCCGCTCTACACTTTGAAAAACCTGTCCCTAAAGGAATGTCTTTTGTTATACAGCCGCAGAGATCCTTCTATGAAGTAAGGGATTTTCTTTCTAAAAACGGCTTTTCCATACAAGATGAGAAGATATCTCTTGAAAGAGGACATTTTTACGTTGTTATCTTCGCGGTATATAATGGAGTAGCGTATGATCTGTCAGGGGAGGAATTATTCCTCGGACCTTTGATCCTCAAGAATCGTCCGCAATATTATGAAGAATATATCGCACATGAGGAAAAGCTCATGAAAAAGCGAGCCCTCGGCGAGGAAAAATGCGCTGAATTATTGAAAAACTGGGAGAAATACCTATGAGTCAAGAGTATTATGTGAAAGATATTATGGCCGCCATGGAGAAAATCGCTCCGGCGGAACTTGCCTGCGACTGGGATCGTATCGGATTGATGATCGGTGACGCGAATGAAAGAGTCAACGGTGTCCTTCTTGCACTGGATGCCCAGTCTTCATCTATCGATCATGCGATCAATACCGGCGCCAATATGATCATCACTCATCATCCGCTGTTCTTCGATCCGCTTACTTCGGTGGACTATCGCACTCCGCGTGGCGCGAATGTCAGAAAACTCATTAAGAACGATATTCATCTTTTCTCGGCACACACGAATCTGGATAAAGCACCCCAGGGTGTCAATCACGCTCTTGCCACCGCTCTCGGACTGGTCATGCAGATCAGCCTCGAAGACGTGGAAATCGGGCTTTGCGGCAGTGTCGGTCAGGATTCCGTCTCACTGTTTTCCTTTGCCGATATGGTGAAAAAAGAACTCGGTGCGAGCGGGCTTCTGCTCAATACGGATAAAGATAAGGAAGTATCGCGTGTCTTTGTGCAGGGAGGTGCTTTTGAAGAAGAATCCATACCTGTATTAAAGTCGTATCGTGTGGACGTCGTTGTTACCGGTGAGATGAAGCATCACAATATGATCGATCTGGAAGAATCGGGAATTGCCGTGATCGCCGCAGGACATGAGGTCACAGAACGCATAGTTCTGCCATCTCTTCAGGAACAGCTTTTGCACATATTGCCGAATTTGCCGGTTTCTGTGTATAACGGACACAAATGGTGATAAAAATCGCTAGAAGATTAGAAATTGTTCGATTATAATATACATGTTTTCTAAGCTGGACCGGATGATCGCGGGCACAAGTGCTGAAAGGCCGTGCGTGAGGAAAGTCCGGGCTCCATAGGACAAGGGTGCCGGGCAGTTCCCGGTGAAGGCAACTTTAAGGAAAGTGCAACAGAAAAGAAAACCGCCTTTTTCTTCGGAAAAGGGTAAGGATGAAAAGGCGAGGTAAGAGCTCACCGGCGGTGCGGTAACGTACCGGCCTTGTAAACCCCACCCGGAGCAACGCCATGGAAAGACATTACTGTGGTCCGCAGGTCTTGAGGAGGCGGCTTGAGCCGGAACGAGATTTCCGGTCTAGATAGATGATCATCCCTGACAGAACCCGGCTTACAGGTTCAACTTGGAAAATGTATTTTGAAGAAAGAAGGATCAACACATGGCAGAATCTTACTTAAGTCGCGGAGTATCTCCTACGAAAGATGACGTAAAGAAGGCGGTAGCAAATCAGGATAAGGGTGCTTTTCCGGGTGCTTTTTGCAAACTGATCGATGACTTGGCCGGAGATCCCGATTACTGTACTGCGATCCATGCGGATGGTGCAGGAACGAAATCCTCTGTTGCTTATATCGCTTACCGCGAGACCGGTGATCTCAAGTGGTTCCGTGGTATCGCACAGGATTCTCTTGTTATGAATACGGATGACCTGGCATGTGTTGGTGCTCTCGAGAAGCTCTCGCTTTCCAATACGATCGGCAGAAATGCCCATCGAGTAGATGGAAAGTGCATCGCAGCTGTTATCGAGGGATATAACAATATTGTCGGTAAGCTCCAGGACATGGGATTTGATATCTCCATGTGCGGCGGTGAGACAGCAGACGTCGGAGATCTTGTTAGAACGCTGATCGTGGACTCTACACTCGTTACCCGTGTAGCAAAGAAGAACGTTGTCAATGCTGCGAACATCAAGCCGGGTCACGTAATCGTAGGTATTGCTTCTTTCGGACAGGCGACATATGAGGATTCCTACAACTCCGGTATTTCCAGTAATGGTCTGACTGCAGCCCGTCATATGCTCCTTTGCAAAGATTATCTGAAAGAATATCCGGAGTCTGTTTCCGAGACTATCCCTGAGGATAAGGTTTATTGCGGTAAATTCCGTCTTACGGACAAGCTCCCTAACAGTGATCAGACAGTTGCGGAAGCGATTCTTTCACCGACGAGAACATTCCTGCCGGTTATCCGTGATGTTCTTGATCAGTACCGTTCCTCTATTTCCGGTATCATCCACTGCACAGGCGGCGGACAGGCGAAGTGCCGTGACTTTGGTAAGAATATCCGCATCATCAAGGATAATCTTTTCCCGTTCCCGCCGATATTCCAGGCGATCTACGAGTCCGGTGAGATCCCGATGAAAGAGATGTATCAGGTATTTAACTGCGGTCATAGAATCGAGTTCTACTGTGATGAATCCGTTGCTTCCGGCATCATCGATATTGCCAATAAGTACAATATCGAAGCGCGTATCGTGGGCCGCGTGGAAGCTCTCCCGGAAGGATCCGGCAATCAGGTCGTTATCCGCTCCAATGGTGAAGAATTCATCTACGGCTAATATGTTCCGGAAAATGAGAAGAAGACGTATATCAGTTGTGATTGCTTCCATATCGGTGGCGGTGGCATTGATGGTGTCTTCCTGTTCTTTGGGAAGCATGCCCTCGAGGACGGAGTCGAAAGACTCATCTTCCGATTCAGGTTCTTCTGATACGACCTATTCTGAGTCTTCAGATGATTCAGATCTCTCTTCCGAAAGCACCGGGATGGACGATGTCGATCAGAGCTTGCAAGAAGCCGGTGATCAGTATATGGCTGTTCTTAGTACAGGTGATATTCAGGCAGTTATGGATTATTTCCAGATTAGTTTCCGCGAGATCATCGAACCCATGTATGATTGCTACGAACAGGTTTTCTACACCCTTTTCAAGAATGTGGAATATTCATATGGCCCGATTGTAACATCGGATCATATAGATTATGAGCTCTCATTAACCTGTAAAGTACCGGATATCGCTTCCTGTGTGAATGATGTGCTTGAAGATGAGGAATTTATGAAAAGTGTCTCATCTTCATGGGTGCAGGCCATGATCGCCGAGTATAATTCGATGGATGCACTTTCTGCATATGCGGATATGCTGAATAATATTCTTGTTGAAGCGCTCCGAAGAATAAATGGCGGTGAATTTACAGACAAACTCTCTTTGTCGGATTATTTCCGTTTCCATGATAATGATGGCAGAAGGACCTGGCTTTGTACCAGAAATCCTTCCTTTGTGACGATGTGCGGGAAGAATCATTACATGCGGAGACTGGTTTATATCGCTCCGGTGAAGAAACTTGATCTGATCAGCCTTGTCGGTAACGATCTTGTAGAAGAGGGAACTATAAAGAAAAATACACTGGATACTTTCCTTATCGAGCATACACAAGAGATTCTTGAAAGTTAATCGCACAGGATTTAAAAAAATGTGTTGACATAGTGATTTTTCATCGTTATAATAATCAACGTTCGTTAGGGAAAAGCTTCTCACGAATATGTACCTTTAGCTCAGTTGGTAGAGCAACTGACTCTTAATCAGTGGG
>DFFH01000041.1:6916-35169 GCA_002368805.1 Mageeibacillus sp. UBA3781 | reverse complement strand
AGTGGGCCCAGGGTTCGAGTCCCTGAAGGTGCACCAGTAAAGACCATCTCATTCGAGATGGTCTTTTTCGTTTTCTTTCCTTCGGTTGCTATTTTTTCATTTGAGGAATATAATCAGACAGTAATGAATACAGGGGGGAGATGCTCGCAATTCGGATTTCTATTCATGGAAATCTCTTTTTTTGGGCGTAAATTTTTTTCATGAACTCGAAAACGTTGATGTATATTATCAAGCGTATCGGGCTGGCGATTTTGACTGTGTGGGTAGTTATTACTGCGACTTTCTTTATCATGCATGCCGTTCCCGGTGGCCCGTTTATGAGTGAGAAAGCCATTACTCCGGCTACTCAGAAGGCTCTTGAAGCGAAGTACGGCCTCGATAAGCCGCTTTTGGAACAGTATGGGACATATCTCAAGGATGTGGTAACGGAACTCGATTTCGGTCCATCGCTGAAGCAGCGCGGACGTACGGTCAATGAGATCATCGCTGATGGTCTTCAGACTTCTGCGAAGCTGGGCCTGATCGCTGCCTTTTCCGCATTGGCGGTAGGTATTGTACTAGGTTCTGTGGCGGCACTGCGGCGTAATCATTTTATCGATAAACTGATCATGGTCATTACCACGGCTTTTGTATCATTGCCATCGTTTATTATGGGATCGCTGCTATTAGTTTTCTTTGCCATCAAATTCCCGCTGCTTCCTGCAAACGGATCATCAGCTTCCGGTCTCATTCTTCCGATCATTACGCTGGCTCTTTATCCGATGGCATATATCACCAGACTGACTCGTTCATCTATGCTGGATGTTCTCGGTCAGGATTATATCCGTACCGCTAAAGCGAAAGGCGTACCGCCGAGAAAGATCATTTTCGGTCATGCGCTTAAGAACTCTCTTATTCCTGTTATCACATATTTCGGACCGATGCTGGCGTATATCGTCACCGGATCTCTGGTTGTCGAACAGATATTTGCCGTACCGGGCATCGGCCGTGCTTTCGTTAGCAGTATCACGAACCGTGACTACCCGATGGTGATGGGTACCACGATCGTTCTTGCTGCATTGATCGTCGTAATGAATCTTGTCAGTGATATCCTGTACAAGGTCGTCGATCCGCGTATCAATCTTGAGTAAGGAGGGGAATCATGGAAAAGAAAAAGATGTTCAGTATGCATGTTGATGTAGATTCTTTCCTCCCTGCAACAGATGAAGAGAAGTCCTATATCGTACAGATGCGTCCGTCCACGACATTCTTTAAGGACGGTATTAAAAGATTAAAAAAGAATAAGATCGCGACGATCAGTTTCTTTCTTATTGTGATTATTACACTGGCCTCGATCTTTATCCCGTTTTTCTGGCCATATAAATATGACAGTATGCTGGGTGTCACACCCGGAAAACCGGTAGATGCTTCCTATAACAATCTGGCGCCTTTTGAATATGGTGCCACGGAACAGGAAAGGATCGATGCAGGTGAGAGTGTATTCCCGCATGTTTTCGGCACAGATGCCTCGGGAAGAGACTATTTCATCCGTGTCATTTACGGAACACGTATTTCTCTTGCGGTTGGATTCTTTGCCAGCCTTGTAGTACTTGTGATAGGAATGACGATCGGCTCGATCGCCGGATATTTCGGAGGTAAAGTCGATCTGATCATCATGCGTATCGTCGATATTATCTATTCACTTCCGGATATGCTGATGGTCATCCTTCTTGCTTCGGTAATGAAGATGACGCTCGGACCCGTGATCGAAGGAACAGTGTTTGATAAGATCGGAAGTAACATCATCAGTTTGTTTATCGTATTCGGTCTTCTGTACTGGGTTTCAATGTCCAGACTTCTTCGCGGACAGATCCTTTCCCTTCGTGAGCAGGAGTACGTCCTGGCATCAAGAGCCGCCGGTGCGAAGGGTTCGTGGATCATTAAGAAGCATCTTCTGCCGAACTGTATCAGTGTTGTTATCATCTCTACGGCACTTCAGATCCCGAGTGCGATCTTTACCGAGAGTTATCTTTCCTTCCTCGGACTTGGTGTTAACGCACCGATGCCATCTCTCGGTTCTCTGGCATCAGATGCCCTGAATGGTATTACATCGTATTCCTATAGACTTGTTATCCCGGCAGTTGTTATCTCTCTGATCGTTCTTTCACTGAATCTCTTTGGTGACGGTCTCCGTGATGCATTTGACCCGAAGCTTCGTAAATAAGAAAGGAGGAGAAGAAAATGCCTTTGCTAGAAGTAAAAGACCTGCATACATCATTCTTCACTCCTGCCGGTGAAGTAAAAGCGGTCAATGGAATCTCATTTAATCTCGAAAGAGGAAAAGTATTAGGTATCGTAGGTGAATCCGGTTCCGGTAAATCCGTAACCGCGTATTCGATCATGCAGATCCTGGCAAGCACGGGAAAGATTGTTTCCGGCTCGATCCTTTTTGATGGGCAGGAACTTGTCAATTCAGGTGAAAAAGTGATGAAGACGGTTCGTGGAAATAAGATCTCTATCATTTTCCAGGATCCGATGACCAGCCTGAATCCGACGTATACGATCGGTCATCAGCTAATGGAGGCGATCCTGCTTCATACCAACCGTAACCGTCAGCAGGCGAAGGAAAGAGCAATCGAGATGCTCCGCCTCGTAAACGTGAATGAGCCTGAAAAACGAATGAAACAGTATCCGTTCGAGTTCTCCGGCGGTATGCGCCAGCGTGTCATGATCGCTATGGCGCTTGCCTGTGAACCGGATATTCTTATCGCGGATGAGCCGACTACGGCGCTGGATGTTACCATCCAGGCACAGATCCTCGAACTGATGAAGTCTCTTCAGGAAGAGCTTGGAATGGCGATCATCATGATCACGCACGATCTTGGTGTTGTTGCCCAGCTCTGTGATGAAGTCATCGTTATGTATGCCGGTTCCATCTGTGAACAGGGAACAGCCGAGGAGATCTTTTATAATCCACGTCATGAATATACCAAGGGTCTTATCCGCTCCATTCCTACTGCGGATTCCGCCGGTACAAGGCTGAAACCGATAAGCGGTACTCCGATCGATCTTCTGAATATGCCGAAGGGCTGCCCGTTTGCTCCGCGTTGTGAAAACGCGATGAAAATCTGTCTTTATGAAAGATGTGAGAGAATGCGCATCAACGAAGACCATCAGGCAGCGTGCTGGATGAATGTGAAATCCGGTGTGGAAGATGGCTCGATCGAGCTTGTTAAATCTGAGCTGAAGTCAGAAGATACAGTCAAAGAAGAGAAGAAGGGTGGTGAGACCGAATGAGTGATAACGGCAATACCCCGATCATCGAGGTCAAGAACCTGAAACAGTACTTTAATATCAACGTCGGTCTTTTCCGGAGCAAACCACTGAAAGCGGTGGATGATGTTTCTTTTTCCATTAAGAAAGGCGAGACGCTCGGACTTGTAGGTGAGTCCGGCTGTGGTAAAACTACGGTTGGCCGTACACTGCTTCACCTTTATAAGCCGACATCCGGTTCAGTTTTCTATAAAGGAAAAGAAATCAAGACGAAGTCCGATATCGCCGAGTATAGAAAAAAGGCGACAATGGTGTTCCAGGATCCTTATTCTTCCTTGAATCCGAGAATGACGGTTTCCGATATTATCGGAGAACCTTTAGACATCCATAAGACATATAAGTCTTCCAAAGAGCGTCATGACCGCATCCTTGAACTAATGGGTCAGGTAGGATTAAACTCCGAGCATGCTTCGAGATATGCCCATGAGTTCTCCGGCGGACAGCGTCAGCGTATCGGTATTGCGCGTTCTCTTGCGCTCGATCCTGATTTTGTTGTCTGTGACGAGCCGGTTTCTGCTCTGGATGTATCGATCCAGGCACAGGTCATTAATATGTTCGATGAGCTTCAGGCGAAAATGGGTCTTACATACCTGTTTATCGCACATGATATCTTAGTCGTCCGTCATATCAGTGACAGGATCGCTGTTATGTATCTTGGTAAGATGGTCGAACTTGCTGATTCCAAGGAGATCTATGAGCACTCGCTGCATCCTTATACAAAGTCACTGATGTCTGCGGTGCCTCAACCGGATCCGAAGATCGCGCGGGCAAATAAGCGTATCGTTCTTTCCGGTGATATTCCTAGTCCGCTCAATGCTCCTTCCGGATGTCCTTTCCGTACGAGATGCGCCTATGCAAAGGAGTGCTGCGCCGAGTCGATGCCGGAACTGAAAGAGGTGTCCAGCGGTCACTTTGTTGCATGCCACAGGTTGAATGAGATCGGTTGACCGGTCTTTGGTGGCTTTCTGATTCTGATTCAAATATATGCATGCATTCGCTTCGCATATTTTGAAAATAAATTTAAAGGGGATACAATATGAAAAAGATTCTTGCGTTAGTATTATCTGCTTCGATGCTTATTGGTCTGGCAGGTTGTAAGAAATCTACAAAGAAAAAGACCGGAAGCTCTCTGGCCGTTTGTCTCGCATCGGAACCGGATACCCTTGATCCGGCATTGAACTCTTCCGTTGATGGAGCAACATTGGTCAGTCACCTGTTTTCCGGTATGGCAAAATGGGAGATGGATCCGAGCGGTAAACTGAAGATCGTTCCGGATGCTGTAAAAGAACTGGTAAAAGGTGTTGTAAATGATGACGGAACAGTGACATATACATACACTCTCCGTGATAACCTTAAGTGGTCTGACGGTAAAGATGTAACCGCGGAGGATTTCGTATTCTCCTGGCAGCGTGCGGCTTCTGTTGAGCTCGGTGCTGACTACGGCTATATGTTTGAAGTCATTGACGGTTATGATGAAATTACAGCAGAGAATCCGTCTCCGGATGCGAAGCTGAATGTAAAAGCACTTGATGCCAAGACGATCGAGGTAACACTCGAAAACGAGATCTCCTACTGGGATGAGCTTCTTGCTTTCCCGGCATACTTCCCGGTACGTTCGGATGTAGTTTCCAACGAGAGCTGGTCCACAGATCCGAAGACCTATATCTGCAATGGTCCTTATACGATCACGGGATGGGAGCACAACAGCCTTATTACTCTCACTAAGAATGATAATTATGTTGATGCTGACCAGATCAAGATGGATACGATCGAGTTCTATCTCTCTGATGATGAGAACAACATGCTGACGAACTTCCAGAACGGCGCATGGCAGCTGATCGACGACGTTCCGACAAATGAGATCCCGAACCTTAAGGCAAAGTATCCGGATGAATTCGTAGTTACGGGTCAGATCGGTACTTACTATGTCTGCTGGAATATCAATGAAGAGATCCTCCCGGCAAACAGCGGTCTTTCCGGCATTGAGGCGGAGAAGGCAAAGGCTGAGATCAGATCTGCTATCGGACTTCTTTTCGACAGAAACTATATTGTTGAAGAGATCGGCCAGGCTGGTCAGGTTCCGGCATCTTCCTTTGTTGCTATGGGTATGACAAATCCGGATGGTACCGAGTTCTATAAGACAGCAGGACATAACGACGGATTTGACGGATATTACAATGTTTCCAAGGAAGCATTTGAGTCTAACTTTAATTCCGCTATCGAAATCCTTAAGAAGTACTATACATATGATGAAGCTTCTAAGAAGTTCACGAATTTCCCGACTCTGACATACCTCTATAATACGAACGAGAGCCATAAGGCGATCGGTGAGTATCTGCAGAGCGCTCTGGCAAGTGTAGGTATCACGATGAACCTTGAAAACCAGGAGTGGAATACATTCCTTAACACAAGAAAGAATGGTGATTATTCTATCGCACGTAACGGCTGGCTGGCTGACTATAACGATCCGATCAGCTTCCTGGATATGTGGACATCCGCTTCCGGTAACAATGACGTTCAGTTCGGTAAAGGTGCGAATGCCACAGTTGCTATGTATGATATGGATCTGACACCTTACGGCTATGATATCAACGTTAAGGGCGGCACATGGGCTGAGACCTATGATGTTCTGATCAGCACGATCAAGAGCTGCGCAGATACAGAGACCCGCTATAAGCTCATGCATCTGGCTGAGGATATTCTGATGTCGACCGGCTGTATCGTTCCGCTTTATTTCTACACAGATATCTATATGATCAACAAGAATGTCACCGGATTCTTCTCCAACCCTCTGGGATATAAGTACTTCATGTACTGTGAAGTAAAGGAAGGCTGATTCTTCTGATATATAGTCTTTTTCGGGCGCCGGACGGGAATTCTCCCGTCCGGTGCTTTTTATCGCGTGAAAGGGTGCGATTATGTACGGTTATTGTGTTATAATCAAAAGTTGTAACGGCGGCTATTTGCCGCGATGTAAGGAGGAAGTAAAGAATGGATAACAAGTTCAGTGTCGAAACCAATTGTGTACAGGGTGCTTATCAGCCGAAAAACGGCGAATCAAGAGTAATGCCGATCGTGCAGAGTACGACTTGGAAGTATTCGTCCACGGAACAGATGGGAAGACTCTTCGATCTTGAAGAGAGCGGATATTTCTACACGCGTCTCGCAAATCCGACCAGTGACCTGGTGGCAGCAAAGATCTGCATGCTTGAAGGCGGTGTTGCCGCGATGCTTACTTCTTCCGGACAGGCTGCGAATTTCTTCGCAATTTTCAATGTCTGTGAGGCCGGTGATCACATCGTTTGTTCTTCTGCGATCTACGGCGGCACATATAATCTGTTCGCCCACACCATCAAGAAGATGGGCATCGATGCGACATTCGTATCTCCGGATGCAACAGAAGAAGAGATCCAGGCAGCAATCAAGCCGAACACCAAGCTCGTTTTCGGTGAGACAATTGCTAACCCGGCACTGAATGTCCTTGATATCGAAACATTTGCAAAAACAGCTCATAAGAACGGACTTCCGTTTATGATCGATAACACATTCGCAACTCCGATCAACTGCCGTCCGATCGAATGGGGTGCAGATATCGTTATTCATTCCACTACGAAATATATGGATGGACATGCGACTTCTGTTGGCGGATGTATTGTAGATGCCGGTACTTTTGACTGGGCGAAATATCCGGAGAAGTTTGCCGGACTCGTTGAGCCGGATGAGACCTATCACGGTGTTTCTTATACCGGCCGTTTCGGTAAGTCTGCATTTATTATGAAAGCGGTCGCTCAGCTGATGCGTGATCTTGGATCTATCCCGGGCCCGATGAATGCATTCCTTCTGAATCTCGGACTGGAGACACTGCATCTTCGTATGCCGCGTCACTGTGAGAATGCTCTTGCAGTTGCCGAGTATCTGCAGAATCATCCGAAGATCGCATGGGTTTCTTATCCTGGTCTTCCGGGCGATAAAGAATATGACAAGGCACAGAAGTATATGCCGAACGGCACCTGCGGTGTTCTTTCCTTCGGTGTAAAGGGCGGAAGAGAGGCCTGCGTGAAGTTCATGGATTCTCTGAAACTTGCTGCGATCTGTACTCATGTTGCTGACTGCAGAACTTGCGTACTCCACCCGGCTTCCCACACGCATCGCCAGATGAATGACGAAGAACTTGCGGCAGCCGGCGTAAGTCCGGATCTGATCCGTTTCTCTGTTGGTATCGAGAATAAAAAAGATATTATCGCAGATATTGAGCAGGCTCTTGCCAACGTCTGATAGATAACTAAGAAAAATCTCGAAATCGATTTCGAAAAAGCATTTCATTTTGCGCTCCTTTTATGTAGAATAAAAGGAGCGTAAATATTTTCCATAGGAGGAATTGTATATGAAGATTTACAGCGTACTGGACAAGGAATTTGCTCCATATGGCAAGGTTTTGACAGGATATGATGTATCCGGACTTATTAAGGCTCTTGATGAGAAGACACCTCTTCCGGATGGCGTGGAATATGTTATGAGCTGCGCAGATCTCGAGTACACGGATGCTTTTGGTGTTCTGCAGAACAATGCATACGGCGGAATGCCGATCCAGCTCGGTTACTGCAACGGCCATAACACAAAGCTCAACTGCCTCGAGTATCACCGTGATAGCGAACTGAACATCGGTTCTACTGATTTTATCCTTCTGCTTGCTAAGGCGGATGACATCGTAGATGGTAAGCTCGATACATCCAAGGTTATGGCTTTTAAGGCGGAAAAAGGACAGGTCGTCGAAGTGTATGAGACATCTCTGCACTATGCTCCTTGCTCTGCCAAGAAGGGAGAAGGCTTCAAGGTGGTTATCGCTCTTCCGAAGGGTACAAACGGCGCAGTTCCGGCTCTTACAGCTTTCAATGAAGAAGACAAGTGGATGACGGCTTGCAACAAGTGGCTCCTGGCTCACGAGGAATCCTCCGAAGCAAAGAGCGGCGCTTATGTTGGTCTGACAGGTGTTAACCCGGATATCGCAGATCTGATCTGATCAGATAGTGTGAAATGAAACAAGAAAAATCTCTCCGACAGTTTCTTTCTGCCGGAGAGATTTATTTTTCGTAAGAAGTGATTTTAAGGATCAGCCGAAGAACTCTTTGTAGAGGGTGCGGACTGCGTAAGAGCAGTATTCTTCACGTACACCGAACATGACGGAGATCTCGGAAGCGCCCTGGTTGATCAGCTCGAGGTTGATACCGGCTTTGGAAAGAGCGGTGGCGGCACGGGCCGTGGTACCAACGGTATTTGCCATAGCTTCACCGACGATCATAACGATCGCGAGGTCACGGTTAACAGAGATATTATCCACATTCAGCTCAAGGCTGATGCGCTGTACGATACGGCGCTCTTTCTCCGGTGTAAAATCAGCTGCTCTTAAGATGATGGAAACGGAATCGATTCCGGAAGGCATATGCTCGATCGAGATTCCTTCGTCTGCGATAATAGAAAGAACCTTTACCAGGAAGCCTACTTCGCGGTTCATCAGGTATTTGCTCATATTAAGGGCGCAGAAACCTTTCTCACCGGCAATACCTGTTACAAGAGAATCATAGTGTGTACGCTTGGCAACGATCATGGTGCCCTTGGCTTCCGGATGATTTGTGTTACGGATGTTAACCGGGATACCACGGACAAACGCAGGGTAGAGAGCTTCTTCATGAAGTACGGAGAAACCGGCATAAGCAAGCTCGCGCATCTCGTCATAAGTGATCTCAGTAACAGCGAACGGGTCTTTTACCAGATTCGGGTTTACTGCATAGACATTATCCACATCTGTCCAGTTCTCATATACGGTGGCATGTACAGCAGCGGCAAGGATCGCTCCTGTAATATCAGATCCGCCACGCGAGAAGGTGATGATCTCTCCATCTTCGGAATAACCGAAGAAACCCGGGAATACGCAGATCTCACGAAGACGGGCAAGATCTGCAAGATTATCATAAGACTGCGGAAGGACCTTAACATGTCCGCCGACTTCTGTCTCGAGAAGAAGACCTGCAACCTTCGGATTGCAGTAGGTTGCCTTATGACCTGTTTTATTGAGGTATGTGGCAACAAGACGCGCACAGCTGTCTTCGCCAAGTGCTTTTGTAGCATCCATATAGCGGCCGGCATCTTTGATTGGCATCTTGATGGATTCAGTGATGCTTTCTTTAATAGAGTCCATGCACTCCGGAATCTCGAGCTCATCGCAGATTGAAGAGAAACGGTCGAGAACCGCCTGAAGCTCTTTGTCCCCGGACTGTCCCGCGATCTTCGCATCCGCTAATGCGATCAAAAGGTCAGTGACCTTGATGTCCGAAGAGAAACGCTTACCCGGAGCGGAAACGACAATTACCTGTCTTTCTTTATCACTTAATAGAATCTCGCATACTTTTTTGATCTGAGCGGCATCCGCCAGAGACGAACCGCCAAATTTAGTAACTTTCATATCTAAATTCAGGAGATATCCTGATCCTCCTATTAATATCTCAAAACATTATATATTTATATATACGGGTTTCGCAAGCAAAAGACGCAAGCTTGCACATTTTGACCATGATTGGTATGCTACATACGTCTAATAGTGAGGTTTTTGCATGAAGAATATATTCCGTCCGGCCATGAGTGCCAAGAAAGTAAGTGATATTGATTTTGATGATCTTTATTCTAAGGGATATTCTTATGCACTTTTAGACTTCGATAATACTCTTGCGCCGGATCATTATACGGAGCCGATCGACTATTCCTATGAGATGGTCGAGAAGATGCAGAAAGCCGGTTTCTCCCTCTGCCTGGTATCGAATGCGAAGTCCGACCGGTCGAAAAAGATTGCTGAAATGCTCAAGATACCGTGTGTGTCATATGCGAATAAGCCCGGAACTTCGGGAGTCTTTAAAGCGATGGATCTGATCGGAGCGAAGAAAGATGCGACGATCATGATCGGAGATCAAGTGTTTACCGATGTTGCCGCTGCGAATAAAGCAGGTATCTATAGTATCTTTGTTGAACGCTACTCGAAGAAAGAAGTATTCTATGTCGTTCTGAAGAGATTTCCGGAGTGGATCTTACGGAAAATCTTCCGGTTTTAAAAAATCCTGTTTTTGAGATAATTTACACTTTGTGATAATTGTGTAAATTTGTCATTGGTGTATCGTTCACTGTGTCGGATTACTGACGTTGCACCTTTCGATTCTTTGTTCCCTTGGCGGCAAGTCTGGCTGCAGTAGCATCTGTAAATGTCGTTAATTTGTCCGATCGATGGATGCATCAAGAAATGCTGTAGTTCTTTATTCAAGTGTTTCAATTATACGGGAAGCACGATCGATATAAGAAAGTGACGAAGGAACAAGGAACAGCGGAAAAGGGCAGTCTCGTTCTGAGCTTTCCAAGACCGGCGATAAAATGAACTGTATTTGTGTAATTTATATAAAATTACAGATTTGCCTTTCTTTTTACTTGCGGATTTGAAGATGTTCATATAAACTGTTATAACGTAATAAAATGGATAACATAAATTTGTGTATATTTCGGAGGAACATTTATGATTAGCGCTGGTGATTTTAGAAACGGTATGTGCTTTGAGATGGACGGTCAGGTTTTCCAGGTTGTGGAATTCCAGCATGTTAAACCTGGTAAGGGTGCCGCCTTTGTACGTACAAAATATAAGAACGTTAAGACCGGTTCTGTTGTAGAGCGCAGCTTCAACCCGAACGAGAAGTTCGAGCAGGCGCAGCTGGAGAGAAACGACATGCAGTACATCTACTCTGATGGCGATCTCTACTACTTCATGGATCAGGAAACATATGAGCAGCGTCCGATCTCTAAGGAGAACATCGGTGAAAACATCCGTTTCCTCAAGGAAGAGATGATCTGTAAGGTTCTTTCCTATAAGGGCGAGATCTTCGGCGTTGAGCTTCCGATCGTTGTAGAGCTTGAGATCACTGAGTGCGAGCCTGGTGTTCGTGGTGATACGACAAACAATGCTACTAAGATCGCAACCCTGGAGACAGGTGCTACCGTTAAGGTTCCGCTCTTTGTAAACCAGAATGAGGTCATCCGTGTTGATACACGTACAGGTGAATATATCGAACGTGCATAATCCCACGTTCTGATTATTTTCGAGAAGGGAACTGCCGAAGATGGGTGAGAATCTCGTATCGGAATCAATTAAAGGCGAACGCTCGATGTCGCAGGGCTTTGTTGCACAGTATGCAGCAGAAGCCGCCCTGCGTGCAGAGGGCGTTGCTCGTCTTACGGCCTCTGTTCCTGTCATCCTTAAGGAATCGCTCGGATTCGTTCATGAGGGAAAAGGCGTCCGCGTCGAGTTTTCCGAGAATGAAGAAGGTTTTGTATCGGTAACGGTCTATCCGATCGTCTATTATGGTATGATTATTCCAGAGGTCGCGTGGTCCATACAGGAGCGCGTTAAGGAAGACGTCGAGAAGTACACCGGCCTTGTCGTGGAGTCTGTAAATGTCCATGTTTGCGGTGTGGTATTAAGGGAGGAAAAGAATTCATGAATCGTCTCGTCCGTTTTGTTCTGATCGTTTATTCGACGATACTGGCGATATTGTCATTGCTGCTTCTTTATGCACTGGCAGATGACGGGATCTTCGCGGATCTCCTTTCTCCGCTGTCCAATATCGTTACTGACCCGTATAAGAAGTATATCTATCTTGCAGTTCTGCTTTTGATCCTGATCTCCTGTATCATTACGGTCACTTATTGTCTTTTGAACGGCAGACTTAGCAAGACACGTATCCGCCAGACAGAGATCGGCTATGTCGAGATCGGTGTCGATGCGATCGAGAGTATTGCTTTGAACTCCGCAAAGAGTGCTCAGGTCGGTATCAAGGCAGCACGTGCTCGTGTGTCTTCTGCCAAGAATAATTCGATCCGTGTGTATCTGTCTGCGGTTCTTTACTCCAACGTTGAAGTTCCTTCCACCATGGGTAAAGTGCAGGAGCGTATCAAGAAAGATATCGAGCGTTATACCGGTATCACCGTTGAGAGCGTATCCGTAAAGGTCAGCCGCGTAGAGCCTGTCGTTGCGAAGGTGGAACGTTAATTCATGAGAGCCCTGTTCGTCAAATTCTTTAATATGCTGAAAGACAAGAATTCCGGCAAGATCGGCGCCGGTATCGCGTTTTTCTTCGCCCTGTTTTTGGTGATCTTCGGCTTTTTAAAGACATTGTTTATTATCATTCTTACCGTGATCGGCTATGTGGTAGGCGCATTGCTTTTCTCGGATAAGGATAAAGTGAAGGACTGGATGGATAAGATCCTTCCGCCCGGGAGGTTTAGATGAGTAGAAGAGAAGCACGTGAAGCGGCTTTCGCATTTTTATATCAGTTGAATTTCAGATCAGAGCCTGTTTCTGAGCAAAAAGCACTGTATCTCGAGGTGCATCCTCTTGATGAGGAGGATCTGCCGTACTTTAACGAGATCACGGATGGTGTTTACGAAAAGAAGGACGAGCTCGACGCAGAATATGCGAAGTACCTGAAAGACTGGAAGCAGAGCCGCCTTCCGAAGGTGGATGTCATGCTTCTTCGTATCGCGGTATATGAGATGCTGCATGTTTCCGATATTCCGGTCTCAGTTTCTATTAATGAAGCGGTCGTTCTTGCCAAGAAATACAGTTCGGAAGAATCCAAGAGCTATATCAACGCTGTTTTGGGCAAGGTCGGAAGCACCCTGGAAAAATAATGGAACAGACTGCTATTTCCGTTTCGGAACTAAATGCATATGTGAGCACACTGTTAAGTTCTGACAGTGTGCTTTGTCAGTTATGTGTCAAAGGTGAGATCTCCGGATATAAGCGATATCCGTCCGGACATGCGTATTTCCAGCTGAAGGATGAGAGCAGCTCCGTGTCCTGCGTCATGTTCAAAGGAAACTTCTCCCATATCGATTTCGTTCCGGAAAACGGTATGAAAGTGCGTATTTACGGGCGTGCGGGTATCTATGCCGTCGATGGCAAGTTTCAGGTATATGTTTCCTTCATGCAGGAGGATGGTCTTGGTGAACTCTTCAAGGAGTTTGAGCTTCGTAAGGAAAGAATGGCGAAGGAGGGACTCTTTGATGAGTCCCACAAAAAGCCGATCCCGTATCTTCCTAAGAGGATCGGAGTGGTGACATCGCCGAAAGGTGCTGTTATTCAGGATATCATCAATGTGCTGAACAGACGTTTCCCGAACTACGATCTTCTGATCGCGCCATCTGCCGTACAGGGAAAAGAAGCGTCCGCTGAGCTGATCAAAGGACTGAAAATGCTGGATTCCCGTGATGATATCGATGTTATTATCATCGCGCGTGGCGGCGGTTCGATGGAAGATCTCTGGTGCTTCAATGACGAAGCACTCGGACGCGCTATCTATGAAGCGGAAACGCCCGTGATCTCTGCCGTCGGCCACGAGACAGACTATACGATATGTGACTTTTTCTCGGATCTTCGTGCTCCGACACCTTCCGCAGCGGCGGAACTTGTCATGCCGAATAAAGAAGAGATCATTTCCAGACTCGATGTTTCCGGCGGGAAACTGGCTCTTGCGATGAGAAACTTTATGAAGAACAAGTCGCATCAGTGGGAAAGCCTTACGAAGCACCGTGCACTTTTGGCTCCCAGATTCCGTATCGAGAAAGAGATGCAGAGGTGTGATGTTCTTTCTTCGAAACTTTCTGAGAAGATGACATCTTCTTTCGAGAAGAAAAAAGGCATTTTTACTACGGATCTGGCGAAGTTAGGCGCACTCGACCCGATGAAAGTGCTGCTTCGCGGGTATTCACGGGTGACAGATACATCAGGAAAAACGGTGGACTCTGTAAAATGTGTTAATATAAAGGACGAGGTCGTGATCTCGGTTTCTGATGGAACGATTCGTTCCACTGTTTCCAAGGTCGAGCCGAAAGAGGGAGAATAAAGATGAGTGATAAGATTGAAATGACCTATGAGCAGGCGGTCTCCGAATTGGAGGAGATCATTTCGAAACTGGAGTCCGGAGAGGCTTCTCTGGATGATTCTATTGCTTTATACTCACGTGGAATGGAACTTTCGAAATTCTGCAAGGAGAAACTGGATGCGATCGAGAAGAAGATCAGTATCCTCTCGCAGGATGGAGCAAATGAAAGTGCTTTTGGAGAATCAGTATGAGTGAGAAGATCTCGTTTTTTATGAAAAAGTATCAGGATCGTATCGAAGACCTGCTCCTTCGTGTTTTCCCGAGTGAACTCGAGAATGATCCGACGGTAAAAGCGTCGATGTATAGTCTTCTTGCCGGCGGAAAAAGGATCCGCCCGGTACTCATGTATATGGTTTCCGATATGTTGCATCTGGATCTTGCGGTCGTGGATGATTTTGCCGCCGCGATGGAGATGGTCCACACATATTCTCTGATCCATGATGATCTTCCGTGCATGGATGATGACTGCCTGAGAAGAGGAAAACCTACATGTCATATCGCCCACGGAGAGGCATTTGCACTTCTTGCCGGCGATGCGCTTTTAAATCGCGCCTTTGAACGGGTCCTTCAGGCGGTCGCCGCAGATCCGAAAACAGCAAAAGCAGCTGCTTACTTTGCGGAGAATACCGGTATTCTCGGTATGATCGGCGGTCAGAGTATCGATCTTGCTTCTGAAGGAAAGAAAATCGACACCGGCCGTCTTTGCGAACTTCACGAGAAAAAAACAGGCGCACTGATCAATGCGTCCTGCCTGATTCCTTATTATATCTATGCTGCTGATAATGGTGAGAATAAGGAGCTCTACGAGCTTATCCACCGTTTTTCCGCAGGGACCGGTCTGGGTTTTCAGATCAAGGATGATCTTCTTGATGTGCAGGCGGATGCTTCTGTCCTTGGCAAAAGCACCGGTAAAGATCAGCGGGATAACAAATCGACATTTGTTACTGTCTTTGGAGAGAAGAGTGCGCAGAAAATGCTCGATGATACATATGCGGATGTGTATAACGCGCTTGATGATCTTGCCAAACTCGGCTTTGATGTTACCGCGCTCCGTCAATTCAGTGATATTCTTCAGAATCGGGTACAGTGAGATATGATACCGACACCGATACTGGATACAATTAAACGCCCCGAAGATGTGGCAAAACTTGATGCTGAGCAGAAAAAGCAGCTCGCTGTCGAACTTCGCGAGTTCATCGTGGACCGTGTAAGTAAAAATGGCGGTCATCTGGCATCCAACCTCGGTATGGTCGATCTGACGATCGCTCTTCTTTCTGAATTTGAGCCGCCGCATGATCAGATCGTCTGGGATGTCGGACATCAGGCATACGCATATAAACTCCTGACAGGACGTAAAGATAAGTTTGATACACTCCGTCAATATGGCGGCATCGCAGGCTTCCCGAAGATTAGTGAGAGTGAATACGATGCATTTGGCGTGGGACACAGCAGTACCTCGGTATCTGCAGCACTCGGTCTTCTGCGTGCCAAGAAGCTGAAGGGGGATGACGGACACGTGATCGCCGTGATCGGTGATGGCGCGATGACCGGCGGTATGGCCTTTGAAGGATTGAATGATACCGGCCACTTTAGTGAGAATCTGACGGTTATCCTTAATGATAATCAGATGTCGATTGATAAGAACGTAGGCGGACTCTCAAGAGCGCTTGCCAATCTCCGTTCTTCTACGAAATATATTAAAGCGAAAACCCGCGTGGAGCGTGTCCTTCTTCATATTCCGCTGATCGGAAAGCCGATCGCACGCCTGCTGCGTATGATCAAGACATGGTTCCGTCTTCTGATAAGAAGAAATACTCCGGTCATTTTTGAAGATCTCGGATTTAGGTATTTCGGACCTTTTGACGGTCATAATATCCCGCTTCTTCAGAAGAAACTTCGCATTGCAAAGGCGATCGATGGTCCGGTGCTGATCCATATCATTACGAAGAAGGGAAAGGGCTATAAGCTGGCAGAGGAGAACCCGTCGGCATATCATGGCGTTTCTCCCTTTGATAAGGAGAAGGGCGTTCAATCTTCCAATACCAGAACGTTCACGAACTGTTTCTCTGACTCTGTTGTCCGGATCGGCCGGAAATATGAGAATGTCGTTGCCATCTGTGCAGCCATGATGACCAGTACAGGTCTTGCGAACTTCAGAAAGCACATGAAACTCCGTTTCTTCGATGTCGGTATCGCCGAGGAACACGCGGTGACGATGGCGGCCGGTATGGCTGTCAACGGTTTTATCCCTGTCGTTGCACTGTATTCGACATTTGCCCAGCGTGCATACGATCAGCTTCTGCATGATGTGTGCCTGCAGAACCTTCATGTGGTCCTGGCTCTTGACCGTGCCGGTATTGTCGGTGCGGACGGCATGACACATCAGGGTATCTATGATATTTCCATGATGCTCTCGATGCCGAATGTTACTCTGCTTTCCCCATGTAATTTTGCTGAACTTGACCGTATGCTGGAGTATGCTGTATCAGAAGCGCAGGGACTTGTCGCCGTTCGTTATCCGCGTGGCGGTCAGAGTGAGATCCTTTCCGGCATCCCTGCTTCCGAAGGAATCGGTCCCCGCATTATCCGGGAAGGTTCTGATGTCGCGATCCTTTCTCTCGGTGTTATGTGTGAGCAGGCGCTTCTTGCAGCTGAGGAGCTTGAGAAAAAAGGGATCCATGCCCGTGTCATCGATGTCCGCTGTGTAAAGCCATGTGATATTTCCGCCTGGGAAGAACTCCTTTCCGGTATTACAAAAGTCGTGACAATAGAAGACGGTCTTGCCCAGTCGGGATTTGGATCTTATCTTCTTTCTCTTCTGGAAGAAGAAAACAGGATGTCTTCGATCTCTCATTACCGGAGCCTCGGTGTTTCGGATCATCCTCTTACTGCCGGTAACCGTACTCTTCTTATGGAAAAAGAGCAGATGGATGACAAATCAATTGTTGAAACTATACTTTCCTGGTACTGATGCGCCGATTATTATTTCACCTTATAAAAATATGCATATATAATAATGCATAAATGTTCAGAATTCTGTATAATTAAAGAATCCTTGAAGGACACAGCTGATCTTCTGTGTCCCGGTGAAGCGGGAAGGAGCATCTTACCATGAGATTTGGTTTTGTCATAAATGAGGAGAAAGATCCTGGATATGTATTTTCGAAGCGGGCTGCTGAAGTGGTCTGCTCCAAGGGTGGCAGCGTGGTCTTTGATACAGCCTGCCGCGGCTCGGTTCTCGAAGGAATCTCCGGTGTCTCCTTCGGTTCATATTCTGATTGCGATATTCTTTTTTCTCTCGGCGGAGATGGTACATTTCTTCGTACAGCTCATATACATCATGACGGCAAGATCCCGCTGATCGGTGTCAATCTCGGAACCATCGGATTCCTCACTGAGATCCATAAAGATAATTTTGAGGATGCCGTGGATAGGCTTCTCGCCGGTAAATATACCCTTGAAAAGAGAACGCAGCTCGATGTTACTCTTCTTTCGGAAGATGGCCGGATCAAGGAACACGGTGTCTGCTTAAATGATGCCGTAATCGCACGAGGTGCGAACCTTCATGTGGTTTCTCTCGATCTCCTGATCGATCATGATCACGTGGAAAGGCTCTCCGGCGATGGTGTTATCCTTTCGACGGCGACAGGATGTACGGCATACTGTCTGGCGGCAGGCGGTCCGATCGTAAAGCCTGACCTCGATATTTTCATGGTGACCCCGATCTGCCCGCACACACTTCATAAACGTACATATATCGTATCGGGGGACAGCACCGTGGAAATCATCATCGAGCGTTTCTCCGAGCCGCCGATCATTTCACTGGACGGGCGTCCGAATATTGAACTTGCTTATCATGACCGTATCCTTCTTAAGAAGTCTGAGCAGGATGTGATCGTTGCGAAACTTGGATATGAGAATTTCTATCAGACCGTAAGGCAGAAGATCCGTGCAAGAGGTAGTTTCTATGAAGATGGCGAAAAATGAACGACAGGAAGCGATGCTCCGTCTGGTGCGTGCCAAAGAGATCAGCACGCAGGAAGAACTGGCAAAAGAACTGGAAGCGGCCGGCTGGCAGGTGACTCAGGCTACGGTTTCCCGCGATATCAAGGACCTCGGGATCATCAAGGTGACACTCCCGTCGGGAGGGACGAAGTACAGTGTCCTCGACAGAACCGGTGATGTGGCGCCGGGAAGACTTCTGTCGGTATTTGCCCACTCTGTATTATCAACAGACGTAGCGATGAACCTTGTCGTGATCCGTACCCTTCCGGGAATGGCGAATGCTGCGGCATCCGCGCTTGATTCGATCCATCTTTCCGGTGTGGTTGGATCTATTGCCGGCGACGATACTGTGTTTGTAGCAACTCCGAGTCCGGAAGACGCTTTGGCGATCCAGGCTACGATCAGGGATATGAACAGCCGTATCAATACCGATTCTTAAGAGGTTTTTTGTGTTACTTAGTCTTACGATACAAGATTTTGCCATAGTTGAGTATGCTTCGTTTACTCCCGGAAAAGGACTTAACATCCTGACCGGTGAGACCGGCGCGGGAAAATCACTCATTATCGACGCGATCAGTGCGCTTCTCGGCCACCGGATCGGCCGCGACTATGTTCGGAAAGACGCGGATAAGGCCGTGATCGAAGCTGTTTTTGACGGGATATCTGAAGTTGTCCCCGAAGATGTGCTTACAGAATATGGTATCGAAGCAGAAGAGGATACATTGATCCTTCTTCGTGAGATCAGTAAAGACGGTAGAAGTCTGGTACGTGTCAATGGACGGACGATGCCGGTATCTGTTCTCAAGACGATCGGGTCTTATCTGATCGATATCCATGGCCAGCATGACCAGCAGACGATTTTTGACAGCTCGAAGCATCTTTCGATCCTCGATGATTATCTGGGAGATTCGATCACTCCGCATCTTCGCGCATTTTCTGAAAAACTCGATGAGTACAGAGATATCCTTCAGAAGAGAAAACAATATGAGACGGATCCCGAAAAGAGCCGCCAGATGCAGGATCTTCTTGCATATCAGATCCACGAGATCGAGCAGGGTGCTTTTACCGAAGGGGAAGAAGAGGAACTTGTCGAGAAACTGAAGATCTTAAAGCAGGAAGAAAAGAAGAATTTCCACCTTTCTTTTGTTCAGGGAGCGCTCTCGACCGAAGACTCCGGGTCTCCGCTGTCCTCGCTTCAGCTTGCATCTGAACATCTTGATGCTCTCGCATCTATCGACCCGTCTTATGCGGAATCTGCTCAGCAGCTTCGCTCGTCAATAATGGATCTTGAGGGGATGCATGACTTTTTCAGCGATGCGAAGATGAATGCCGAATCCTATGACGAAGTAGAGTCCCGCCTCGAATCGCTCCGTTCCTGTACCATGAAGTATGGTGGAAGCGTCAGCGCGATGCATGCTTATCTCGAGGATGCGAAAAACCGCCTGGAGATGCTGAAAGAAGGAGATACACGTATCAAGCAGCTGAATGTCGAGCGTGCCCGTGTGGAAAAAGAACTGGTAGCTCTGGCAGATACGATCCATGATCTCAGATATGAGGCCGGTAAAAAACTTGCTTCCGATATCGTTTCGGAGGTACAGTTCCTGGGCCTTCCCAATGCTTCCTTTGAGGTATCTTTTACGCAAAGACCGAAGGAACGGTTCTTCAGTAAGACCGGTTATGATGAAGTGGAATTCCTGTTTTCCGCCAATAAAGGGGAAGACTTAAAGCCACTTTCCAAGACGGCTTCCGGTGGTGAGGCTGCGCGTATCATGCTTGCGATCAAGACGATCCTGGCAAGAGCGGACGCGACTCCTGTTCTTATCTTTGATGAAGTGGACTCCGGTATATCGGGAGAAGCGGCAAAAGCGGTTTCTCAGTCAATGAAGAAACTGTCGAAGTTCCATCAGGTGTTCTGTGTTACGCATATGGGACAGATCGCTGCCGCAGCAGATCAGCATTTCTTCATTTCCAAGGACCAGAGCGGGGAGAGGACCAAGACGAATATTGCCGAGCTCGGTGATTCCGGACGGATCATGGAGGTCGCAAGACTTCTATCCGGAAACTCTTCAGATGAGCAGTCCCAAAGACTGGCGAAAAACCTCATAGATGAACGAAGATAGTAAGCTCATTGATTGAGTAAAAGATAAAGCTTTCTCTGCTGGTCCTCGGGCTTCGCCCTGCGGAGGCTGTCGAAAGCTTTTCTTTTGCTCAAATCAGAAGATTCTTCATGTCTTCGGGCATTTCTGAGGTGAATTCCATCCATTCGCTGGTGATGGGGTGGTAAAAGCCGAGTTTGCAGGCGTGGAGTGCCTGACGTGAGATCTTTTCCTCGTTTTCGATATGTTCCATCTCAGGATTCGGAAAATCATTCGATCTTGGACCATAAAGTCCGTCTCCGACAAGCGGATGTCCGAGATAAAGGGAATGGACGCGGATCTGGTGGCATCTTCCGGTTTCGAGTTTATAAGAAACGACGGACAGGTTCTTTTCGGGTAGTTTCTGAATCGTCTTATAGTGTGTTACGGAAGGATGTCCGTCCTCCCGGACGATCCGGATCATGATTGAGTTCTCGTCGCGGCCGATGGGCCGGTCGATCGTTCCTTCTTCCGGTTCAAAAGTACCGTAAACGATGCCGACATATTCCTTTTCCATCTTATTCCTGGAGACAGTATTATGAGCGTATCCGTTCTTTGCGATTACGATCAGGCCTGAAGTTTCGCGGTCCAGCCGCATGATCGGATGAAGTCTCTGATCACAGAGCCTTTGAAGAAGGGAATCGTCCATATGCTGCCAGGAAGGATGGGTGACCAGATTTCCGGGCTTTTCACAGACGATGATCCAGTCGTCTTCATAATAAATATGTATGTCAGTATTCTTTTTAGTATGAATGATACCTTCGGAATCATCGTAAATGATCAGGATCTCGTCTCCCTCAGATGGTTCCGCGATCATCCTGGCCGGAAATCCATTCAGGTACAGTTCTCCGTAAAGACGGATCCGTTTACAGAGAAGATTCGACATCTGATAACGGTCACGAAGAATATCGTAGATCTTTCTTCCGGCATCTTCCGGGGAAATTTTAATCTTAAGCTGCAT
This sequence comes from Mageeibacillus sp. UBA3781, assembly GCA_002368805.1. Classification (GTDB taxonomy): domain Bacteria; phylum Bacillota; class Clostridia; order Saccharofermentanales; family Saccharofermentanaceae; genus Scatonaster. The sequence continues at coordinate 13,783 of DFFH01000041.1, read as the reverse complement.
AGGTTCTCCTGAAACATTTATATGGCAACATTCTATACATTTCTTTAGGAAAAGAAAAGGAACGTGTGAAGAACGGGAGTATAAAACTTTTATTATCAAATGATTTTCATATCGGGCTATATGAGGAGATTATAATGTACTTTTTCGACAATGTTTATGAAAATTTTCAGATTTTTCATTGAGGGAAATTCTTTGATATGTTATCCTACCATGTGGGAGGTGAGTCAACTGTGGGAAAACAAAAAATGACTCCGGAAGAAATGAGCGCAAAGCTCGATGAAGTTCTTTCGAAATACAAGGGCCAGGGCCAGAAGGCTTTGATGGCCACATTGCAGCAGGCTCAGGAAATTTACGGCTATCTGCCGCTTCCTGTCCAGAGAAAAGTAGCGGATGCGCTTGAAGTATCTGTTGCTGAAGTTTACGGTGTAATATCGTTCTATTCTTTCTTCTCGCTCAAGCCGAAGGGAGAAAATGCGATCAGCGTATGTCTCGGTACAGCTTGCTATGTTAAAGGTTCGCAGGCCCTTCTCGACAAGATCGAGGATGTACTGGGCATCAAGAACGGAGACGTAACCAAAGATGGTAAGTTCTCTATCTCTGCGTGCCGTTGTGTAGGTGCCTGTGGTCTGGCACCGGTTATTATGGTCGGTGACGATGTATATGGTCGTCTGACACCGGATGAAATTCCCGGTATTATTGCAAAGTATAAGGAGGCTTAATCATGGATTTATTTCGTGCGCACGTCCTTGTTTGCTGTGGTACAGGATGCACATCTTCAAACTCTGCGAAGATTCTCGAGCAGTTTGAACAGCAGATTCCGGCTCAAGGACTTGAAAAAGAAGTAAAAGTAGTTCAGACAGGATGCTTCGGCCTTTGCGCTCAGGGTCCTATCGTTGTAATCTATCCGGAAGGTGTTATGTATTATCGCGTAACTCCTGAGGATGTTGCTGAGATCGTTAGCGAGCACCTCCTGAAGGGCCGTTACGTAGAGCGTCTCATGGCTCCGAAGCACGATGGTGCTCAGGCAGCTGAAAACACTTCTGCAAATGACAGCAACTTCTTCAAGAAGCAGATGCGTGTTGCTCTCCGCAACTGCGGTAACATCAACCCGGAAAATATCGATGAGTATATCGCTCATGATGGTTATCAGGCTCTTGGTAAGATCCTTACCGAGAAGAGAGATCCTGATGCTGTAATCCAGGAAATCATTGATTCCGGTCTCCGTGGCCGTGGCGGCGGCGGATTCCCGACTGGTCTTAAATGGAAGTTCGCTTCCGGTAACAGAGGACAGGGCATCACAAAGTATGTCTGCTGTAACGCCGACGAAGGTGACCCGGGTGCATTTATGGACCGTTCCATCCTCGAGGGTGACCCGCATAGCGTAATCGAGGCTATGGCTATCGCTGCTTACTGCATCGACGCTCATCAGGGTTATGTTTACATCCGTGCTGAGTACCCGATCGCTGTTAAGAGACTGCAGATCGCTATTGATCAGGCTAGAGAATATGGTCTGCTCGGTGAGAACATCTTCGATTCCGGCTTCTCCTTTGACCTGGATATCCGTCTCGGCGCAGGCGCATTCGTTTGCGGTGAAGAGACAGCTCTTATGCGTTCTATCGAAGGTAAGCGTGGTAATCCGACACCTCGTCCGCCGTTCCCGGCTATCAAGGGTCTGTTCGGTAAGCCGACAATCCTCAACAACGTTGAGACATACGCTAACATCCCTGTTATCATCAACAAGGGTGCTAAGTGGTTCGCTTCCGTTGGTACTGAGAAGTCCAAGGGTACTAAAGTATTCGCTCTCGGCGGTAAGGTAAACAACGTTGGTCTCGTTGAGATCCCGATGGGTACCACAGTTCGTGAGATCGTATTTGATATCGGTGGCGGTATCCCGAATGGTAAGGCCTTCAAGGCTGTTCAGACCGGTGGTCCGTCCGGCGGATGTATTCCTGCATCTCTCCTGGATACACCGATCGACTACGACAACCTCATAGCAGCAGGTTCCATGATGGGTTCCGGCGGTATGATCGTAATGGATGAAGATACCTGTATGGTTGATATCGCGAAGTTCTTCCTCGAGTTCACAGTAGATGAGTCTTGCGGTAAGTGTTCTCCGTGCCGTATCGGTACAAAGAGAATGTATGAACTTCTCACAAAGATCACAGATGGTACAGGAACACTCGAGGATATCGACGCTCTCGAAGAGGTCGCACTTTCCCTTAAGAATGGTTCTCTTTGTGCTCTCGGCCAGACAGCTGCTAACCCGATCCTCTCCACACTCAAGCACTTCCGTGATGAGTATGTAGAGCATGTTGTAGATAAGAAGTGCCGTTGCCACGTATGTAAGGGCCTGACTGAATTCTACATCGATCCTGAAATCTGTAAGAAGTGTTCTCTGTGCGCTAAGAAGTGCCCGGTCAACGCGATCACAGGTGAAGTTGGTAAGGTTGCTTACTCTATCGATACAACAAAGTGCATCAAGTGTGGTGCTTGTATCGAGAACTGTAAGTTCAAGGCTGTTAAGAAGAGATAATTCAAGTGACGATTAAATTCGTAAAAGGAGTGTGAAACAAATGGATATGGTCAATGTAACCATTGATGGGGTTTCGGTACAGGTTCCTTCGAACTACACCGTTCTTGAAGCTGCTAAACAAGCCGGCATTAAGATTCCGACCCTGTGTTATTTAAAAGATGTCAACGAAGTTGGCGCATGCCGCGTCTGCCTCGTTGAAGTAGAGAAGGCCCGTGCTCTTGCTGCTGCCTGCGTTATGCCGGTAAGCGAAGGTATGGTCGTTCATACAAATTCCAAGAAAGTTCGTGATACCCGTAAGGCTACTCTCGAGATGATCCTTTCCGATCATAACCGTGACTGCCTGTCCTGTATCCGTAACAAGAACTGCGAACTTCAGACTCTTGCTGAAGAATATGGTATCCGTAAGGTTACTTTTGAAGGCGTAAAGAGCCCGTCCGTATATGATGACAAGTCTTTCTCCATTGTTCGTGATGGCAGCAAGTGCGTTAAGTGCGGTCGTTGCGTATCTGCTTGTAAGAAGCAGGGTATTGGTGTTCTTTCCTTCCTCAATCGTGGATTCAACACATCTGTTGGTCCGGCTTACGATATCTCCATGGCTGATGCTCCGTGTATCTACTGCGGTCAGTGTATCGTAGCTTGCCCGGTTGGCGCTCTGCATGAGAAAGAAGAGACCGATAAGGTATGGGCTGCTATCCAGGATCCTTCTAAGCATGTTGTTATGCAGGTTGCTCCGGCTGTCCGTGCAGCAATCGGTGAAGAGTTCGGTCTGCCGATCGGAACACGTGCAACAGGTAAGATGTTCGCTGCTATGAAGCGTCTGGGTGCAGATAAGGTTTACGACACCAACTGGGGTGCTGACCTTACGATCATGGAAGAGGGTACAGAACTCCTGAACCGTATCAACAACGGTGGCGTTCTCCCGATGATCACTTCCTGTTCTCCGGGATGGATCCGCTTCTGCGAATTCTATTACCCTGAGTTCATCCCGAACCTTTCCACATGTAAGTCCCCGCACGAGATGGAAGGTGCTCTTATTAAGTCTTACTATGCTAAGAACAATAATCTCGATCCGAAGGACATCGTAGTTGTTTCCGTTATGCCTTGTACTTCTAAGAAGACTGAGGCAGCTCGCGAGCAGCTCGTAAATGCTGAAGGTCTGAAGGATGTTGATATCGTTATCACAACACGTGAACTGGCCAGAATGATCCGTGAAGCAGGTATGGATTTCAATTCTCTTCCTGATGAAGGTCCGGATCAGGATCTGATGGGCGAGTACACCGGCGCCGGAGTTATTTTCGGTGCAACCGGTGGTGTTATGGAAGCAGCTATTCGTACAGTTGCTGATATCCTTGAGGAGAAAGATCTTCCTGAGTTCGAATATAAAGCAGTTCGTGGTGTTGAAGCTGACATCAAGGAAGCCGAGCTCACCCTCGGCGGCAAGAACATCCGTGTAGCTGTTGCCCACAGTACAGCTGCAGCGAGAAAGCTGCTTGATGCAATCAAGGACGGTTCCGCTCCTGAGTACACATTCATTGAGATCATGGGTTGCTCCGGTGGATGCGTCTGTGGTGGTGGTCAGCCTCAGGTTCCGGCTCAGAAGCTCATGGATATCGATATCCGTGCAGAGCGTGCAAAAGCCCTCTACGAGGAAGACGAGATCATGCCGCAGCGTAAGAGCCATAAGAACTCTCAGATCGATAAGCTCTACAAAGAGTTCCTCGGCGCACCGAACGGTCACCTGGCTCACGAGCTCCTGCACACAACTTACGCAAAGAGAGAGATCTATCCGGATTCTGTACTCGAAGAGTAAGTTCTGTAAGATGAAAACATCAAAAAGAGCGTCCTATGGACGCTCTTTTTTTTGTCCCGAAATGTGTAAAAAGTAAAAGTTATAACGGGAAATGGCTATTTTCAACTCTGAAGTTGAGATTTATAAACCGCTGATACAAATATTCCATACCAGCACTTTAATGGCACTAGCCTGATGCCTCTACCTGATCTAATTCAGGCTACTTATATTTTGGTGATCGGCTCAATTCCGTTATCCTTAACAAAATCTCCAGAAATCTTTTGCCCTTAACTATCCGGCACTATACCGTATTGTCTGATAGAGTACCGTTGTCGATATCGATTCAAAAAACCTCCTTTCGCATTTTGTCGTGCTGATCAGCATGATACAAAGGGTGGAATTGGAATCTTGGTTTGTTTAGTTTCCCGTATCGATACTCTGCTTCCAGCCTTGGTCATTACCGAAATTTCAAGCACATTCAGTGTCTATCAATCTGACAACTATATTATACAAAACAGAACGTTTGTTTGTCAACTGCCAAACTGAAATAAGCCACGGGAAATTAGTTTTCGGGATTAGACGGAAAAAGACGGCTATAGTAACATTCTCGATAAGAAAGGAAACTGCTTCTTGTGAGATGAAGTGCTTTTCAAAAAGTGAGTGAATGAGGTGGATCAAATGAGGAAAATAGCTTTACCGGATGTTTTTAATCCTACAAGTGATGAAGATTATCTGAACGGTGTAATCGAAACTGCCAACTGGATCAAGAAACATGAGATCAATGACGAGAACGGACGTTACTGGGCCGTGAATTGCCAGGAGGGAAAGACTCCGGATGAAGTGGAACTGACGTATCTGAGTAACCGTGCTTTTCTTCCGGAATTCGAAATCTAATCCAAAAGCACTGACCACGCATCTATCAGTTTATCCATTGTCCAAGAAGCGTTTGCCGGACTAGTAGATGGAAGACAAATTGCAGTTCTTCCGGTCTGCTCCTCTATGTATTTCTTATATAGTTCGTAGGATTTCTTTCCATTGCAGATAATTTTCTCGATCGGACTACTATTTAGGATAAGGGAGATATCATTGGCTTTGGCATTACGGATGGATGCATCAGATGATCCGATGATCTCACATGAGGCGATCGAATCCCAAAGTGCCAGGCCATGACAAAGTATCATGTCCTTTTTCTCAGGAATAGTCGTCGGGACGTTTTCGTCAAAAAGGGAAGAGATGACTTTCCAGAAACGGTTCTGCGGATGACCATAGAAGAACTGCTGTTCTCTTGATTTCACCGATGGAAAAGAACCAAGGATCAGGATCCTGCTGTTTTCATTATATAGTGGTTCAAACGGGTGCTGAATGCGTGTCATTAACATACTCCGAAGCTTTCATTGTGACTCGATTATAGCAGAATCATAGATTATGAATAAAGAAAAGAACTGCCTTGTAACAAGACAGCTCTTTGTAAATGATCTATTGAATCAGTTCAGGATTAGGAATGCTCAAGAGCGAGAGTTCTGGTTGTCAGATCACAAACCTCAGCAGGTCCGTAGTACTGGATAGCACCCGGGTAGGTGAAGCAGGTCTCAACAGCCCACTTTTCACGGTTTGCTTCGAAGAACTTGAACGGCTTGCCGTCGAGCTCAACAAGAGCCTTACGGATAACCGGCTTGTCCTGACCGTTTCTTCTTTCCATATTCATCATCTTTGTGATCGGCATACCGCCTGCGATCCACTCATCAGCCGGCTTGCTGATGTTGGAAACCTTGGAGAGGTAACCTGTGAAACCGTACTGGATCAGCATGAAAGCATTGAACCCGAGAGAGTAGCAGTAGTCAGCATCGAAGTTAGACGGGAAAGCGCAGCGGCCTTCGTAACCGAAGAAGTGGTGCTGAGCACCGAACTTGCCCTTGTATGTGCCGGCTTCTTTTCTCTTAGCGAGCTCAGCCTTAACCATCTCGGAGAAGAGCTTCTCGGACTCGATGAGGGAAACCTGAACGTTACCATGCGGGTCACGCTCGAGGAAGAGCTGCTGCTGGATGCCCTGAGGCAGGATATCGAATACCTTAAATGCATCAGCAGAGAGACCAGCCTTGATGAAATCATACTTTGCGTTCCAGTCAGGAAGTGCATTGAAAGCAGCGGTCTTTTCGCCGGCGAGGAGCTCGTTGATCTCAGCGATCAGAGCAGAGAACTCAGGTACGAACTCAACGATACCCTCAGGGATGATGGCAACACCGAAGTTCTCGCCATTGTTGCCACGCTTTTCAACTGCATCTGCGATGTAGTTGGTGATCTGTGCAAGAGACATCTTCTTAGCGGCAACTTCTTCACCGATCAGGCAGATGTTCGGCTGTGTCTCAAGCGCGCACTCGAGAGCTACGTGAGAAGCAGAACGGCCCATTACCTTGATGAAGTGCCAGTATTTCTTAGCGGAGTTAGCATCACGCTCGATGTTACCGATAAGCTCGGAGTATGTCTTTGTAGCTGTATCGAAACCGAAGGAAGCCTCGATATCTTCGTTCTTCAGGTCGCCGTCGAT
>DFFH01000041.1:0-6856 GCA_002368805.1 Mageeibacillus sp. UBA3781 | reverse complement strand
TCTTCGGGCAGCCGATGACCTGGATTCCTGTATTCTTTGCTGCCATGTACTCAGCAAGAGTAGCAGCGTTTGTGTTGGAGTCATCACCACCGATGATAACAATAGCGGTAAGACCATTCTTCTTAGCGTTCTCAGCAACGATGTTGAACTGTTCTTCAGTCTCGAGCTTCGTTCTGCCGGAACCGATGATATCGAAACCACCAGTGTTTCTGTAAGAGTCGATGAACTTGTCGTCAAACTCTACGTAGTCATTCTTGAGAAGTCCGTCCGGACCGCCCTTGAAGCCGAGGAGTACGTTCTCCTTGTTGGTTGCTTTAAGAGCATCGTAAAGACCGGAAATAACGTTATGTCCGCCTGGAGCCTGTCCGCCGGAAAGAATAACGCCAACGACCTGCTTCTTAGCAACAGAAGTGTTCTGTCCTTTTTCAAATGTGATCTCCGGCTTACCGTATGTATTCGGGAAAAGAGCCTGGATCTTGTCCTGGTCTGCTACGCTAGCAGTAGCAGCGCCTTCTTTAACGCAGATCTCTGCGATACCGTTTCTGAGCATACCCGGAAGCTTCGGCTGATACTCATATCTGGCTTTCTGAAGTGGTGAAAGATTCATATTATACACTCCTTTATAATAAAATATGGTATTTCAATTCCTAGTCAATGCTAAATCATTCTTCCGATAAAGTAAAGAGTGAAAAGAAACAATTTTCCTTTATATTCGAAGCGTAATATGGCACAGAAAGCCCCAATGTTTACAGATAGTTCTCATTTTGTAAAGTGAGTGAATGCTATAATCGATATTAAGATGGTAGCATAGGGAGAAAATGTGTATGACGTTCGCCTATAATCTTCGTAAAATCAGAAGGTTCTTTAGCGGGGTTTTTGCTGTTGGAAGGTGGAAATCATTAAAAGAGGCTGCCACTTTTATCTATCTTGTATCGACGATTTTCCTCATTATTGTAGGTGCATTCCTTTTCTCGTTCATTAGTTACATCATGGGATATGCGATTTTTGTCCCGATCCATAAAATGCCAAGGGCTCAGGGTCTGACATTCCTTACTATATTCCTTGGAATGCTTCTTATCGATTTTCTTGTCGGTACGTTTTTTGTCTGGCTTTATGACAAACTGATCATGATGCCGACAGAAAATATAATTAACGAGATCTCTGAAAAGACCGAAAAGGCTGCGTCCGCGTTCCCGATTGAGATGCGTCAGCTGATCGAAGACAACCCTTTTGTCAGTGTAGAGAAGACGGGTACATGGGTGGACTCGATCGACCAGTATATTAATCTCGCCGGTAATGAGAAATACTATGATGAGACTACGGCATGCTTTAACAGAAAGTATTTCCAGCAGGAGCTCTCCACGATGCTGAAAACCGAAATGATGTGTGATATCAAGTTTTCGGGCTCGCATAAGACATACGGGGACAGGTCGTATGCTATTTTTATGATCGACATCGACCATTTTAAGCGGATCAATGATGAATTCGGACATCAGTTTGGTGACGAGATTCTCGCACTTGTAGGAAAAACACTGAAGAAAGCCGTTGCCAATAAAGGCGTAGTAGTCAGAAACGGCGGTGAAGAATTCCTTCTTGTTGTTTGTCTGAAATATCCTGAAAGCATAGAAGAGTTTGCAGAAAATGTTCGTGCATTATTTGAGCATGACGTCAGGATCACGGGGCAGGGTCCGAAGAACCGCCCGGTTACCTGCAGTATCGGATATACGCCTTTCCCGCTTATTCCTGACAGACCGACAGTCATTAGTGTGCAGGATTATGTTAAGCTTGCTGACCAGGCGATGTATCTGTCTAAGACCAGTGGAAGAAATACATGGCGAGGTATCGAATCACTTCGGGCTCCATATTCTGAAGAAGAACTCAAAAAGATGATCGACTCGATCCTTTATGCGGAAAGTTCAAGATATATAAGGATTTTGTGCCCGTAAGTATTTACAAGTGTTTCCCGATGTGTTATCATACGCGAGTATTTTTCCGTGGACACAGTTTGTGGAAGGTTCCGACCACTTACTTTGCTACAGGACTATGGAGGTAAAGAACAATGGGACAGATCAACAAAGCTGAAATCATCAAAGAGTATGCGCTCAAAGAGGGCGACACAGGTTCTCCTGAGGTACAGATCGCGATTCTTTCTGCAAGAATCAATCATCTTACTGAGCACCTGAAGGCTCACCCGAACGATCACCACTCCCGTCGTGGTCTTCTGATGCTCGTAGGTCAGAGAAGAGGTCTTCTTGACTATCTTGCAAAAATCGACATCGAGCGTTATCGTTCTATCATTGCTCGTCTGAACATCAGAAAGTAATGTATATCAGATCGTAAAAGAAAGCCTTCGGAAATTCCGAAGGTTTTTTCTTTTCCTGAAGAAGGAGAAAAACATGTCATCCCAGATGCTTGATTTTTCTCCTTTATATCTATAATATAGATATGTTGCGTATTATGCGCGCAAATATAGTTTTAAGGGGTGTAGTGGGTAGATTGATATCCCGTCTTGCACGGAGTATGAATCTACAAGCTACCTCCTTATTGGAAAATCATGGAGGTTTTTATGGAAAAGATTTTCAAAACCGAACTGGCCGGCCGTCCGCTCGTTGTTGAGACAGGAAAACTTGCTCAGTTCACAAACGGTGCTTGTCTTATCCGTTATGGTGAGACAGCGATCCTTTCTACAGTTACAGCTTCTAAGACACCTCGTGAAGGCGTTGATTTCTTCCCGCTGTCTGTTGACTATGAAGAGAAGATGTATGCAGTAGGTAAGATTCCGGGTGGTTACATCAAGAGAGAAGGCCGTCCTTCCGAGAAGGCGATCCTCACATCCCGTGTTATTGACCGTCCGATCCGTCCTTTGTTCCCGAAGGATCTGAGAAATGATGTTGTTGTTTCCAACATGGTAATGTCCGTGGATCAGGATTGCTCTCCTGAGATCGCAGCTATGATCGGTACATCCATCGCTATCGCTATTTCCGATATTCCGTGGAACGGACCTGTCGGTGGAGTAGTTCTCGGTCTCATCGGTGATGATGTTATCATCAATCCTACAGAAGAGCAGAGAAAAGAGAGCCGCATGTATGTAACTCTTGCTGGTACAGCCAAGAAAATCTGCATGGTTGAGGCCGGTGCGAACGAAGTTCCGGATGAGACAATGCTCGAGGCGATCGCTATCGGTCATGAGACCATCAAGGAGATCGTTAAGTTCATCAACAGCATCGTTGCTGAGATCGGTAAAGAGAAGTTCACATACGAGTCTGCAGATGTTCCGGAAGAAGTATTCACACTCGTGAAGGACTTTGCTTGGGAAAAGATGCGTCAGGCAGTTCTTGCTGTAGACAAGTCCGTCCGTGATGCAAACATCGAAGCTCTTACCAAGGAGATCGAGGCTTATCTGACAGAGCAGAATGAAGAGTATCTGCCTTATCTGGCTGATGCCGTTTATAAACTTGAGAAGAAGGTCGTTCGTAACTATCTCTTCAAAGAGCATGTCCGTGTTGATGGACGCCGTCTTGATGAGATCCGTCCGCTGTCCTGCGATGTCGGACTTCTCCCGCGTGTTCACGGATCCGGTCTCTTCCAGCGTGGCCAGACACAGGTTATGACAACATGTACTCTTGCTCCGCTTTCCTACTCTCAGACACTTGATGGTCTGGATAACGAAGTATCCAAGCGTTATATGCACTACTACAACATGCCGGGTTACTCCGTTGGTGAGGCAAAGGCTTCCCGTTCTCCGGGACGTCGTGAGATCGGTCATGGTGCTCTCGCCGAGAGATCCCTTGTTCCGGTACTTCCTTCCGAGGAAGAGTTCCCGTATGCGATCCGTACAGTATCCGAGATCCTGATGTCTAACGGTTCCACATCCCAGGGTTCTGTTTGTGCAAGTACACTGGCTCTTATGGATGCAGGAGTTCCAATCAAAAAGCCGGTAGCTGGTATTTCTACAGGTCTTATCGTTAACGAAGAAGATGAGAATGACTTCCTCGTATTCATGGACATCCAGGGCATCGAGGACTTCTTCGGTGATATGGACTTTAAGGTTGCTGGTACTGTAGACGGTATCACTTCCATCCAGGTAGATATCAAAGTAGATGGTCTTTCCCTTGATATTATCCGTAAGGCTTTCGAGCTGACACAGAAGGGTAGAAAGCAGATCATCAACGAAGTACTTCTCCCGAGAATTTCCGCACCACGTGCTGAGCTTTCCAAGTATGCTCCGAGAATCATCACCATGCAGATCCCGGTTGACAAGATCCGTGAAGTCATCGGTACTGGCGGAAAGGTCATCAACAAGATCATCGCAGATACAGGCGCTCAGATCGATATCAATGATGACGGTATCCTCCATATTGCTACACCTGATCAGGAAGCTGCTGCTAAGGCGATGTCCATCATCAAGGGAATCGTAGCTGATCCGGAAGTCGGAGTTGAGTATGAAGGTGTTGTCACAAGACTGATGCAGTTCGGTGCTTTCGTAGAGTTCCTGCCGGGTAAGGAAGGTCTCGTACATATCTCCAAGATGGCTTGGGGCCGTGTTGAGAACGTTGAAGATGCAGTTAAGGAAGGCGATGTCGTTAAGGTAAAACTCCTTGAGGTTGACAGTCAGGGCCGTTACAACCTTTCTATGCGCGACTGCATGGAGAAACCGGAAGGCTTCGTAGAAGAGGAGAGTGCTCCTAGAAGAAATGATCGTCCGAATCGTGAGAGAAGAGGACATGGCGATCGTTTTGAGAAGCGTCAGAGAAGAGATTTCTCTGAGAATACTCAGGAAGACACCACTCCGCACCCGGGATCCCGTTCCCGTGAATTCTAATCTTACATATTAGAATCGGCTTGAGATTTCAGGGACTGTTCCATCGGGACAGTCCCTTTTTTATCCCTCACTGATATGAGTTAATCCTTTTGCTTTCGTCATTTAATTTGTTTGTATTTTATTGACAGTTATCCTTGTTGTGTTAGAATTTAAAGAGCGTCGGGGTGTAGCTCAGTTGGCTAGAGTGCTTGCTTGGGGTGCAAGAGGTCGCCTGTTCAAGTCAGGTCACTCCGACCATTTTTTTTAATATAAATGGGGGTAGAGACATGTTTTGTTCTAGATGTGGTCAGCAGTATTCTGATGATAGGCAAGAATGCCCGATCTGTGGCAAGGCAAATGAATTTGTAAAAAAGCCTGCTGTGATATCGGCTCCGACTCCCACAGCTCAGTCCAGGAAACTGATTTCTCATCAGCAGCCGGCAGCTTCCCGTGCTGAATCCGGTGCGGCTTCTCCTAAGCCCCAGGCGATGAAATCAGCAGGAGGTTCCTTCGGATATGATATCGGAGGATTCCTGACCGGGTTTATTAAGGACCCTATCAATTCCTGCACTGACCGTGCGACAAGTGATAACTTCCTTCTCGGTCTGACGTTCCCGGCATTTATTCTTGCCATCAATCTTCTTTCGTGCTGGATCTTTAAAGAGAATGCTGCGTATTTTAATCTTCTTACAGGTTTCTGGCCGAATACGGATTCCCGTTATTTTGCTCTTTTGGTAACCAAATCCGGCGGATTCGGATTCTGGCGCAGTATTATCACTGTATTTGTTGATTTCTTTGCTTTTGGAACCATGGTCCTGTTTGTATTTCTTGCGTACGGTCTTTTCAAAGTAAAGAGAGTTGATTTCCTTTCAACAGTATCCTGGATCGGATTAAGTCTTTTCCCGTATTCGATTTTGAATCTTGTTTCCTGGATCTGGACGGCGATCTACTACCATTCGCAGTCTTCTGCACTGATCAATATTTCTCCGATCCTAAAGACTTTCGGGTTAGTCTTTTTCATAGTTTGCCTATATGATTATTTCTTCGATAATCTGAAGCCAAAGGGGACGCAGAAGAATGCTATGCGTTTTGTAGTTACGACTTGTGCATTGTTTACCTTCTGTGAGATCTTCTACGGATTTATCTTAGGAAAAGCTTTCCTGCATTGATCGGATAATAAGAATATTAAAAGGACTGCCGGGTTATTCCCGACAGTCCTTTTGCATGGTATGACGGGCATGTCCCGAACCTCGGGTGAAAGTCCTGAGGGACGTAGTTGCCGACGAACCCTATAGCGACTTGCAAGGTTTGTATCGTGAGATGCAGGCGAGAAGAAGCAATAGCGAAACCGTGGCTCGACGGACAGAAACCTGATATTAAGGCGTAATGAGCGGATGAGATGGCCATAGGCATCAAAGTCCAAAAGGCAACCGTAACCTCAATGCGTAAATCAGGCGAGTAAACGGGGAAAGGTTCGGGGCTTATCCCGTGAGGTCTCACAGACGGAGCACGATCCGTAGTAACAACGAACTGTGAGAAGTCAGCAGAAGCCATAGTACCGAGAAATCGGGAAGGGCGGAACAATTTAACCGTGCGAAGCAAATGTATGTCCTGAGGACATGCCTGACAGTGGTAGGATGAAACGTATATGAAATCTGAACACACAACATAAGGCTAAGACCAAGGGAGCGGAAAGGAGAAGAGCACACAAGGCAATGTCAGAACTGCTCGACAAAATCTTACATAAGGACAATATGAACGAAGCCTATAAACGGGTCTGTGCCAACAAGGGCGCAGGCGGAGTTGACGGTGTCAGTACAGATGAACTTGGTGAGTATATCAAGGCTAATTGGCCTACGATAAAAGGGCAGATACTACGAAGGGAATACAAGCCTCAACCCGTTAGACGAGTAGAAATACCCAAACCTAACGGAGGAAAGAGAAAACTTGGAATTCCCACTGCAATGGACAGGGTAATTCAGCAGGCAATAGTACAAGTGATAGGACCGATATGCGACCCGCATTTCTCGGAGTTCAGTTATGGTTTCCGTCCGA
>DFFH01000044.1:14460-16639 GCA_002368805.1 Mageeibacillus sp. UBA3781 | reverse complement strand
GGTGCCGGCTGCTGCACTCTTGGTGCCGTTTGCTGCACTCTTGGTGTTGGCATCGTCTGCTGTCCCTGGAAGCTCTGCGGGCGGGCAGCATATCTTACCGGGCTGTTCATCGGCGACACTGCTTGAGGAGGTATAGATGCAGCTCTGTTCGAGGAATACTGAGCCAGCTGCTTCATCCGATCGCAGTAAAGGAAATCATTCGTATTCAGATGGAGCAGATCATATTCCATCTCAGCAGCGCTCTGATAGCGGTGTCTCGGGTCCTTCTCACACGCGCACAGGATGATCTTGGCAAGTCTGGCACTTACACCGCACGGTGCAGGGATCACAGGACTGTTCCAGCGCTGCAGGTCCATCTCCGTACGCTTCTCATTACTCCTCATATCGCTGAAAGAATCGATAAACGGGAGACGGTTTGAGTTGGCATATACATACAGAGTAATACCGAGCGAATAGATATCGACCGTGTCCGGAGAAACACCCGGGAATTTCTGCTGTCTTACCAGTTCCGGAGCCATGTAGTCATAGGTGCCGCGAAGCGACAGATTGGACTGGGCGCTGGCGATCTTACTGACACCGAAGTCGGCAAGCACAAAGGAATCCCCCTTCTGAAGGATGTTTTCGGGCTTGATGTCACGATGGACGATTTTTCTTGCATGGCAGGATTTCAGGGCATTACACATATCCAGCGCCATCCGGACGATACGCTGTTCGTCCATTCTCTGCGTCTCGACAAGCGGCGGGAGATATTCCATATCAAAGCAGACGATCCAGCCGATCTGTTCTTTTCTCCGGATCTCGCGATATCCGAAAATGTTGATGACATTATCGTTCGTTCTTAGCTGGATGATATTCATGACTTCATCCAGTACACGGTTTTTCACGGCCATGTAGTCTTTTTCTATTTCGCTTACAGGATATCCGCAGACCAGCTTTTTGTCGATCTCCGCATCATCATGAGGGATCGGTATGACCTTGAGTGCGCGCTTTTCACCGTTTTCGCGGTCCACCATCTGGAATACCACTCCAAAAGAACCGTTTCCCAGTGGTTTCGGATCGATCTCCCAGTTACTGTATTCCTTTGTGATGAGCTCCAGTATCTCCTCGCGTTCCATGTCTTATCCCCTTATGTCATCGGAAGAATTACGGTGTCACATAGCCCTCGATCATCCACTCGGTGAAGGTCGGTTCACCCGAGGTCAGGCTCTCGGCGGTCATCTCTGTGATATAAGTGACCGCTGAGACAAAGTCTCTCGCTGAGTACTCTCTCAGGACGTCGCCGCATGTCTTGCCGACACCGTTTCCGCGCTGTACGATCGCGAGCTTGATAGCGGTCTCTCCATCTGCCGGCGTACCGTCCGGATTGTACTTATAGTTCTGCGGAAGTCCTAAAAGCTTGCCGCGGAGCTTGTCTCTGGTCGTCGCGCCGTCCATCATGTTCGCATACGGATCGATGCCTTCTTTCTCGATGAGCTGGACGCGGTGCATATTGTAAGGAATATGGGTTGCGGACTGGAATGCATATTCCGCATATACTTCCGTGTATCCGTCATTTGCATAATATTCGACGACCTTCGATACCTCTATCCCGGCAAATGTCTTCGGCATCTTGTAAGATGCCTCGTCACCGAAATAGGCATATGCGACAAGTGTCTTATCGGCCAGGGCCTTATAGTAGAAACCGCTGCCGTTTCTGTCTTTGAATGAAGTCAGAAAGCCCATGCTGCCATATCCTTCCGGAAGGACGATCGTCTTATCGGCGCAGCCCTCGCCCACACGGACGATATTTTTGCCGAGTTTTACGGTCTTTACGGAATCCTTAAAGGCATTATCCGAGATCTCGTCCACGCGGATGCCCCAGAGCGTATCCGGGACAGTTACATCGGAAGATCCCTTCGAGCAGGAATCGATCACGATATGCGCCGGCATAAAGTCCTTTTTCAGATAGAATGTGTAAGAATACCCGTGGATCGGGTCAAACTTCACATGCCAGGCTTTTTCGGAGAAGCTGTAGCTGGCAATGCATGTGAAAAAGAGTGTGACGAGGGCAGCGATCGCTGCGACGATGATGACGGTGATCTTGATGCGGCGCTCGATCATGCGGCGGTGTGCCGACTTCTTCTTTTTCCCGGTTGTCGCTGTTTTCGTCGCTTCTGAATCTTTTTCAGCGACGTTTTCG
>DFFH01000044.1:0-14349 GCA_002368805.1 Mageeibacillus sp. UBA3781 | reverse complement strand
AGCGACGTTTTCGACGACTTTTTCAGATATCTTCTTCTCTTCATTATTTTCAGACATACTCATTCTTCCTTATTTAACAATCTACATATTTATACTACAAAATCGATCTTCTTTCCATCTATAGAAGCATCGGTCAGTATGTCTCGGATGTAGGTGAGCTTAAGAGAGAACACATCCTCCCTCTCGGAAAGAAGCCGGAAGAAGATCTTATCGCCCGGCCAGATAGGGAGTTCTTCGATCTTATCGGGTGCGATCCAGACAAGCTCGCCCTCGTCGCAGGAAGCGGCCGGCGCGAGTGCTTTTGCATCGGAGGAACAAGCGGCCGGCGCGGGAGCTTCAGCGGAGGAACAAGCGGCCGGCGCAGGTGCTTTTGCATCGGAGGAACCGGCCGGATCATAATTACCGCCAAGTTCGCCTTCCCAGGCATCGCAGGTATAAAGAAATGTGATCTCGTCGATATCATCGATCACGAATGTGATGATCCCTCGAAGGCGGTATGATGTCATCGTGAGCCCGGTCTCCTCTTTCACCTCACGGAGCACGCACTCCTCAGGCGACTCGCCATGCTCGAGGTGGCCGCCGACACCGATGTACTTATCCTTATTGATGTCGTTTTCCTTCTTCGTTCTATGGAGCATCAGGACTCCCCGCTCCCCGTAAAGGTAACAGAGAGTAGTCTCATAACGTTTTGCGCCATTTGCCTCAGACATTTTCTTTTCCTTTCACTTCGAAGGTCTTTCGCAAGAAATGAAAATCAATGTGAAAATCACTTTGCCGTTTTCATTGTCGTCTTGCAAGGTGTTTATAGGATAGCACATTTTTTTCTTGTACAAATAACGAATGAACGGGAAAGTCCTTTTTGAGAGGTAAAATGATATACTCTTTTGCGGAAAATAAAGAATAAAAAGGAGAAAACACATGACAAACTATTTTGACTTCAAGGGACAAGTTGCTATCGTTACCGGATGCTCCACCGGTCTTGGTGTTCAGATGGCAAAAGCACTGGCAAGTCAGGGCTGCGCTATCGTTGCCGTTGCTCGCCGCCAGGAGATGATCGATGCAGTATGCGCTGATATCTCCAAGGAATTCGGTGTTGAGACACTGGCTCTCCGCTGCGACATCACTGACACAGACGCTGTCAACACAATGGTCGATAAGGTGATCGAGAAGTTCGGCCGTGTAGATATCCTCGTGAACAACGCAGGTACCGGCGCAGTTGCTCCGGCTGAGGACATCACTGATGATCAGTTCAACAACGAGATGAACATCGACCTGTTCGGTTCCTTCAGAGTCGCAAGAGCGGTTGCTAAGAAGTACATGATCGGCGCAAAGTACGGCCGTATCATCAACATCGCTTCCATGTACGGTCTTGTCGGAAATAAGATCTGTGGTTCTGCTCCTTACCACGCGGCAAAGGGCGGTGTCGTCAACATGACACGTGCACTGGCTGCCGAGTGGGGTAAATATGGCATCACCGTCAACTCCATCTGCCCGGGTTACTTCTACACTGACCTGACCCGCGACACCTTAAACAGCGACTTCTTCCAGCAGAATGCGAAGACCATGATCCCGGAAGAGCGCTATGGCGAAGAGGGTGAGCTCGATACAGCAACACTGTTCCTCGCTTCGAAGAACTCTTCCTACGTTACCGGTGTCAATCTCCCTGTCGATGGCGGATACACAGCAATGTGATCCTCCTAGCGACGCCCCTGATATATACCCCCGAAACGGACTGTCCAACCACCCCAAACCTTGGACGGTCCTTTTCATTTTTATGCGCTGTCTGCTATAATTCCAGTATGCAGACGCGTCCGAAAAAGACGACAAATTCATGGAAGATCTTCGGGAATCATTTGCCACATGCGGCTATGAGTTCTACACTAATAGTAACAGCAGAAGCGGCAGCAGTGTGTATGTCTATATTCGAAAAGCACACTCCGACAGGCTTTTGAGCAGCTCACAAAGGAGGCGGATCTTATGAATTTTCTTCTAGTCGCCATCAACGCAAAATACATCCATTCCAACCCCGCGGTCTATTCGCTCCGTGCTTACGCGGACCGCGTCTATCCGGGCGTGACATCGATCTATGAGACGACGATCAACACCCCGATCCATACTATTCTTTCTTCGATCTGTGACCTAAAGCCGGACGCGATCGGGATCTCCACTTATATCTGGAATATCGGCGCGGTAGAAAAACTCCTGTCGGATCTTCCGAAGGTCCTGCCGGATATCGACATCTGGCTCGGCGGACCGGAAGTCTCGTACCACTACGAGAAGTTCTTCGAAGAATATAAAAATGTCCGGGGGATATTCATCGGCGAGGGGGAGAGTGCTTTTACCAGAGTCGTCGGACAATACTGCCGCGCCATGGAGATCGTGCAGGACGAGCTCGACGATACGAAGAATATATCGAAGCCCACGCTCGGGAACCCTGACTTCTCGGACATCCCGAACGTCGCCCTGCGCGAGCGCCCGAGCGTCATCCGAAACGATCTGGTAAGTCTCGATTCACTTCCCTTCATCTACGAAGACGATATGTCCGACTTCGACCACCGGATCGTCTATTATGAGTCGTCCCGCGGATGCCCGTACCGCTGCAGCTACTGCCTGTCCTCGATCGATAAGACCGTGCGCTACAGAAGCCTGCCGTTCGTCTTTAAGGAACTGCAATTCTTCTTCGACGAGGACGTCCCGCTGGTCAAGTTCATCGACCGTACATTTAACAGCGACAAGGCCCGAACGAAGGCCATCTGGAACTACATCCTCGAGCACGATAACGGAACGACAAACTTCCATTTCGAGATCGCTGCGGAGCTGATGGATAAGGAAGAGATCGATATTCTGAGGAAGATGCGTCCGGGCTCGATCCAGCTTGAGATCGGTGTGCAGACCACCAACCAGGACACGCTTCTGGCGATCAACCGGCCGTCGAAGATCCATAAGATCGAGAAAGTCGTGCAGGATCTTGCGGAGACGAAAACGATCGCTATTCATCTCGATCTGATCGCCGGCCTCCCTTACGAAGGGTACAGAAGCTTCCGCAACTCCTTTAATGACGTGTATGCTCTTGCTCCGACGCAGCTTGCGCTGGGATTTCTGAAAGTACTAAAGGGCACTCCGATCGAGGAAGACTGCGAGAAGTTCGGCATCGTCCACTCTGATGATACGCCATATGAAGTTCTATCTACCAGATGGCTGCGCTTCGATGAGCTCTGCCACCTGAAGAACATGGAAGAGATGGTCGATCTGTTCTACAACAGTCATCAATTCGATGTGACCATGCCGCTTCTTCTCACCGCCTTTGAGACGCCGTTTGACATGTACAGCGCACTCGCGGATTTCTTTAAGGAGAAGAACTATTTCGTGATGACTCCGGCGAGGTCCCGCCGCTACGAGATCCTTCTCGAGTTCGCAGAAGAAAAGACGACACTCTACGAGGAAGAAGTGCGTGAAGCCCTGACGCTGGACTACTATCTGCGCGAGGTGCCGAAGAGCCGCCCCGACTTCGTAAAAGAAGTCCCGGCCAAAGGCCGCATCGATACATCGGTGCGCGATCCCCTCACCGGGAACTTCCGCCTGGTGGAATAACGCTCCTCAAAAGTCAACAAAGTGGTCACTGTAAATACCCTCTACAGTGACCATTACATAGAATTTCCCAAAAAGTCAACAAAGTGGTCACTGTAAATACCCTCTACAGTGACCATTACATAGAATTTCTCAAGAAGTCAACAAAGTGGTCACTGTAAATACCCTCTACAGTGACCACTTCATAGAATTCCAATATCAGTTAGAGCCCTTCAAGCTAGTGCTGCCGCACAAGTGCTTTTCGCGAAGTTTACGCCTTGGTCAGTTCTTCTTTCAGATCCGCTTTGCACTCTGCCTTTACAGCTTCGAAGGTCTCGCCGATCTCCTTTTCCGGCGCCTTGGTGATCAGGCTGACCACTACGATGAAGATGCAGGCGATGATGAATGCCGGCAGCAGCTCATAGATATCCAGGATCGAGCCTGCACAAGCCTTACGGACAGCGAATTTCCATACGAAGATCGTGATACCGCCGGAAAGCATGCCGGAAAGTGCGCCCCACTTATTCGTGCGCTTCCAGAACAGTCCGAAGAGCACCATTGGTCCGAAGACGGCACCGAATCCTGCCCATGCGAAGGATACGATACGGAATACCGAGCTGCTCGGATCGAGCGCCAGGAATATCGCGATGATTGAGATCACGATAACGCAGATGCGGGCGAGCCACATCGCCTTTTTCTCGGACAGTTTCTTTCCGAATGTCTCCTGAACGAGGTTCTGGGAAACGGAAGATGCCGCCGCCAGGAGCTGGGAGTCCGCCGTGGACATCGTGGATGCGAGGATACCCGCGAGGATAACACCACCGACAAACGCCGGGATGTAGCCGTGCGATGCGATCCACTTCGCCACATCAACAATGATGGTCTCTGCGGAGGATGAATCCGCATATGTCGGAACGATGCCGTTCTTCATCAGAGAATAGCCGACGATACCGATCAGAACAGCGATACCCATAGAGATCACTACCCAGATGGAAGCGATACGGCGGGACAGCTTAAGTTTCTTCTTATCTTCGATCGCCATGAAGCGAAGGAGGATGTGCGGCATACCGAAGTAACCGAGGCCCCATGCGAGCGTCGAGGCCACCGGCAGCGCGCCGTAACTTCCGACAGTGCTTTTCGAGACGTCGAAGCCCTTAAAGACATCGAGGTAGCCGTCCAGATTCTTTACATTACTGAAAACATTGCCCATGCCGTTTGTCACTGCTTCGCCGACACCGAGAACGACCAGGAGCGCAACCGTCATGATGATGGACTGGATGAAGTCCGTGGTTGATGCCGCGAGGAATCCGCCGAGTGTGCAGTAAAGCACGATGACTACCGCGCTGACGATCATGGCGTAAGTGTAGGAAACATCGAACAGCGAGGAAAAGAGCTTACCGCAGGCCGCAAATCCCGAAGCGGTATAAGGTACGAAGAAAATGACGATGAAGACAGCGGCAACAAATGTGATGATGTGATGCTCATCGCCGAAACGCTTGCTGAAGAAGTCCGGCAGCGTGACCGCATCGACTTTCTGCGTATAGACACGGAGTCTTTTTGCAACGAACAGCCAGTTCAGGTAGGTACCTATCGCCAGGCCGAGCGCCGTCCAGAATGCCTCCGGAATACCCGTCATCAGAGCAACCGCCGGGAGTCCCATTAGGAGCCAGGAACTCATGTCGGACGCCTCCGCACTCATCGCGGTAACGATCGGGCCGAGCTTTCTGCCGCCCAGATAGAAATCGTCTGTGTTCTTGTTTTTTCTGCTGAAGATAGCACCGATCGCGATCATCAAGAGAAGATACGCGCCGATCGCGATCATAATAACGATATTAGTCGTTGACATAACTTACCCCCCTCTACTTTACAACATGTTAATAGTAGCAGAGAAACGGGGGAATTTCTAGCGTGTGCAGATTCCATCTTGAGAATCATTCGACACTTTGTTCGACACTCAACCCCGATTTGTCGAACGATATGTAAAATACGTGCCTTATTCGACACTTTGTTCGACACTCAACCCCGATTTGTCGAACGATCTGTAAAATAGCGCTCTTTTCATCGAATCTCGAGCCGCACGACCTTCCCGTCGCGCCACTCAAGAACCTTCACCGTCTTCCCGCCGCGAAGCCTGAGGCCCTCGACCACGCCATGCTTCGCCCACGCCTCCGGAAGCGCAGGCAGATACACGGCCTCGTCCTCATGACTCTGCACCAGCATCTCCGCGATACCGGCCGTCGCGCCGAAGTTTCCATCGATCTGAAACGGCGGATGATTGTCAAAGAGGTTCGGCAGGGTCTGCTTCTGGATCAGGTGCATCAGGTTCTCGCAGGCCTTCTCCCCTTCCCCGAGCCGCGCATACATGTTGATGATCCACGCCCGGCTCCACCCGGAATGCCCGCCGCCAAACGACAGTCGCCGCTCGATCGTTTTCTTTGCCGCCTCGAAAAGCACTTGTTCCGTTTGTGTGATCTGTGTTCCGGGGTAGAGCGCAAACAGCTGCGAAATATGCCGGTGTCCCGGCTCGGCTTCCTCGTAGTCTTCGTTCCACTCCATGATCTGCCCGTGCTTGCCCACGCGGATCGGAGCGATGCGCGAGAGCACTTCCGCCGCACGCGAAGATATAGAAAGCGCGCCTGCGACTTCGTCCGATTCTACAGCCGAATTCCCCTTCGAAGCTGCCTGTCCTTCAATCCCCAGCGCCTTCTCCGCAGCAATGCAGGCCTTCAGAAGTTCGGTGATGATCTGGTTGTCCATCGACGCGCCTTTGCAGATCACGCCCTTTTCGCCATCGGGCAGGATATAAGTATTTTCCGGCGAGAGCGTCGGACACGTCACGAGGTACTTCCCGTCTTCGATGAGGTAGTCCATCACGAACTCGGCCGCCTCGCGCATGATGTCATAGTGTCCGCGCAGGAAATCGAGGTCCATCGTAAAGAGGTACTGCTCCCAGATGTGAAGTGCCAGCCACGCGCCGCCCATGACCCAGTAGCTCGAGCTGATGCAGACGTCCTGCGGCGCAGTGTCGCCCCAGATGTCCGTATTATGATGTGCCATGAACCCGCCGCAGCCATACATCTTCCGCGCGGTCACGCGGCCATTCTCACGCACCCTCTTGATCAGTTCGATCAAGGGTTCCTGGCACTCGGCCAGGTTCGTCACCATCGCCGGCCAGTAATTCATCTCCGCATTGATATTGATCGTGAACCGGCTCCCCCACACCGGCGCAAAGTCCTGATTCCAGATGCCCTGGAGGTTCAGCGGCAGCGATCCCGGACGGGATCCGGATATCATAAGGTACCGTCCGAACTGGAAGAAGCGCTCAACTTCCTCCTGCCCGTCGATATGAAGTTTCACGCGGTCAAAGAGATACCGGTAGTCTTCTACATGTTCGCTATATAATTCTTCCCATGCAAAAGCACTTGCCTTTTCTAGTCTTGCGAGCACCGATCCTGCCGGGTCTTCCTTCCGGAAAGTCGTATCCGCGCAGAGGATGATCAGGGCCTCATCCGCATCATGGATGCGCGTGGTATTTCCGATCAGTTCAGACGTCCCGCCCTTTGCGACGATCTTGATGCCGCAGGCCATATGCACACCGTTTCCGCCGGATGTGGCCTCCATGATCTGGATCCCTCCGGTCATTCCGGTGATACTGTCACAGAAGCCGTTATAGCACTGTCTTCTTATCGTCTGCTTCTGGTACGGGATCTCTTCCCAGGGCTTTCCCGCGCCGCGCCCGAGCTGTGCATGAAAGCTAAGCGCACCGGGCTGATCCGCGATAAGATGGATGATCATCGCATTTTGCGGGAAGCTCGCGATGACCTCACGGGTATATCTCACATCGGATGTCCTCCCGCCAATCGTGCGTCTCATAACGTAACTTGTCGTGACTGTCGCTGTCGCAAGGTCGAGTGTACGGGAATAACCGGAGTATTCCATCTCCTGCCCGTCAAACTCGATATAAAGATTCCCGAGGGGCTCGTAGTGACGCTGTTCCTCCGGAAGTCCGGAAAGTGCGAAGGTGCACAGTTCCTGTGCCTCGCGGATCCGTCCCTCCATGATGAGCGATCTTATCTTCGGAAGATTCTCGAGTGCGGACGGATTGTTTCTGTCCTGCGGTCCGCCGAACCAGACGCTGTCTTCATTGAGCTGGATCCGCTCCGTATAGGGAAGCCCGAACACCATGCCGCCGAGTTTTCCGTTCCCGACCGGCAACGCCTCTTCCCAGCACTTCGCCGGGCCGTCAAAGGATATTTTCATCGCATCGATTTTTGTATTTTCCATTCTTTCAAACCTCGAGACAAAATCATCTTCCGGCTTTACTTTATCATATTCCCGCCGCGTTTAATACCCGAAGCCTCTCTGTACACACGCACACGCGGGCACACACACTTCGCGCGCACATACACATGCGTATATATACACGCACACGCGCGCATGTTGTTATAAATATAATGTCATGCTATAATCTTTTCTGTTCGTCCAAGTGCTTTTGCCGTAGGAAAAGCCCGCGCGGCTCCCGGCCGGAAACCCGGATCTCGCAAGCGGAGCGGCTCCCCCGCCACACGAAGACGGACTCGAAAAAAGGAAAAAGAAAATTGAAGGAAGTCTGATTCTATGTCATTTGGATCAATCATGTACCAACTCTTTCTGTCGCCGCTGACACTTATCTTCGAAGCGGTGTACAGTACCGCGTTCGAGCTTTTGAGATCGAGCGGCGCGGCGATCTTCCCGCTTTCCCTCGTGGTCAATCTCCTGCTTCTGCCATTTTATAACCGGGCGGACGCGATCCAGGCGGAGGAGCGCGAAAGAGAAAAGAAAATGGCTCCGTTTGTCGAGCACATCAAGAAAACATTTAAGGGCGACGAGCGCTTCATGATGCTGCAGGCCCTCTATAAAGAGCACAACTACAAGCCGATCTATGCAGTAAGAAGCTCGATCGCGCTTGTCCTGGAAGTGCCGTTCTTCATCGCGGCATATAACTTCCTGTCGAAGCTTCCGGACCTTCAGGGAGCGAAGTACCTGTGCTTCAATGACCTTTCCAAGCCGGACGGTCTTCTGGTCATCGGCGGTGTCGCGATCAATGTCCTGCCGATCCTGATGACCCTGATCAATGTCGTCTCCTCGGAGATCTACACCAAGGGATTGAAGTTCAAAGATAAGATCATGCTCCACGGTATGGCCCTGATCTTCCTCGTGCTCCTTTATGATTCCCCATCCGGACTGGTTCTATACTGGACACTCAACAACATCTTCTCGCTTCTGAAGAACGTCGTGAACGGCACGAAGAACAAAGTCCGCACCGCGGGCATCCTCTTCGGCATCGGCGGAGCTGCAGTTCTTCTCTACGGTTTCTGCTTCTTCCACGGTCTTCCGAACTACCGTCTCGGCGTTCTCGCCTTTGGCGCACTGATGCTGATCCCGCTTCTGGTCGGTTTCCTTCCCCGCCGTAAGGCAAAAGCACTTGTCTCTGATACAGAGGAGAAAAAGCCTGACCACCGTCTCTTCTTCGGCGCTGCGGCTTTCCTGACGATCCTTCTGGGCGGCCTGATCCCGTCTGCGATCATCAAGTCCTCACCTCTTGAATTCGTCATCACATCAGACGTGCATTCCCCGAACCGCTATGTATTCTTCGCATTTCTTACCGCCGCAGGTTTCTTCCTCGTGTGGAGCGGACTTTTCTACTATCTGGCAAGCACTAAAGCAAAGCGCGTCTTTACCGGTGCGATGTGGGTCCTCGCGATCACCGGTGTTGCGAACTACATGGTCTTCGGACAGAACAGCAACTCCTTAACCACCGACCTTCGCTTCGATGTCGCGCTGGATATCGCGAAGAATAAGGTCTTCCTTGATATTCTGATGATCGTCGCACTTACGGCGCTGATCATCGTGGTCTATAAGAAAAAAGCGCAGGTCATCAGGTTCATCTCTCCGGTTCTTCTTGTGGCGATCGGCGCGATGACACTTTATAACTGCTATGACATCCAGAAAGCGATGCCGAACATTAAGAGAGTCATCGAAGAGAATTCCGCTTCCGAGCGTCCGACACTGACCTTCAGTAAAGACGGAAAGAACGTCGTCGTCCTCATGATCGACCGTGCCGTCTCTTCCTACGTACCTTATATCTTCCAGGAAAACCCGAAGCTCGCCGAGCAGTTCGGAGGATTCACCTACTACCCGAATACTCTCTCTTTCGGAACGAGAACACTCGTCGGCGCACCGGCGCTCTTCGGCGGATATGATTACACTCCGAGAGCGACCAACGAGAGACCGGAGTTCTCCCTCAAGGAGAAGCACGATCAGGCGATCCTCACGATGCCGATCCTCTTTTCCGAGGCAGGCTATGACGTTACCGTCATGGATCCGCCGTATGCAGGCTACAGCCTGATCCCGGATCTGTCCCTCTTCGAGGACTATCCGCAGATCAAGGCCTATAACACCGAGTTCGGCCAGTTCCGTGATTCTTCGGATATCGCCGGCAACATGCAGTCGATCTGGAAGCGTAACTTCTTCTGCTACTCGGTGATGAAGGTCGCACCTCTGTTCATGCAGCCGGCCGTCTATTCCACCGGTATCTATTTCCAGCCGGGCACCTCGAGCACCGCCTTGATCCAGGGCGGCGCGATCGAGCAGTATTCGGTTCCGCCGGCGCTGATGGATTCCTTCATGAACTCCTACGAGGTCATGCGTGCGCTTCCGTCGATCACCGTGGCATCCGATACCGGCAAGGATCAGTTCTTCATGATGCAGAACAGTGCCACCCATAACATCATCCCTCTTCAGGAGCCGGATTATGAGCCTGTGGACGTCGTAAGAAACGGTGAATATGACCGCACGCATCAAGACCGTTTTACCTTAAATGGTGTCACGATGCACATGGATACCACCTACCAGATGGCGCATTACCAGTGCGACATGGCTGTCCTGAACCGCCTCGGCGAGTGGATGGATCACCTTAGGGAGCTGGGTGTCTATGACAACACCAGGATCATCATCGTATCCGACCACGCATGGGGTCTCGGAAGCTTCGATGACCTGCTCTTCGGCGATGGCGATCCGGATACGCTCTATAATGCGGAAGACGCCATGGGCTATAACCCGCTTCTGTTCTATAAGGACTTCGGCGCCACCGGAGACTTTAAGACAGACTACACCTTCATGACGAATGCGGATACTCCGACACTGGCGATGAGCAATCTTCTGGACAATCCGCTCAATCCGTTTACCGGAAATCCGATCTATCAGCCGGATGCGAAGAAAGGCCCGATGTACGTACTCTATACGGATAACTGGTCTGCAGAGTCCAATGCCGGCAACAGATTTACAAATACCATCTGGTATGAACTGATGAATCAGAATGTACTGGATAAGAAGAACTGGAAAAAAGAGGAGAATTGATGATGAATATCGTACGACTTTATATCGACCCGGGTACGGGTTCCATGCTCTTTGCGATCCTGATCGGTCTTCTCGGTGTAGCGAGATTCGCCTTCAAAGGCCTATGGGTCAAGATCCGCTTCCTCTTAAGCGGCGGTAAAGCGAAGGATGATTCCGACAAGGTGATCAAGCTCGCGGTCTTTTCCGACGACAAGCGTTACTGGTCGGTATTCGAGCCGATCCTTAAGGAGATGGATAAGAGAGGTTTTGACTGCGTATATATGACCGCTTCCGAGGACGATCCGGGTCTGAAGTCCGAGATGGAACACGTCAAGACCGAGTGCATCGGCCCGGGTAACAAAGCATTTGCGAAGCTCAACTTCGTCAAGGCCGCCATCGTTCTTTCCACCACGCCGGGCGTCGATGTCTATCAGTGGAAGCGCAGTAAGGACGCCAAGTACTACGTCCACATCCCGCACTCCCCTGCCGAGATGACGACCTACAGAATGTTCGGTATCGACTTTTACGACGCCGTTCTCTGCTCCGGCCAGTTCCAGATCGACGACACCCGTGACCTCGAGGAGGCCCGTCATCTGAAGCCAAAAGAACTTGTCCTGACAGGTTCACCTTTTATGGATGAGAAGAAAAAGAAATTCGAAGAGCGCAAGGCCGCATCTTCCGAAGGCGCCGAGTCCACAGCCGCCGCGGGAAAAGCACCCTCCTCCGCTTCTTCCGGGAAGACCCGTACCGTACTTCTCGCTCCTTCCTGGGGCGCGAGCGCGATCCTTTCCCGCTACGGAGCTGACTTCATCCGGGATCTTCTTGCGACAGGATATCACATCATCGTGCGTCCGCACCCGCAGTCCTTCACTTCGGAAAAAGAACTGATGGATAAGCTGATGGCGGAGTTCCCGGACGGTGATCAGATCGAGTGGAACAGAGACACCGATAACTTCGACTGCCTCAACCGCTCCGACATCCTGATCTCCGACTTCAGCGGTGTTATCTTCGACTTCTCGCTCGTATTCGATAAGCCGGTCATCTGTGCCGATACCGAGTTTGATGCATCCCCGTATGATGCATGGTGGCTCAAGCGTCTCCCGTGGGGCTTAAGCGTTATCCCGAGACTCGGCGCCAAGCTCACGAAGGAAAACAGATCCGACTTAAAGAAGATGATCGATGACTGCCTCGAGGACAGTTCTTTTACCGAGAGCCGTCATCAGGTCAGAGACGAAGCCTGGGCATACCAGGGCGAGGGCACGAAGCGTGTCTGCGACTACCTCGTCGGGAAGTATGAGGAACTGACCAAGAAAAACGAAGATGAATCCGAAAAGGATTCTAAGAAGAAATCGAAAAAAGATAAAAAGAAAACAAAGAAAACCGAAGCTGAGGCTGAAACGGAAGCTGAGGAAACAAGTTCTGAAGCTTCCGAGACCGCGGAAGAAAAGTAATCCGGTATCCATTTATCAGGGGGTAGCACGTGTCGTTCGGGAGTATCCTATATCAACTATTACTCTCACCTCTTACGCTGATCCTGGAGGCAGTCTATGCGGCTGCCTACCACTTTCTGCGGAGCTACGGCGCGGCGATCTTTCCCTTAAGTCTCGTTGTTAATCTGCTTCTCCTTCCGTTTTATAACCGGGCCGACGCGATCCAGGAGCAGGAGAAAGACCGGCAGAAACTCATGGATCCTTTCGTCCGGCACATTAAGAAGACCTTTAAAGGCGACGAGCGCTACATGATGCTCCAGGCCTTCTATAAGGAGAATAACTATAAGCCGATCTACGCGCTGAGATCCTCGATCGCACTGCTTCTTCAGATCCCGTTCTTCATCGCGGCGTATAATTTTCTGTCGGATCTTCCGGTCCTTCGCGGCACGAGTTTCTGGATCATCAAGGACCTCGGCCAGCCGGACAAGCTCCTTACGGCCGGCGGTCTTACGATCAACGTTCTTCCTGTCCTGATGACGCTGATCAACGTTGTCTCCTCGGAGATCTATACGAAGGGGTTGAAGTTTAAAGACAAGATCCAGCTCCACGGCATGGCCCTGATTTTCCTCGTGCTCCTTTATAATTCTCCGTCGGGACTGGTCCTCTACTGGACGCTGAACAATATCTTCTCCCTCGGGAAGAACATCGTATATTTGAGAAAGAAAAACAGAAAAGCTTCCTCAGGGAACCGGAAAGCCGGCAAAAAGACTGCATCAGCAGCGGATACAGCCGTCACATCCGACGAGGCCGGTGTCACAAACAAGCTGTTTCTTCTCGGCGCGATCTTCCTAAGTGTCTTTCTCGGTGCGCTGATCCCGTCTTTCGTCATCTCGTCCTCGACCTCCGAGTTCGTCCTGATGACCTCCGTCCACTCGCCGGTAAGATACATCATCTACTCGCTCCTCACCGCGACAGGTGCATTTGTGATCTGGGGCGGGCTCTTCTATTACCTCGCCGGAAACAAGAACCGTAAGCGCGCGGCCGCCGCCATCTGGTGCCTCGCCTTTATCGGGACAGCGAACTTCCTTCTCTTCGGAAAGAGCGAGAGTATCCTCTCGTCGGATCTGCAGTTTGATACGGGGCTCGTGCATGACACTGCCTCAGCGATGCTCAACCTCCTTCTGGTGGCTGTCATCGCCGCCATTGTCATCTTTCTCTTCGTCAAAAGCACTTCCGTCATCCGCTTTATTGCGCCGATCCTCGTGATCGTTGCCACCGCCATCTCCTGCTATAACATCTATCAGATCAGCTCCGAGATGCCGAAGATCCGCCGCGTGATGGAGAGCACCACGAAGGATCTTCCTACCGTAGAATTCAGCAAAGACGGCAAGAACGTCGTCGTAGTGATGGTGGACCGCGCGATCTCCGCCTATATCCCGTATATGTTTCAGGAGCGTCCGGAGCTGGTTTCCCAGTTCTCGGG
The DNA here is from genome assembly GCA_002368805.1 of Mageeibacillus sp. UBA3781. Taxonomy (GTDB): domain Bacteria; phylum Bacillota; class Clostridia; order Saccharofermentanales; family Saccharofermentanaceae; genus Scatonaster. The sequence goes on along the minus strand of DFFH01000044.1, from coordinate 492 downwards.
ATTCACCTGGTATCCAAATACTCTTTCCTTCGGAATGCGCACCGTCATCGCGGCGCCGGCGCTTTTCGGAGGGTATGACTACACACCGGATGCGATCAACAGCAGATCCGACGTCTCCCTCGTTCAGAAGCACGACGAAGCACTGCTCACGATGCCGGTGCTTTTCGCGGAGAACGGATACGATGTCACCGTATTTGACCCGCCGTTTGCCGGCTACAGCGCGATACCGGATCTGTCGATCTACGAACCGTATCCCGGGATTTCGGCCTATAACACCGAGCTCGGACTTTTCCGTGATTCGGATGCATCGGATAAGCAGATCATGTCCACCTGGAAGAGAAACTTCTTCTGCTACAGTCTCATGAAGGCGTCCCCGCTTATCTTCCAGCCGGTCGTCTATACCGATGGCACCTACTTTGCGCCGGATAACAGCAAGCTCTCGATGCAGACCTTCGGCGAGGACGAATCACGCTATGTCATCTCTCCTGCCTA
>DFFH01000108.1:287-11586 GCA_002368805.1 Mageeibacillus sp. UBA3781 | reverse complement strand
AAAAATCTATGAAGTGGTCACTGTAAAGGGTGTTTACAGTGACCATTACAGTGACAGCTATAAGGTGTGGTATTGTGCGTGGACAGCAATGATGGAGAGTAACTTGCATTCATAAACATTCAGATTAAAATCATCTTCATTGTTTTCATATGTGTACAAGATATCTGAGCCCTCAACTAATCCGTGCTCTGTGTAAACAGTGATTTTGTGGAAAGTACGCAGGCGATAGCGTTCAGAACCCATGTCACCAAAATGTTCCATGAAGAAAAATCGCCCGGTCTCATGACAATAGATCGCGAAATCTATGTAGAAGACCTCATTATCAAAAGATACTACAACATCATACTTGTATTCCAGGCCAAGTGACTTGAGAAGCTGAGCGATTAGCATTTCTGATTTGGAACGGAATCGGTGTCCGTCAAAGACATGCTCTTTTTTGATGTCCGGATCGTTTTTCTCTGTGAGAGAATCAAATACTTTTCTAGAATAGGAAGTTTGTTTTGTGAGAACCGGAGTTTTGCATGGAGAATCAACTTTTTCCAGTTCAGAACGGAATTCCAAGTGATTCTCAATATCAGAGCGGCGGACTTGCTCTTCGAGGAGACTTTTCCACTTCTCTGATTTTGGTGAAGTCAGCAAGTATTCATTACGAGTGCCTTTGGTTTCATCTGTATAGACACGAATCACAGGTGTTGAAGTATTGCGTCGTACTCGCTTGGCAAGCTTGATGGTAGGGGTGAAGACCTTGGGATCGTGTATATAACTCAGATTCAGCTTCCTCATAAGAACCGCAAGTTTGTATAATTTGCCTGCAATCACGGATATTGTCCTCCCATCAAAAAATGAATTGATAGGATTTTACATGAGATAGCATTATATTTGGGAAGATTCTTTTCGACAAATACTGGCAAAAGTGACACGATTCGTCGAAAACGTGCCACTTCTGAAAAACGAGTACTGTTTTTGGTTATTTCTTTTGTAGTTCCTTTTATGCCGCGCGAAAAGCACCCGCCGGATCAGCCCCACAGTGCGGTGAGCATCGGGATGATCTGTTTCTTTCTGGACATGACGCCCGGGAGGAATACGTGGTTGTCTTTCGGCTCGACGCTGAAGGCGAATCGGATGGTGTCATCGTCGCCGACGTAGAGGAGCTCGGTACCTTCCTGCAGGACATCGGTGAGCATCAGGATCACGAAGTCATAGCCGCGCTCGGAGCGGAGCTTGTTCATGTGATCGATAAACTCGTCTTTCCGGTCGAGCATCTTGAAAGAATCGATGCAGACGATCTGAGCAACGCCAAGGGTATGCTCGGCGATGTGGAATTCCTTGAAGTCGGACTTCATTAGTTCCTCGACAGACTTCGTGTCGAAGGAAGCATTGAAGAGGTCATGTCCCAGCTCATCGATGCTTACACCGGCGATGCGGGCGAGACGCTCGGCCATCGCGATATCTCTCTGCGTGCAGGTCGGGGACTTAAACATAACGGTATCAGAGAGGATCGCAGCACACATCAGGCCGGCCATCTTCGGGGAAGGCATGACACCGCTCTCCTGATAAAGCTCCGTGATGATCGTATTCGTACTGCCAACTGGTTCATTACGCATGGCGATCGGCTGTGTGGTCTGGATATCCGCCAGGCGGTGATGGTCGATGATACCAAGGATCTCCGCCTGCTCAAGGCCCGGTACGGACTGCGCGAGCTCGTTGTGGTCCACCAGAACGACTTTCTTTCTTCTCGGACGCAGGAGGTGGAATCTCGCAAGCGTTCCAATGACCTTATTGTTCTCGTCGAGCACCGGGTAACTTCTGAACCGGCTCTTTAAGACGACTTCTTTAACATCGTCGATATAGTTGTCGAGGTGGAAGCACTGGATCTCGCCGGTGTAGCACGCACGGGAGATCGGGAGCGCCTGGTAGATGAGCTTGGCGGCCTTGCTGGCGTCAAGCGGAGTAGAGATCACGCAGGTATTTGTCTTTCCGGAAAACCATGACGGATCGACATCGGTCTGGCAGAGGATCAGGCAATTGACGCCGATCGTAAGAGCTCGCTTTACCATATCCGGCTGATTGCCGCAGAAGACGATGGAATCCTTAGAAGAGAACAGGAGGTTCTCGTTGTTTTGCGGAAGTGCGATGCAGATCTCACCGGAGATGGAATCCGTCGTGGTGTCGCATTCGTTGACGATCCGTCCTTCCAGAACGCTTAAGAGGTTGAAGAGCGGAAGGTTATCGATATGCGGGTTGTTGATCGTCTCCATATTGTAGGAGGCGATGTCGCCGGAAGAAAGCGTGCCGTAGAGTGTGCCGTCTTCGTTGATGACCGGGATGACGGAGATCTTGCCCTCGGACATCGTTCTCCATGCCTTATCCAGTGTGACCTGAGCGTTAAGAGCCGGTGGCGTATCGAAGTCCAGATCCTGCACCTGCGTCCTTACGTCGCGGATGCGAAGCGGTGTCTCAAAACCGAACCGTGCAAGCATACGCTTGGTTTCGTCACTTAGGTGATCGAGCCGGGCAGCGATGTAGTCCTGCTCGCCGAGCGCATGTTTCAGCGCCGCATATGCCATCGCGGATACGACGGTATCGGTATCCGGATTCTTATGACCTACCACATAGATCTCACTCATTTTTCATACCTTCATTCTTTTATGTTTCTTTGGCAAAAGCACTTGCCCGCAGCTTCTTCTGCGAAGAGTCGCCGGATCAGTATCAGACCTGGAATACGAATCCGAAGAAGTCGAAAAGATTCCTTCCGTCCATATAGTGTCCGCCCCAGCCCTTGTAGCGGCCTTCGACGAGGAAGTAGATCGCGTGCTTGCCGGAAAGTCCTTCCACGGTTGCACTTACGACGCTTGCATTCGAAGAGAACTCCGCGCATCCGATCTCGCGTCCCTCGCGGCACAGGCCGTAGCGGGAAGTGTAATCGGAAGAGGAGAACTGCTCGAGGACTTTGCCGCTGAAGCCATATACCTTGGCGGACTTATCCGCGCGCTTGGATTTTTTCTCTTCAGCGAAAGGCTCGTCATCAAAGATCGGACGGGCATATTTGTCGATCGCTTCCTGCGGCACACCGTCGGCGAAGATGTGGATCTTACCGCTCATGTAGCAGTTATCGAGCTTGATCGTACACTTCATCTCGGAACCGGAATGGCTTCCGAAGTCGAAGTATTTAAATCCGAGGACCGCGCCGTCGGTGATCTTCGTGATGCACTGGTCAAAAGGCGTTCTCTCGGTGATCGTCGCGCCGTTAGTAAGGACGCATGCCATCTGCGGATTGGTGACACGGTACGGATTGAGGATCTCCTCGAAGCCCTGGGATGTCATCTCCGCCTGTGTAAATGTGCCGTCTTCGTTGAGCGTGATTCTATCTGCACATCCGACGCGGCTCATGATGGAGCCGTTCGTCATCTTGTGGTAGAAGATATACCACTGGTCACCGACCTTGGCGACGGAACCGTGGTCGTTTCCGCCCGGATAGTCGCATCCGGAGTCGATCAATGTGCCCTTGTATTCAAAAGGACCCGTCGGGGAGTCGGATACTGCATAGACCAGCTGGCTGGTGGGCTCGGCGGAAGAATAGATCATGTAGTACTTGCCGTTGATCTTTCTTGGAGAGCAAGCCTCGAAGAAGTTGAACGGTGCGGTATTCGGGATGATATCCATCTTGAAAGATCCGTCGATCACTTCGTACATGTTGTCCGGGTTTACCTCGAACATGTAGGAGCGAAGGAATCCGCAATATACATAGACGCGGCCGTCGTCATCGACGAGCGTGCCCGGATCAATGAAGATACCGCCGTCCGGATGGTTCTCGATATTGTGCTTATAGCGGGAAAGAAGCTTAAACGGTCCTTCCGGCTTGTCTGCGACAGCGACGCAGCCGGGGGCATTCTGGATATATGCGTAAAGATAGTATTTGCCGTCCTTTTCGACGACGTCCGGAGCGAAGAGGCGCCCGTCCGTCCAGTCGGTATCGGAAGGATGGCCCGGGAAATCGCGGGTGGCAAATGCGATACCATGGGATGTCCAGTTCGTCGGATCAGATACCGGAGCGGACCATACTTTCAGACAGAAATCGCAGAATTCGTCAGTGTCTGCATTGTCGTGTGATCCGTAGATGTAGATGCGGTCGCCGAAAACTCTGGGTTCGCCGTCCGGGATGTGTTCCCACATGGGTAAGTATGGATTGGCCATGAGATACTTCCTTTCGTGATCGGGAAAAGCACTGGAAGATAGCGTGAATTCCCGATTTCTTTTCTGATTGTTTTGATAGCGAAACCATTATAGCAAATCTTTAGAAAGAAATGTATAATCGTTGTATCTGCAAGAAGGGAAATTCATATGCATTTATATCCGTTTTTGGATTCTTACTGTATGTTCTTCATCTACGCGATCACCGGCTGGGTGCTGGAGGTCGTGTATTACGGATACGATGAAGGCCGTTTTATCAACCGTGGTTTCTTAAATGGTCCCTTATGTCCGGTCTATGGTATCGGCTTTTACGGCGTTGTCATTCTGCTTCGGCCGCTGGCTTATAATTTCTTCCTTCTGTTTTTCGGATCGGCATTTATCTGTACATTTGTCGAGTTCTGGGCCGGCTTCATCCTCTATAAGATCTTCGAGATGCGCTGGTGGGACTACAGAAATGAGAAGTATAACTTCATGGGATTCATCTGCCCGAAGTTCTCGATGTACTGGGGAATTGCCTGCTCGTTTGGTATCTATGTGCTTCACCCGACAGTGCTGTGGGTGCTGCATCACACCTATGATACCGCCAAGATCGTGATCCTTTCCATCCTGACGGCGGCGCTGATCTGCGACCTGATCGCGACGGTAACGACGATCTTCGGCGTGAAGAAACGTCTGGGCATCCTCTCCGGGATCTCCGGCGAGATGAAGGTGATCTCCGATAAGGTCGGCGGAAGCATCTACGGCCGTGTGGATGCCGTGATGACGAAGAGCGAGCCGGCAAGAAAGAAGTACAGCGCCTGGCGTGAGCTCCGCATCATCAACCGCAAGGAAGAAAAGGACCTTATCCGCCGTCACCGTGCCGAGGAAAAAGCACTGTTCAGTTCGCTGATGCCGCGGATCCATCCTTCGCAGATCAAGCCGAAGGAAGCGATCGCATCCCGTGTCTCCGCTGTCGTAAAGACGTTCAAAGCTCCGGAACTCCGTGTCCTGCGTAACGTCTATCTGAATGTCGGTGAGACCGGCAAATCGGCCTTTGATAATATCGTGAAGCTGATCCCGTTCCCGAAAAAACCGGCAGATGATACTTCCGTGGTGGAGGACAAAGAGGACCTTTCGGACAGTGTGGCGGTCATCGTCGATCCGGCAGATCCGTCCGGATCTGCGATCGTATCTACGGATCCCGAGATGGATCCGGTTTCCGCAGGAAACGCTAAAAAGTAAGTTAATCTTTATTTATATAGATATCTGTGGTATCCTATTCATAGTTTTTTCGGGGAGAGGGCGTGGACTTTTCAGGTTCCGTCAGGTTCAAAGGGATTCATGAAGCATATCTTTATCATCAATCCGCGAGCGGGCAAAGAAAAAGAGAATATCTCTGTTAGAGTCCGTGAATATATCTCGGCGCATCCGGAGATGGGCGCCCTCGTTTTTAATACCGAGTATGTCGGCCACGAGACTGTACTTGTCGGAAGACTCTGCCACATCTTTGAAGATGAGACGGTGCGCCTCTATATCTGCGGTGGTTCCGGCACCCTTTGCCGTGCGATCAGCGGCATCCCGAATTACTCCATGGTCGAGGTTGCCTTTTATCCCTGCGGTATCACCAATGACATCTTAAAGGTCTTCGAAGGGGAAGTGGAGCCTTTCTTCAATCTGAACAATCTTGTGAGCGGCACCCCGATGTATCTCGATATCCTTGATTTCGGTTTCGGAAAAGCACTCAACTTCTGCGCCGTCGGCTTCGAGGCCCGTGTGGCGGAAGAGGTGAACAATCTCAGCCGTGTTTCTATTGTAGGAACGAAGCTGCCATACAAATTCTCGGTGCTGAAGAACTCTATTTTCTTCGTCAATTCGCAGTATTCCGTCGTGGCGGACGGTCAGGAATTCACGGGAAGAAGAGCATCGATCACGGCCTTTAACGGAATCGTGTACGGCGGAACATACTCTCCGGTAGGTAATGCCTGCCCGGTAAACGGTAAATTCAAGCTTATGATCCGTGATTCCTCGTCACTGTTTTCGGTCATCCCGAACATGAAGAGTTATAAGCACGGAAAACTCGATAACCTGGGCAGGTCGATCCGGGTGATGGATGCTTCCGAGCTTTCGGTCAAGATCTCCGAGAAGAGGAAGATGTATTTTACGGCAGATGGAGAGATCTATGACATGGACGAGCAGAATAATACCCTGTCGCTCCGTGTGCTTCCGACAACACTGAAATTCGTTGTTCCTTCAGGAGTCGCTCTGAAAGAACAGTGTAGAGAAGGAGAATAACCATGCTGCTGGAGAAAAAAGACGCACAGAGGATCCTCCTTCTCATATATTTTGTCACATGCGTATTCTTCATGCTCCTGTCGGCGAATGCGGAAGAGTATCCGGAGTTTTTCAATATCTACTGTATTACCACGCCGATCGTCGCAGTCCTTCTTACCAGGATCTCCAAGGATAACTATAAATTCCAGATGTATATGATGACGACGCTATATCTGTCGCTCGTCGTGCTATACGGTATCTATTATCAAAACCCGGGATCGCTGCAGGACGGCTTTATCACGGTCGCCTGCGTTATCTCTTTGTACTTCGATTTCTCGGCAAACCTGTATTGTCTGATCTTTACAGCGTTCTACTATTCCTTCTGGATGGTCTATGACTACCCGCTCCTTATCTTCTTAAAGACACCTCAGGAACTGATGGTACGTATCATCCTTCTTATTATCGCGCAGGTATTCCTCATGGCGCTGGTATCGTTTATTAACCGCTCGAAGCAGACTCTGGTCCAGAAATCCCAGAGTACCGAGGATCTTCTTCAGATCGTAGAGATCAAGAAGAAGGAAGCGGTCGCTGCGTCCCAGACAAAGGCGGATTTCCTGGCAAGCATGTCCCACGAGATCAGAACACCGATGAATGCGATCGTCGGTATGACCGAGATGATCCTTCGTGATGATATCAACCCCGCCGTGCGCGAAAATGCCAGAAACATCAAGAGTGCAGGTAATGCACTCCTGTCGATCGTTAACGATATCCTCGACTTCAGTAAGATCGAGTCCGGCAAGATGGAGATCATCAATGTCCGCTATCAGCTGACATCCGTCATCAATGACATCATCAATATCATTACCGTGCGTATGCAGGACAAGAACCTCGATCTGGTCGTCAATGTCGATCCGAAGATCCCATCGGAGCTGGTCGGAGATGAGATCCGTATCCGTCAGGTACTCCTGAATCTATTGAATAATGCGGTAAAGTTTACCTCCACCGGACATATCACGCTGAGAGTCGTCTATCAGCCGGTATCAAGTGACATGTGCCTTCTGCACTTTGATGTCGCCGATACGGGCATGGGTATCCGTCCGGAGGATAAGCAGAGACTGTTCGGTTCTTTCCAGCGTCTCGATACCCGCCAGAACCGTTCCGTCGAGGGAACCGGTCTCGGTCTTTCGATCTGTAAGCGCCTCATGGACCTCATGGGCGGTACGATCTCCGTGGAGAGTGAGTACGGAAAGGGAAGTACTTTCTCCTTCGAGCTTCACCAGTATATTGCCAAGCAGAAGCCGATGGCGAGCGTTATGGCGAATAAGAAAGAACATGTGCTATATCTTGATGAAAAAGCGATTTTCAGAGATCAGGCGAGAAATGATCTGCAGCGTCTCGGCGTTTCTGCCAGATTTGCCGCCTCTCCGAGTGAACTGGATCCTGCGTCCAATGCGAACTACTCGTATTTCTTCGTCAGTAAGACGGCATTTGACGAGTATTCTCATGAGATCCGTGAATTCTGCAGCTGCCACGGCAATCCGAAGATCGTTCTGATGTTTGATAAAAATGAACTGTCCACGGGATATAAGGATGTCCTCGTGATCCGCCGCCCTGTCTATTCGGCGGTATTTGCTTCCGTTCTTACCGAAAAACCGATCGAGTCGCTCGAGTCCGATGAGTTCCAGGAGAGCTTCATCGCGCCGGAGGCGAAGATCCTCGTCGTCGATGATAATGCCGTCAACCTCAAGGTCGTCAAAGGACTTCTCGAACCGTATCAGATGCATGTATTTACGGCATCTTCCGGTAAGCAGTGCCTCGAGATGCTCCGGGAAGGCCAGCAGTTCGACATGATCTATATGGACCACATGATGCCGGATCTCGACGGTATCGATACGCTTCGTATCATCCGCAAGATGGAAGGCGAGTATTTCCAGAAGGTTCCTGTCGTCGCACTTACGGCGAACGCGGTAAGCGGTGTCCGTGAGATGTTCTATAAAGAAGGCTTCCAGGACTATGTAAGTAAGCCGATCGAGCTGGCACAGCTGGAAAAATCCTTAAAGAGCAACCTGCCGGCAGATCTGATCATCAGAAAACAGCATGCTGTCGCCAGTGCGCCGCACTTCGGTGAAGGTGAAGTGCAGCTCCGCGGCGTGGATTGCAGCCGTGGTCTTCTGAACTGCGGAAACAGCATGGATAACTACATCAGCCTCCTCAAGGTCGTATATGAGGATGGCCTGATCAAGATCGACCGTCTGCGCGAACTGGCGGAGGCAAAAGACTATGCCGGGTACGGCATCGAGGCGCATGCCTTAAAGAGCGTGGCGGCTTCGATCGGTGCGATGGAACTCTCGGAAATGGCGAAGAAACATGAGTTTGCCAACTACGACGGCCGCTATGAATATATCGATTCCAATTACGGAGATCTGCTGTCCGCCTATCAGTCCCTGCTCGACGACATCGGGCTGGAGCTCCGCGCCCGCGGTGTGCTTCAGTCTGCCGATGAAGTACAGGGACAGGATGATGAACCGAAACTCCCGATCACGGATGCGGAACTGAAGCAGGCGGTGATCAATATCAGAAACAGTATCGAGGACTTCGATCAGGATTCTGCGCTGCAGAAACTTGAGTGGCTCCTGAACTTCGAGATCGGAGCGGATACGGTACTGGCGCTGAAGAGAACCAGAAATTACCTCAATGACTTCCAGTATGACGAAGCGACTGAGAACTTGAATAATCTGTTAGGAGAATGACATCGTGGAGAATATAAAGACGATCCTCGTCGTGGATGACAGTAAAGCAAATCTGACGCTCGCCAAGCAGGCTCTTGACGAATATTATCAGGTCAGTCTGGTCACTTCCGGTCAGATGGCACTGCGATTCCTCGAGAAGCGCATGCCGGATCTGATCCTTCTGGATATCAATATGCCGGAGATGGACGGACTCGAGACGCTCCGTCAGATCCGCGCCAACCACGAGTATAAAGATATACCGGTCATCTTCCTTACAGCGAAGACGGATCCGGAGACAGAGGTCGAGTGCCTGAAGCTTGGTGCTGCTGACTTTATCGGAAAACCATTCGTCCCGCAGGTCATGAGATCACGTATTGCAAGGACCCTGGAACTCGAAGAATTCCGAAGACTCGCCGAGAAAAGAGCGAAGAGATTTGAGAGTATCGCGTCCAAAGACCCGATGACCGGACTTTGGAACAGATCCTATCTGACCCAGAAGATCGAGGTAAGCCTTGCACAGGGCACGAGCGCCGCATATATGATCGTCGATGTGGACCACTTTAAGAGCGTAAATGATAAGCTCGGCCATATCGTCGGTGACCAGGTACTGAACCGCCTTGCCCATATGATGATGGAGTACTTCCCGGAAGACAGCGTCGGCCGTCTCGGTGGAGACGAATTCGTTATCTTCATGGAAAACCCGCCGTCCAATGAGAGACTGTCTGAGCGGCTGAGTGCTTTTCAGGCGGCGGTAAATGCCGATCTGAAAGAAGCGACCAACGGCATTGCTTCGCTGTCCATCGGTATCGCTCTTGCACCGCAGGACGGCAACAACATGGATACGCTCTACGATAAGGCGGACCGCGCCCTCTACGTGGTTAAGAAAGAGGGAAGGAACAATTTCCGTTTCTATGACTCGACACTGCCGTCCAAGCAGGCGAAGGTCGATCGTCCCGAGGCGATCGAGATGAATATAAGGACACTCATGCAGCAGCTCAAAGAGCCGGGAACGATCCGCGGCGCTTACTGGCAGGACTATGAGCCGTTCCTTGCGATCTTCCGCTTTATCGAGAGAATGATGGCCAGATCCGAGCAGACCTTCTGCGTGATGCTCGCCACACTTCTGGATTCCGAGGGGAACATGCTCGACCCGAATATCCTGGAACCGTCGATGGATGTGCTCTTTACGGCGATCCAGGACACGCTTAGAAAAGGCGATGTCTTTACGAAGTTCAGCGGCGCCCAGTACATCATCATGCTGCCGTCTGCGAAGGCCGAAAGTGGCGCAAAGATCGCCTGTGACCGTCTGCAGAAGCGTTTTGACGCGATCAACTTTAATCCGGATGTGACCTTAAAGCTTGATCTGACTATGATGGATATGGTCGAGCGCGCGTAAAATCGACGGAAAACACGCATCCCTTATAGTCGAAATCACCTTATTGTGATAAAATTATAAAGTTATATCTTTTGTTTGGAGGCATTGATATGCTGGATATCAAATTCGTCCGCGCAAATCCGGACATCGTCAAAGAGAACATCAAGAAGAAGTTTCAGGATGACAAGCTCCCGCTGGTAGATGAAGTCATCGAATACGATAAGGAACTCCGTGAGGCCAAGACCCGCGTCGAGTATCTCCGATCCCAGAGAAATACCATCAGTAAGCAGATCGGTGTGCTCATGGGTCAGGGCAAGAAGGAAGAAGCCGAAGAGGCGAAGAAGCAGGTAGCTGCGATGGCTGATGAGATGGCTGCTCTGGATGTCAAAGAGCAGGAACTGACCGAGAAAGTCAGAAAGATCATGCTCGTGATCCCGAACATCATCGATCCTTCTGTCCCGATCGGTAAGGACGACAGCGAGAATGTCGAGAACGAGAGATTCGGCGAGCCGGTCGTTCCGGACTACGAGATCCCGTATCATGTCGATATCATGGAGACATTTGACGGTATCGATCTCGATGCTGCCAGAAAGACCAGCGGTAACGGTTTCTACTACCTCAAAGGCGATATCGCGAGACTTCACTCCGCGATCCTTTCCTATGCAAGAGATTTCATGATCGACCGCGGATTTACTTATTATGTACCGCCGTTCATGATCCGTTCTTCCGTCGTTACCGGCGTTATGAGCTTTGC
>DFFH01000108.1:0-205 GCA_002368805.1 Mageeibacillus sp. UBA3781 | reverse complement strand
ATGATGTATAAGATCGAGGGCGAAGACCTCTACCTGATCGGTACTTCCGAGCACTCCATGATCGGTAAGTTCATCGATTCTATCCTCGATGAGGAATCCCTGCCGCAGACCCTGACATCCTACTCTCCGTGCTTCCGTAAGGAAGTCGGTGCACACGGCATCGAGGAGAGAGGTGTATATCGTATCCACCAGTTCGAGAAGCAGG
>DFFH01000115.1 GCA_002368805.1 Mageeibacillus sp. UBA3781 | reverse complement strand
CTATTGCAAATTCTAGCTTTCCGTGATATCTTTGTTTCATTGCAAAGGGTGCTTTTTCCAAGGATGGAGAACACCTCGCAATGTTTGACCGCCACGACATCAGTGGTTAGTAGGCCATACGGACAGCCGGGTCAAATGCCGAAGCGGCAGTTTTTACTGCCTTATTGAGTGGGAAGTTCGAATTCCCTTAATGTTGATAAGTTGGTTATAACTTGTGAATAATCAATAAGAGTGCGATGAGCTTTGGCTTTGAGGACCTCTTGCCCGTGGGAGTGAAGTAGCGTTTTCCCGGTGTAGAATATTCAGCAAGTTAGGACCATCTTGGAAAGGATGGATCAAATGGCGCAACAGAAGCTTCGTCTTTATGGCTTTAACAACTTGACCAAATCCCTCAGTTTCAATATCTACGACGTGTGCTACGCCAAGACCGCACGCGAGCAGAAGGACTATATTGCGTATATCAACGAACAGTACAACTCTGAGCGTCTGACGAATATCCTGACCAACCTCACCGAGATGATCGGTGCAAAAGTACTCAGCATCTCCAAGCAGGACTACGAGCCGCAGGGCGCATCTGTCACTCTTCTGATCGCGGAAGAGTCCATGATCCCGCATATCGAGTCCGAGACTGTCGTGGCGCACCTGGATAAGAGCCACGTTACAGTACATACCTATCCGGAATATCACCCGGACACCGCTATCGCGACTTTCCGCGTGGATATCGATGTCGCGACCTGCGGTGAGATCTCCCCGCTTTCGACCCTGGATTATCTGATCGGAAGCTTCGATTCGGATATCATCACGATGGACTACCGTGTCCGCGGCTTCACCCGCGATGTGGACGGCAAGAAGATCTTCCGTGACAAGAACATCGTGTCCATCCAGAACTATATCGATAAAAAGACGCTCGAGCGCTACGATGCGATCGACATCAACGTCTATCAGGCGAATATGTTCCACACCAAGATGCTCATCAAGGATGTGGATCTGCAGAACTATCTCTTTAAGACCGATGTCTATGAGATCGCGCCGAAGACGAGACTCGAGATCACCAACAACCTCCGCAAGGAAATGATCGAGATCTTCTCCGGAGCCAATGTATTTGAATCACCGGAAGAGGATGAGTGATCTTGAATAGTGATTTTCTCAAAAAACAGGACCGCGCGCCGATCGCGGAAGCACTGGAGGCCTACTCTTCGGAGCGGGTCGTTCCTTTTGACGTGCCCGGACATAAGCACGGCCGCGGGAATCCCGAGCTGACCGCCTTCCTTGGCGAAAGAACTATGACGCTCGACGTCAATTCCATGAAGCCGCTCGATAATCTCTGCCACCCGGTCTCCGTCATCAAAGAGGCGGAAGAACTCGCGGCGGAGGCATTTGGCGCAAAGGCGGCATTCTTCATGGTGGGCGGCACCACTTCTGCCGTACAGGCCATGGTCTTTACTGTCGCCGCCCGCGGTGACAAGATCATCGTCCCGCGAAATGTACACAGGAGCGTCATCAACGCGATGGTCCTCTGCGGCGCTGTGCCGGTCTATGTCGATCCTGGTGCGCACGAAGAACTCGGTATCGCTCTTGGCATGCAGCTTAGTGATATCGAAGCGGCGATCCGTGAAAACCCCGATGCAAAAGCGGTCTTTGTCAATAATCCGACCTATTACGGCATCTGCAGTGACCTTCGCGGCATCGTGAAGCTCGCGCATAGAAACGGGATGCAGGTCGTCGTGGATGAAGCCCACGGCACTCACCTGTCCTTCTCCGACCGTCTTCCGGTCTCCGCGATGGAAGCAGGTGCGGATATGGCCTCCGTCTCGATGCATAAATCCGGCGGATCGCTGACACAGAGTGCTTTTCTGCTGGTAGGCGGCGCAAACCCGATAGAAGGATCCGGCTCTGACGCCGATTCGGTTTCCGGCCTTGATTCGAAAAGCACTGTTCCCCCGGACGAGAACCGTGCGCCCTCGATCGATCCTGCATATGTGCGCCAGATCATCAACCTGACACAGACCACCTCCGGGTCGTACCTTTTCCTCTCGAGCCTTGATCTTTCGAGAAAAAGACTGGCACTTCACGGCAAGGAGCTTTTCGATAAGGTCATCGATATGGCGGAATATGCCAGAGAAGAGATCAACTCGATCGGCGGATATTATGCCATCGGATCTGAGCTAATCGATGGAAATGAGATCTACGATTTTGATAAGACGAAGCTCGTCATCCACACCCTGCCCGTAGGACTTGCCGGCATCGAGGTGTATGACCTTCTTCGCGATGAATACGATATCCAGATGGAGTTTGGGGACTTCGGCAACTGCCTGGCCTATCTCTCTGTCGGCGACCGCGTGCGCGAGGTCGAGCGCCTGGTCGGCGCCCTCTCCGAGATCCGCCGTCGCTTCGGCAAAGATCCGATCGTATCGCTTCCGAACAACTATATCGCACCGGTAGTAGTCCTCTCCCCTCAGGAAGCATTTTATGCGGATGCGGAGCATGTGGCCTTCGAAAAGACCGTCGGCCGGATCGCTGCAGAGAGCATCATGTGCTACCCTCCGGGAATTCCTGTTCTTGCCCCCGGCGAGAAGATCACGGAGGAAGTTCTCGAGTATCTCCGCTACGCGCAGGAGAAAGGCTGCCAGATCACCGGCGCCGAAGACGCAAGTCTCAGCACTTTGAAAGTCGTCAGAGAACGAACAGGATATTGATTTATTGCAGGTTTTAAAAGAAGAAAAATGACACGAAAAAGATCCCCGAAATTCGAGGATCTTTTTCAATAGCTTTTATCAATTCCTACAGTGGAGAATCACATCATCGGCTGAGCCTGTGCAGGAGTAGATTTCTTAGAGTTCATATTAATCAGAACGATTGCACCGACAATAGCGATAACGCCGAGGATCAGTACGAAGAAACCGATGGAGAAAGAAGTGGATGCATACTTGTCAACACCACTATCCTTGAAGTCCTTCTTTGTTGCAGAAAGTCCGGTAATACCATTGATGATACCCCAGAGACCTACAGCAGCAGAAGCGCCCAGTGCAGAATTGAGGAACTTCTGTCTGTCGAGACCAAGCACCAGAATAACTACAGTAGCAATAGCAAGGATCAGAAGGAAAATTCCCTGATGATGATAGTCGCCCATCAGATTACGGGAAGTGCTCTCACTCATGCTCATAAAAGAAACCTTTGCTGTCTCGATCGGCAGGAAGCTGGCAAGCAGAAGAAGAACACTTCCGACGAGAGTAGCGATCGTTGCCGGCTCCTTAATATCCAAGCCGGGCTTTAAATTCTTGAAATCCATAAATAATACCCCTCCTAATGAGTTTTATAGTGTTTTAATTATATAACAAAACTCATTGAAAACAACAAAAAAACATTTATTGTTTTTCGAAGCTATTTTGTTCCTATAAAGATAGATCACATCATCGGCTGAGCAGGTGCTTGTGTGCTCTTTTTAGACCTCATTCCAATAAGAACAAGACCAGCGACCAGAGCAAGGGCACCGATGATCAGGAGATAGAAAGCGATCTGAAGTGAAGCGGCATTCTCGCCTGTGAAAGCTTTGTAGAGTTTATTTGCATCGCTGACATCACTTCCCACGCTACGGATATCCCAGATAGCCCATATGATCTCAGCTGCCATTACACCGCTTGCGATCTTCTCCAGATTGAAAACCACCAGTGCAGCGATTGCAATTACGAGAATAAGATGTAGGATACCATGGTGGTTTCCACCCATCAGACTTTCTGTATCTCCGAGTACTTTTACGATCGGCAGGAAACTTGCTAAAAGCAGAATAACACTTCCTCCCAATGTGCACAGTGTTGCAGGATCCTTAAAATCCACACTAGGCTTTAAATTTTTAAAATCCATAATAAATACCCCTCCTTGTGAGTTTTTTGCATCTCAATTATACACTATGCGCTATTGGCTACAAAATACAGAAATACCGCCCTCTTCTTCCCCTATGATTCATTATGCCAATATCAATTAAGGTGGTATTATATAGATGTTGGTTTCGGTGGCGCTATTCTTGCTGCCACGCTAACGGCGAAGATCCGATAGCACACCAAATAAAAGAAATCGGAAGGAGGATCTTATGGATCTTTGGTTTTCTGAATTTCATACTCCATCCGTCAAGCTTGCGATCAAGGTCAGCAAGCAGCTCTACAGCGGCAAGAGTGACTTCCAGCAGATCGACGTTTTCGAATCGCCGGAGTTCGGCCGTTTTCTCACGCTCGACGGCTATATGATGCTTACCCAAAAGGATGAATTTATCTATCACGAGATGATGGTGCACGTCCCGATGTGTGTCCATCCCGATGCGCGAAAAGTACTTGTGATCGGCGCCGGCGATGGCGGTGTCGTCCGGGAGCTCGTCCGCTACGATTCCATCGAGCATATCGATGTGGTCGAGATCGACGAGGAAGTCGTAAAAGTGGCGAAGGAATATCTTCCCTTTACGGCCTGTGGTTTTGACGATCCGAGAGTCCAGTTTCACTTCGAGGATGGTCTGAAATATGTGCGTCATCACGAGGATGAATACGATCTGATCCTCGTCGATTCCACCGATCCGTTCGGACCCGGCGAAGGTCTTTTCACGAAGGAATTCTACGGCAACTGCTATACTGCGCTAAAGGAAGACGGCATCATGGTCAACCAGAATGAGAGTCCTTTCTATGCGAACGATGCCCGAGCGATGCAGCGCGCGCATAAGCGCATCCTCGCGAACTTCCCGATCTGCCGCGTGTATCAGGCACACATCCCGACCTATCCGTCCGGCCACTGGCTCTTCGGTTTTGCTTCGAAGAAGTATCATCCGGTAAGAGACATGCATGCTGCCGACTGGAAGTCTCTCGGCATCGAGACGAAGTACTATAACACGAACCTGCACCGCGGTGCCTTCGCGCTTCCGAACTATGTGCAGAAGCTCCTGGAAGCGATGGAAGAGCTCCCCGGAAATGATACAACAACCACTCTGAACGGCGGCGCGAAGCAGTCCGCTGACGAGAAAAAGAACGGAGGGAAGTCCTGATGGTCGATCGTATTGAGAAGAATTTCTTCGCACTGAACTGTCCCTATGAAGATGCGAAGGCAGTCATCTTCGGCGCCGGTTTTGACGGCACCACTTCTTTCCGTCCGGGCACGAGATTCGGTCCCTCTGCGATGCGCAGTGAGAGCATCGGACTTGAGTCATTCAGCCCGTACCAGGACAAGGATCTCGAGGACGCGCCGATCTGCGATTCCGGAGATCTGGACCTGCCTTTCGGTGATGCGGAGCAGGCACTTTCCCTCATCGAAGAAGAAACCGGCCGGATCTTATCTGACGGCAAACTCCCGATCATGCTCGGCGGCGAACACCTGGTCACGCTGGGTGCTTTTCGCGCGGTAGCGGAAAAATATCCGGACGTTGTAGTCCTGCACTTCGATGCGCACTGCGATCTCCGTGATGATTATATCGGAGCGAAGCTCTCGCACGCCTGCGTCATCCGCCGCATCCATGACATCGTCGGCGATGGCAGGATCTACCAGTTCGGCATAAGATCCGGAACGAAGGAAGAATTCGAGTTTGCCAGGAAGCACACGAAGATGGAGCGGTTCAGAGCGGATAGCTTTGACGAGGTACTCGCACTTCTGCGCCTCAGTGAAAAGCCGGTCCCGGTCTATCTGACGGTCGATCTGGATGTGCTCGATCCGAGAGAATTTCCGGGAACAGGTACTCCGGAAGCAGGCGGACTGTCCTTCGAGGATCTTCGGATCTGCCTGATGCAGCTTCAGGACATCAACCTCGTGGGCATGGACTTCGTGGAGCTCTCCCCGCCCTACGATCAGAGCGGCTGCAGCACGGCGCTGGCATTGAAGATATTCCGCGAAATGCTTATCATGAAATACGGGAAATGATTCACGATCCGGGCGCCCGGCAGGGAATCCCGGCATCACGAAAAAAAGATAAAAAGCAATCGGCGCTTCCTGCCGAAATACAATTTACGAAGGAGATACTACTATGGGAAAAGCACTTATCATCGGTTGTGGCGGTGTTGCTTCTGTGGCCATCGCCAAATGCTGTCAGAACAGCGAGGTCTTCACGGAGATCATGATCGCGAGCCGCACATTAAGTAAGTGTGACGCGCTGAAGGAGAAACTCCAGCCGACGACAAAGACCATCATCCACACACGTCAAGTCGACGCGGATAAAGTACCTGAGCTCGTCGCCATCATGGAAGAGTTCAAGCCGGACGTTTGCCTGAACCTCGCACTTCCTTATCAGGATCTGACGATCATGGACGCATGCCTTGCGACCAAGACGCCTTATGTCGATACCGCCAACTACGAGCCGCTCGATACCGCGAAGTTCGAGTACAAGTGGCAGTGGGCATATCACGACAGATTTAAGGAGGCCGGTATCACCGCGCTTCTCGGCTCCGGTTTTGATCCGGGTGTAACAGGTGTCTTCTCCGCATATGCACTGAAGCATCAGTTCGACGAGATCAACTACATCGATATCCTCGACTGCAACGGCGGCGACCATGG
>DFFH01000064.1:7071-8009 GCA_002368805.1 Mageeibacillus sp. UBA3781 | reverse complement strand
GATAGATAAATAGTTTCGCAATCGGCCATACATCTCTCCTAAAAATTGTGCCAGTCTGAAAAACTCAGATCCTCTCCATTTATAACCGCATAGGCACCGCATAAGATGGCACAGTCAAAATCATCCGAACACTGGAAGTTCATCTCGCCATCGTCCAATCCGATGGTCTCCGGCTCGATATTCCCAAAAAAACAATCGAAGTTAAACATCGGAAAGTAAGATCGAAGCAAGCTCTCCAGATGGTCCTTGGGAACGCTGCCGTCGTTGGGGGCTTCCAGGTATGGCGAAAGACTATTCAAACCATCTCTTACCGGGTTATAGATCTCCGCGATATCCTCTTCATTGCCGTACCGGAGATTCTCTTCAATAAATAAATCGTCGATCATCATAAAATCCGATTCGCAGCTGTCCATATCCGTAAAGGTATGAAGAAGGAACGTCCCGTTAATGTTCTCTATGTTCTTCGAGATCCTCTCGGCAAAGTCATTAAAGTACTTATTCAGGAACGCAATCAGTTCATCGTCAGTACAATCCGGATCCAGATTTTCCTTCACGATATCCCATTCCCTGATCTCTTCCAGCGAATCCAGGATCTCGATCTCCTCATCTTCAAATACACCGATATACCCCAGGTCAATGCTTCCCGATACCTTTAACTCGTCATCTTCCAGATAGATTGTGATCATAAAACAACCCTTTCCAACCTTTGAACAGCCATTTCCTGTTACATTATTATATCGTATGTTCCCTGAGGTAGGCTAGAAAATCAAAAATGCGAATTATGGATGCATGGTTTTCGGGCATAGATAGGCTATAAATCGGAAAATCGAAATTATGGATTAGTGCGATGTAGGCTATATTCGAAGAAAATGAAAAAATGGCTTAAGTGCTTTTCGCAAGGAATAAGCCAGAATTTGAAAAATGCAAAATATGGATTA
>DFFH01000064.1:0-6992 GCA_002368805.1 Mageeibacillus sp. UBA3781 | reverse complement strand
AAAATATGGATTAAAAAGCGTTCGCGAACGATAGGCTAGAAATGTAAAAATCGCAAATATGGATGCATAAAAGGGGGTTTCTCCATCGAAAAGCACCCGCAAAGTCGTTATCACCTTGGCGGGCACTTCATTTTGAGACACAACTATCTTTCCTAGAAAAAACTAAAATGAACTGTGTAGTTTTCCGGGCTACTTCCCTTCATAACACTTCCGTTTGAACTCTTCACTGATCTCGCTGTGCAGCATGGTAAAAAAATCGGAATACCGCAGAGCAGATCCGCCTTCATAGCGGACAGCCTTAACGTATAGCGTCAGCGGGATCTCGTTTCCATCCCAGGAGATGCACTCATCATTGTGGCTTACGATCTCCCCGCAGAGTTTCTTCGCATATGCCTCATCGGTCGAGTCGGTAAGGATCACGAATTCATCGCCGCCGATACGGAAAACGATGTCCTCCGGCCCGGCCGCCTGCTCCATGCGTTTCATGGAAGTAATGATCGCCAGATCCCCTGCCTTTCTTGAGATCTCGTTGATCGGGATCAGACCCTTGATGTCTCCAAGGATCAGGAAACATCCTTTTCTTTCCTTAATGCAATCATAAAGCTCACTAATATCAACCTTTTTTCTGTCTGTCATCTTTTTATCCTCCAGTAGTTCCCGCTCGATCCGATAGCCGGGAAACAGTTCAAACTCAGAGGGATTCTTCCGGAATTCCGAAGGCGATACCTGCCAGACGCTTTGAAAAGCTCTGGTAAACGCTTCATTACTGCCATATCCGTACTCCATGCCGATGTCCAGCAAAGATCTATCCGGATTCTTCACCAGTTCTCTTGACGCCCTGCTCATTCGCCTGCGGATAATATAATCCCTGATACTGATGTTGTTCACGTACTTGAAAAGCTTTTCTATAGTGGACTTTGAGCAGTGCAGATGTTCAGAAATAGACTCTGTCCTGATCGGTGACGCAAGATTTTGCTCGATAAATTCCAGCGCCTCAATAAGGAGTCCCAGATTCTCCATGCCCATCATCCTTTCTATTACGATATCGTATTTCTATTATACAAAGGCAGAAGAGAACGTTCTTGATAAAATGAGTATTCTTGAGGGATCAGATATCACTTCTCCTCCACCACGGTCACATTGTAGTAGGCGTTGTTGTAGTCGTCGTTGTCGAAGTCGTTTACGAATTCGGGGGCGACGGTGATGGTCTTGCCGTTAAACGTGTGGAGGGTAGCCTTACCCTTGAAGAAGAGTCCTTTACCGGAATAGAAGATCATCTGGTCGATGGCCTGTTTATAGTCCTCGACTTTTTCCTCCGGAACTCCGTGGATCCCGATATCGGGTCTTCCGAACTCCGCGAGGCCTCTGGTGTGAAGCCAGATCCCGTCCTCCTCTTCCGAAAAGAGGATCATGACGTGGTTCTGTGCATTGATCTCTTTCTCGAAGAAGCGCTCGGTCCACTTTGCCGGAGAATAAAGAGTAAATGTCAGAAGGTCGAGAACGCCGACGGCGCCCTGATCGATAAATGCCTCGATGATGCCGATGACATTCTGCATATATTCCAGCGTGCTATCGTCCTTTACACTTCCGCTTAAGATCACGCACTTCTCGGCGGAACTGCACTGCCCGTACAGATTGCTGTCCGCAGCTTTCAGGATCTCGCCGATCTGCCCGCCGATGAGTCCGTCGATGCTCTCTGCATGCTCGGTTCTATTAAGAGACCGGATCTCTAAGTCTTCGGGAAAAGCACTCACATGGTGTTTCTCGCGAGACACCGTGAGTTCCTCTCCGGAAACACCGAAGATGATGTAAAACAGAAACGGCTTGTAACCAAGATCTTCATAGTATTCTCTCTCCATAATCAACTCCATCACATTATATGCTGATGCCGGATATTCATACTTCTGTTCCAACAGCCCCCGCCTGGAAAATACCCCGCTCCCATTATAACAAATGCGCGAGCGGGGCACATGAAATCAAAGAGGATTTTAATCACACAAAATAGCAGATGATCGTGTGTTCGTCATAGCAGACGATTCCACGGCAGATACAACAGTAATTATATCCGGAAGGTATATCGACACGTGCCTGCTTCGCCTCGGGACTATACCCGGCATGTTGTCCGGGATCGTTTAAAAAACCGGTGTAATAGAATTCGCCATTCTCCACATAGAAATATCCCATGCTTCCTGCATATACCTGACCATTATCGATCTGTTGCATTATCCGAATATCCGTTGGAAGGACTGGGTCATATATAGCTTGGGATGTAATGATCTGCCCACCGCCAAGAATATTCGCCACGCCGATAATTTCTTCACCGAAAGGCTCGTAAGGATCACCCGTATTATATCGATAAATATCCATATAAGAGTTATCTTTTAAGACTACATAGTGTCCTCCGACGATCTTTGCATTCTGACAGATCAGTTTGAGATCAACAGATGTTTCTTCCTTTCCATTATCTTCCCTGACTTCACTCTTGGTGAGGATCGGTATATCGAACCCGTACAGGTCGCCGTTATCCAAAACAATATAGACGATCGAATCCCTTACAGCAGCCGAAACGACCGTATTCTCCAACGAGAAATCCATCTTCGTAAACAGGCTGTTCTGTCTTGGATCTGAAGCAATGACCCGGATGTTTTTTCCACCGCATACGGCGACGATATACCCTCCGTTATAATTAGGAGTCTTAGAAAAAGTAAAGGCGGCCTTATCGTCGTCAGTCGCCAGAAGCGTGACTTCCTCATCTAATGACAGGGAACTCAGGACTTCTCCGTTATATGCCATCAATCGAAGTTCAGTTCCGTTGATCAGACACAGGAATCCATCTTCACCATACTCTTTGACCTCGGTCACTCTGTCCTGACCGAGCTCGATCTTACATTGCTGTTCCAGCTTAGGCTTTTTGTACCTTCCACAGAGCACAACAAATCCCGTTGAACAGATCATCATGGCCAGAATAAGCGTCATCAGAATTCTCTTTATTCTCATGTTGACAACCTCCAAATCGTTCTTTACTTATTAGACTTTTCAGCGGGGCTATTTTTTCTCTATGCGAAAATCACTCCGTCAGCATCTCGTAGGTGACGCCGTATTTCTCCGCGATGTCTTTAGCGAAGCTCATGCCCTCCGGCGGTGCGACCTCGACCTTGAAGGAACGCTTGGCGCCTTCGTTCTTCACGATGAGCGAGGAAGCCTTCACCTTCGCGTCGCCTTCATTTAGGGTATCGACATCGTAGGCGAGCTTATGCATATGCGTGTTATAGATCGTGCGGATGCCCTTCTTCAGGATCGCGCGCACGGAGTCTTTCGCGATGTAGTAACCTTCTTCAAAAGACGTCGTCGAGAATGTCTCGTTCAGGAGCATCAGGCTGTCCTCCGTCGCTTCCGTGTAGAGTTCCTTAAAGCGGACACACTCTTCACCGAGTCGTCCGAGATCCATGGTCTTATCCTCGTCCGCCGGGAAATGCGTCAGGATATTATCGACCGGCTTATATTCGAAGCTTGTGGCCGGGACATAGATGCCGCTCTGCGCGAGAACGAAGAGAAGGCCGACGGCCTGTGTGATCGTGGTCTTACCGCCGCGGTTCGCACCGGTCAGGATATAGACAGTGTGGTCAGAATCGAAGTCGAGGTCGTTATAAACGATCTCTTCACTGTGGTTCGAGGAGATCGCGAGTTTAAGGTTATAAAGACCTCTGGCCTTCATGGTGATTCCTTCGGACAGCTCCTTCTCCGTGAGCACGGATGCCTCGCAGAATGGCATGCCTTTCTTCATGTTGCCTTCGATGAACTCGGCGAACCGGATATAGAATACGAACTCAGGGATGAGCTTGGAAATATTCACGACCGCGACATTTACATACTTGCCGAGTGTATCACGGAGCTTCTTTACTAGAGTGTCGAGAAGCTTTGTGACGATCTTTCCGAGATAGAATGTGGTGCTCTCGACACCGTCTCCCTTCGGAACAGCGGCAGTCGTACTATGGGTATTGGCAACGTTCTTCATGATAATGCCGCCCGTAGTTCCCTTCGAATACGCTTCGGATAACCGGTCCATAAAACCGGCACCTTCCTCATCGCCTTCTGCAGGGGTATAGTGCATGTCTCCGTCCCAGTCCGTGCCTTCGTGGAGCTTATTTTTCGACTTCAGGGCATCGGCAAAATTGCTGACGATACCGGACTTCTTAAAAGGCGCGTCGTTGATGGAGATGAGACCGAGGGAACTCGCCTCGAAGCGCTCGTTGACGTTGATGCCGACGGTCACACTCTTCACGCTGCTGGCCTCTGCCTTCACCTTCTCAATATCCGCCTTCATCTCGGCGAAGAAAGAATCCGTATAGACAGCATTGACGTATTCACGCAGATCCAGAAGGCCCTGCGACTTGAGGTCGGCCTTGCCGAGGCAGTCCTGCATGGCTTCGACGCACTTGATATAGTCGGAGATCTCATCGAGTTTATGCAGAAGATCCCAGAGCCCCATCCTCTCGGAAGATCCGCGCTTCATGGTCTTAAAGTCCTTGATGTAGGAGATCTTATCGAGAAGCTCCATCATCTTCTTCCGAAGGTCCGGGAGATTCAGTATATCGACAAACACCTTCTGGCGGTACTCAGCGACACGCCGGTCGGTCGTAAGTTTGGAAAGGATGTCCATGATCAGAACATCCTCCTTCGGCCCCTGCGCAAGGGTGGTGCACAGCGTGTCCAGCGCGAGATCATGGCACGCGAGACTGCTGAGCTGCGTATATTTCACTTCATCGTTATAGGGGTAAAGAATGCTGATGGGTTTATTGATATCTACTGCCATGTCGGGCCTCCGGGGTCAATTATTTTTCATTCTCCCCTATTATACCGCTAAACCGTTTTTACTGCGCATCCCGCCGTCCACATGTTACAGACGGGGCAATTCTGTTATCTTTGTGTTCGAAAAGCACTATCTATTCTAAATTGACAGGGAGTTTCATAGATAGTATCTTCCCTCTCCGGTCCTCTTTATCGCGCCGGTCCTCACAAGTCTTTCCGTGATGCGCTTAAAGCCGTTGGGATTGATCACTCCGGCCTCTGCCAGTGTTTTTGAAGTCTCCGCGGAAAAAGCACCCGTCTCTTGCAGCCGGGCGATTATATGGTTTTTCCGGATCAATGGAATGGGTGCGAAAAATGCCATGGTAATCTCTCCTTCACTATTCTTCCGACTGATCTTCAGAAGAAGAATACATCTTCGAATTTCCTGTCCAGCGCGATGCACAGGATCAAAGCCAGTTTTGCCGTCGGACTGAATTGTCCGGTTTCGATGGAACTGATCGTATTACGGGATACACCTACAAGCTCCGCCAGTTCGGCTTGAGACATTCCTTTCTCGGTGCGGATCTCCTTCAGTCTGTTTTTTAGTACCAATTTATCATCCATAGAAGCTGCCTCAGTACTTCACCAGTTCAAGTATCCATGCTACGAAAAAAGCAGCTGCCGCGACCGCATCTATGATCGCGATGAAGAGCTCATGCTTCTGATGCAGTTTATAGTACTTAAGGAAAAACACCACGGAAGTTGCTGCAGTGATCGCGAAAAACACTTCACTGTTCATCCGGTCAAACACCAGCGCGTCTACAACAGATACTACCGCCAGCAGGCATACGATAACGATCCATCCGTTTTTCAAGCTGTCTTTAGCAATTTCCAGATTAACAATATCCTGACCGTGATTCTCTTTCTGGCTCCTCGCCAGGATCTCATCTCTATTCATAACGGAAACTCCTTTGCCAAGTTTTCTTTGCATGGCTAAAGGATATCATTGCCAAGTTTACTTGTCAACACATAATTCACTGTTCTTCTCAGGTAGCTATTTCACCCGAGTTTGCCGCCGCCCCACTCGACAAGAACAAAACCTTCGCGTTCGGAGACCGACGGGTTCATCGATGTGAGGTCCTGTGCTTCTATCTCTAAGTATTCGTCCGTTCCGTAGAAAAGCATGTTGACGCGAACGATTGTATCCGGGATCGGATCAACATCCAGTTTTGCCGCGTTCTCATATGTCTCGGTCTGGAACGAGATCACGTTGTATGGATTCTCTTCCAGCTGTGGGAGCCAGTACATAATGAAGGTATTTGCTTCCGTATCCGTAAGACCCAAGTCGGAAAGTGCTTTTTCCAGGAAATCGGCAGAATCTTCCCCGCGCACGCAGAAGCCCTTAGAGAAGTCCGGCACCGTATTCAGATCTGCTTCCCAGTAGAGATATTCATACTGGCGGCCAGTGCTATCGGTCAGAACTCCGTCGGAAGAAGTCTTCACGACCCAGCCGGTCTCGTCGTTATACTTCGGATAAGTACAAGTCAGTTCACCATTTAAGTCGAGCTTGACCGTCGCCTCGCGCTCCTGCTCATCGTAGAGATAGATGATCGGTGCATTGTAATGGACCTCACCGACAATTTTGCCCGGCTGGCGGAGATATATGTAATAAAACCTGCAGACATATCCGGAACCGGCCATGAAAAGTACCAGACCGACCATCGCAAAAGCACTCACGTACAGCTTGCTATTAAGGTAATCACAGATCAGATAAATAAAGATCGCGATTCCGGTGAGGATGAAAGTAATGAGTACAAGGATCTCACCGACGTATAGCAAACTGCTGCCTCCGACTCTCCTTAAACTGGGCTCTGTATCAACAGGCTCGAAATCGTCGTACGCTTCATCAGTAGAGCCGGACATCAGATCCGCATCGATTTCAGCAGTCACCACACCAATTGTTCTGCAGGGATACACTTTTTCATATTCCTGGCCGCGTTTGATCAGGTCATCGCCGGCAAAAAGAAGGAAGCCGAACGCCAGAATATTAACAACCAGTATGATAATGCCCCAGACCTTGATATAACTTTTCATGCGGTTCACCCTCCGTCTGCCAAAAAAGTACTTCAGCTATTAGACGAGAAAAGTTCCCATCATGTTGCAAATCAATTAATATCTATAGGCTTATTTCAATTTAGTGGTTG